>CBINOW010000060.1:0-24797 GCA_966252395.1 uncultured Oleiharenicola sp. | reverse complement strand
CCGACGCCAGTCACGGATCAACATGCAGCAGACCTTCGCCGTGCTGCACGACAAACTCGCCGACGGCACGATCACGCTGCAGACCCCGGTGCAGGTGGAGGCCGCCGACGCGCGCATGGGCGGCACGCAGGTTTATCTCGACCCGCGCGAGAAGTTCACGGTGGAGGAGCTGATCTACGCCATGATGATCCAGTCGGCCAACGACGCCGCTCACGCGCTCGCCCGCACCGCGGCCGGCTCGGTGCCTGCCTTCGTGGACCTGATGAACGCCAAGGCTCGCACGCTCGGCATGACGCACACCACCTTTCGCACCCCGCACGGCCTGCCGCCGCCCAGCCGCCGCGAGGTCGACGGCGACCTGAGCACCCCGCGCGATTTTGCCCTGCTTGGCCGTTACCTCGTGCTGAACACGGATGTGCTCAAATACACCTCCCTCAAGGACCGGATGTTCGGCACCGGGGTGCGGGCGACGCCGATGCGCATGGACAACCACAACAAGCTGCTGGGCCGCATCGCGGGCGTGGACGGCCTCAAGACCGGCTACACGCAGAGCGCCGGCTACTGCCTCACCGCCACCGCCGAGCGCGGCGGCAAACGCGTGATCATGGTCATCATGGGTTCGTTCGGCCCCGGCCGCACCGTGGACAAGGGCCGGGCACGCGACTTTAAGGCTATCGAGCTGATTGACCGCGGTTTCGCCGCCCTGCCGGCCGGCCCGGCGGTGATCAGCACGAATCCGTCCGTTGCCCCCGCCGCGACGCCCAGCGTGCCGGCCGCCGTGCGTCCGGAGGTGCCGACGGTCAAAACCGAGCCCCCGCCCGCCCCGAGCGAACAAAACTCGACGCCGGGGGAACCGATGTTCAAATTCCGCGTCATTCCCCCCGAGAAAAAACCGTGAGCACCCCGTCCCTGCGTCCCCTGCTTTTCGTTTGCCTTGGCGTGCTGGCCTTCGCCGCCGCCCCGTTGCACGCCCAGCGTGAAAAACTGCCGCCCGAAGACCTCGAAATCGTCGAGAAGCGGTGGCCCGAGGCCAAGAAGACCTACACCGGTCTCCGCTACATCGTGCTCAAGCCCGGCGAGACCAGCGGCCCGATGCCGAAGTCGGGCGACATGGTGAGCGTGGTTTACAAGGGCATGCTCTTGGACGGAAAAGTCTTCGACGAAAACACCGCCGAGAATCCGCTGAAGATCCGCGTGGACCGCGGTGACCTGGTGGACGGCTGGGAAGAGGCCCTCCAGAAAATGCACAAGGGCGAGAAGTGGCTGCTCATCGTGCCGCCGGAGCTGGGCTACGGGGCGCGCGGCAAGCCGCCGAGCATCGGGCGTTACGCCACGCTGGTGTTCGAGATGGAGCTGCTCGATTTCGGCAAACAGCTGAAGTGAGCGCAGACCGGGGCGAGGGCGCCCCGGCTCCGGTTCAACCGAATCGTTCCGGATTCCGCGATTGTCCGCGTAGCCCGCGGCGAGAGCCGCGAGATTTTCATGCTCAGGCGCGTTCCGGTCCCTGCGCTTCCGCGCAGGATTACGAAACGTCGGCGCTCCCGTGGAATCCGGGGTTACTTCAGCATCTCTTCCAGCAGCGGCTTCATCGCGTCGGCCCAGATCTGGTAACCGGCGGGGCTGAGGTGGAGCTGGTCGGGCATGATCGTCCACGGGATGCGTCCGTCTTTGCCGAGGAACTGGGCGCCGATGTTGAGGAAGCGCACGTTCACGCCGTCATCGAGTTTGGCCAGTATCGCGTTGGCCCGCTCGATGGCGCCCATGCGTTTGCCCGCGTCGGTGACGGCCGCCTCGGTGATGAGGCCGGTGGGCGTGCGCCGCGCGTCGCGGGGGAAGATGGCGAGGAGCAGCACCTTCACGCCGGGAATCTTGGCGCGGATCAGCTCGACGATCTTCGTGTCGGCCGCGGCGATCTGCTCGCCGGTGTGCTGGCCGGCGTTGTTGGTGCCGAGCATGAGCACGACGACCTTCGGGCTGATGCCGTCGAGTTCGCCGTTTTCGATGCGCCAGATGACGTGGTGTGTCTGGTCACCGCCGATGCCGAAGTTGGCCGGCTGGTGCTTGCCGTAGTAGTGCTCCCAGATGTGCGGCGCGCCGCGCCAGCCCTCGGTGATGGAGTCGCCGAGGAACAGGAGGCCGATCGGACCCTCCTTGCCGCGCTTTAGGAACGACTCGTGCAGCTGGAAGAAACGGGCGTTGCCGGCTTTGGGGATGGCGGCGGAGGCGTCCACCACCTCGGGGGCGGCTTGGGACGCGGGCGCAGCCGGTGCGGCGGGTGCCGCCGGGGCGGTTGATTGGGCCGGCGCCAGCGGCGCGAGCAGGGCGATCAGGAGCAGGGCGGGGTAACGGCGGGATGCGGGGGTCATAAAGCAGCCGGCCGCGTCGGCCGGGAACCCATGCTTACGCGAAGAGCCGGCGGCGTTGCGACCAGAAACTGTCTGCGCTGTAGAGGACGAGCCCCGCCCAGATGATGACGAAAGCCTGCAGGCGCGCGCCGTCGAAGGCCTCGTGGTAGAGGAACACGCCGAGCAGAAACTGCACGGTCGGCGCGAGGTATTGCAACAGCCCCAGCGTGGTCAGGCGAATGCGTTGGGCGCCGTGCGCGAAGAGCAGGAGTGGCACCGCCGTGACCACGCCCGCGCTGAGCACGAAGGCCTGCGTGCGGGCGTCGATCCGCCCGAGGGCGCCCACGCCGGTGTGGTGCCACCACAGCAGCAGGCCGGCGGCGACCGGGAAGATGAGGATGGTCTCGACGGTGAGCCCCGCGATGGGGCCGAGGAGGGACTTTTTCTTCAGCAGGCCGTAGGAGGTCCAGGTGAAGGCGATGCTCAGCGCCACCCAGGGAAAATGACCGACCCGCACGAGCAGCAGCAGCACGCCGGCGGCCGCGAGACCGATGGCGCTCCACTGCAACGGCCGCAGCTTCTCATGGAACACGAGCGAGCCGACCGCCACGTTGCACAGCGGCACGAGAAAATAGCCAAGGCTGGACTCGATCACCTGGCCGGAATTCACCGCCCACACGTAAACGCCCCAGTTGAGCGTCAGCAGCACGCTGGCGGTGAAGTTCAGGCCGACCGCCCGCGCGCCGGCCAGCCCCGGTCGCAGGGAGGCGAAGTTCCGCTGCCACGCCAGCACCCCGAGCAGGAAAACCAGGGACCATACGATCCGGTGGGCGATGAGTTCGAACGGCGAGACCGCCGCCATCTGCTTCCAATAGACCGGCACGGTGCCCCAGATGAGGAAGGCCCCGGCGGCGGCGAGGCCGCCGCGGGCGGAAGCGGGGGAAAAAGGCGGGAGGGTAGACAAGCCGCGACGATTGGGATGCGAACGCGCGACGTCAAACCGGCGACCGTGCACTCCCGGTCAAAACAGTCCGACACAGTCCTATTTCACCGCCGGCGGCGTCAGCTTGGCCGACTGCCAGGCGAGGAAACGCCATTTGCCGCCCTCGTTGCGCCAGACGGCGAGGACGCTCACGTCGCTGGCGAGCCCGCCGGCGGCGCTCCGGGCCTTGATCGTCAGCTTCGCGGTCATGAGCACGATGTCGGGCGTGGCGACGTGAAAGTCGCGCTGCTTGTAGTCATAGATCTCATACACGGTCTTGCCGGAAACAAGCGACCCGACGTAGGCGGCCTTGTTGTCGAGGTGGCCATTGGAGTGGGTGTAGAGAAGCTGGTCGGAAAAGATCGCGTCGAGCCGGGCGGCGTCGGCGGCCTTGATGGCGGCGACGCGCTCATCGTCGGCCGCGCGCACGGCGGCGAGGATGGCGCTGTCATCGGCGCGCGCCAGGAGGGCGGCGGCGAAAACGAAGAGGAGGGCGAGGCGGCGGGGCAGGGTGGGGAACTTCATGGGGAAAGGTTCAGACACGGTGCACGGGCTGGGGGCGGCCGGCATCGTCAATGGCGACATAGGTGAAGGTGCCTTGTGTGACGCGGACGTGTTCGCCGCCCTTGTGGCGCTGGGCCCAGGCCTCGATCGCGATGCGCATGGAGGTGCGGCCGACTTTCAGCAGCGACGCGTGGCAGCTCACGATATCGCCGACATAGACCGGTTCGTGGAACTCCATCGCGTCGATCGCCACCGTGGTGATGCGGCTTTTCGCGACGTTGCGGGCGAGGATGGCGCCGCCGAGGTCCATCTGGGAAACCATCCAGCCACCGAACATGTCGCCGTTGGAGTTCGTGTTGGCCGGCATCGCGATCGTGCGGATCACGAGTTCGCCTTGCGGGGCGGGCGGGGTGTCGGGCATGGGACGAGCCAATCACGCCCGGGCGGCGCGCGCAAGTTTGGCGAGTTGCTTCCGCAGGATGCGGGCGCGGGCGCGCAGGGCGGCGGTGTCGCCGTGCACGGCGCATTCCTCGACGAGCACCGCCGCCGCGGTCCGCTCGGTCGCGAAGCCGGGCGCGAGGCTGAGCTGGACGACGCAGTCGAGGGCGACAGCTTTCACGACGCTGCTCCGGTCGTGCAACCAGCGGCGCCCGCGCGCGAGGGCACGCCGGCGCTCGGTCGGCGTGTAGTTGTCGAGCCGGGCCAAGATTGGACAGAGATGCGCGCGCACGATCCAGTGTTCGATCCGGCTCACGCGCGTGAGCAGTTCACGCTTGTAGGGTCGGAGCAGGTCCGGCCGGGCGGCTGAGACTTTTTCCAGCGCATCGGACGCGCGGTTGCGAATGCCCTCGTTGTCGTCGGCCAGTCCGTCGAAAAGCTCGTCCAAGTGTTCCGGGGCGGCCAGCACCCGCGTCGCGACCTCGACAGACCGGCCCACGGTGTGAGGCCGGCCTTCGGCGAGCAAGTCGAGGAGCGTGACCATGCCGCGAGACTGGTGGCGCGCCGGTCGTCTGTCCATCGTCGTGCGCCCGCCGACTTTGGCATTGTTTCGGCGGGACGAAACGGAGTATGACACGCCCCATGTCCGTCACCTCCCACGCCGCGTTCCGGCGTCTGTTCAACGAAATCGGCACCGTCGATCAGGTCGGCATCGAGGAACGCGTGGCCAAATACACGACCCGCAGCATCAAGAAAGCGTCCAAGGTGCAGGGCCTCAAGCTGGCGGCCTCGATGGTCGATCTCACCACGCTCGAGGGCAAGGACACCCCGGGCAAGGTCGCCTCGCTCTGCCAGAAAGCGCTCGCGCCGCACGACGGGCTCGATTGTCCGCAGGTGGCGGCGGTTTGCGTCTATCCCTCGATGGTGAAACACGCCCGCCGCGCGCTCGGCGAGGACACGGCCGTGCGCATCGCGTCGGTCGCAACCGCGTTTCCCTCCGGCCAGGCGCCGCTGCGCACCCGCCTCGCCGAGGTAAAGGCCGCCGTCGCCGACGGGGCCGACGAGATCGACATGGTGATCAACCGCGGGGCTTTCCTCGCGGGCGAGTTTCAGGAAATGCAGGACGAGATCGCCGCCGTCGTGCAGGCCTGTGGCGACGCCACGCTCAAGGTGATCCTGGAGGTCAGCGAGCTGGAGACTTACGACAAGATCCGTGCCGCGTCCTTCCTGGCCATGCGCGTCATCCGCCCGGGCGATTTCATCAAGACTAGCACGGGCAAGACCTCGCTCAACGCGACGCTCGGCAACAACCAGGTGATGATCGAGGCCATCCGCGACTTCTACCTCGAGACCGGCACGCCTATCGCGATGAAGCCCGCCGGCGGCATCCGCACCGCGAAGCAGGCGCTGCAGTTCCTCATCGCGGTGAGGGAGACGCTCGGCGACGCGTGGCTCAACAACACGCGCTACCGCTTCGGTGCCTCCTCGCTGCTCAACGACCTGCTTCGGCAGCTCGAGAAGGAAAAGACCGGTGCCTACCAGGCGCCGTATTACTTCAGCGAAGCCGCCGAGAGCTATTGATCACCCATCCAACTTAACCACGGAGACACAGAGACACGAAGTCAGTCCCCGACCTGAGACGGAATTCTCCGTGCCTCTGTGGTTCACAACAAATGCCAACTCTCACTGAAACCAAACGTCCAACCAAGCGCTCCGCCGGCCGGCCGGCGCCCGAGCTCATCTTCGGCGACCTCTGGGAATATGATCCCTCGCCCGAGACGGCCGATCCGAAGCTCAAGCCGCGCTACGATCTCTTCATCGGCGGCAAGTTCGTCGCGCCCGCATCCGGCAAGTATTTCGATTCCATCAACCCGGCCAACGAGACCAAGCTTGCCGAGATCGCGCAGGCCAACGCCGCCGACGTCGATGCTGCCTACGCCGCGGCGCAGAAGGCGTTCACCACGACCTGGGGACGGCTGCCGGGGAAGGAGCGCGCCAAATACATCTACCGCCTCGCCCGCCTCCTCCAGGATCGCGCCCGCGAGTTTGCGGTCGCCGAGACGCTCGATGGCGGCAAGCCGATCAAGGAGTCGCGCGACTTCGACGTGCCGATGGCCGCGGCGCATTTCTTCTACCACGCCGGTTGGGCCGACAAACTCGACTACGTCGCCCCCGGCCGGAAAGTCGCGCCGCTCGGTGTCGTCGGCCAGGTCATCCCGTGGAATTTTCCGCTGCTGATGCTGGCGTGGAAGCTCGCGCCCGCGCTGGCCATGGGCAACACGATCGTTATCAAGCCGGCCGAGACGACCAGCGTCACCGCGCTCAAGTTCGCCGAGATCATCCAAGACGCCGGCCTGCCGCCCGGCACAGTCAACATCGTGACGGGTTTCGGCGACACCGGTGCCGCCGTGATGAACCACCCGACGGCCGTGAAGGTCGCCTTCACCGGCTCGACCGAGGTCGGCAAGATCATCATGCGCTCGCTCGCCGGCACGGACAAGAAGATGACCATGGAGCTCGGCGGCAAGGCGGCGAACATCGTGTTCGATGACGCTCCGCTCGACCAGGCCGTCGAGGGCATCGTCAACGGCATCTTCTTCAATCAGGGCCACGTCTGCTGCGCCGGTTCGCGCCTGCTCGTGCATGAGCCCGTGGCCGATGCCGTGCTCGCGAAGCTCAAGACCCGCATCCGCACGCTCCGCGTCGGCGACCCGCTCGACAAGAACACCGACATCGGCGCCATCAACTCGAAGGAGCAGCTCACGCGCATCGAAAAGCTTGTCGCCGCCGGCGTGAAGGAGGGTGCGCAGATGTTCCAGCCCGCCTGCAAGCTGCCGACCAAGGGCTACTACTTCCGGCCGACGGTGTTCTCCGGCGTCAGCATGAGTCATCGCATCGCGCGCGAGGAGATCTTCGGCCCCGTGCTCAGCGTGCTCACCTTCCGCACGCTCGACGAGGCCGTGGAGAAGGCCAACAACACCGCCTACGGCCTGAGCGCCGGTGTGTGGACCGACAAGGGCTCGCGCATCCTCAAGATGAGCACGGAGCTCAAGGCCGGCGTCGTCTGGGCCAATACCTACAACAAGTTCGACCCCACGTCGCCCTTCGGCGGCTACAAGGAGTCCGGCTTCGGCCGCGAAGGTGGCCGCCAGGGTCTCCTCGACTACTGCAAGCTGGTCTGAGGCCGATGCCCCGTGACTTCGTTCCTCCCACCGAATGCCCCGTTTGCGGCGAAAGCGTGCCGCGTGAAGCGCGGGCCTGCCCGGGCTGCGGAGCAGACGAACGCTCCGGCTGGGACGAAGACACCACGCGTTACGACGGACTCGATCTGCCTGACCCGGCCTTCGAGGACGAACCCAAGGTCGCGCCGCGCCGCGGCTCCGGTTTGCTCTGGCCCATCGTCGGCTTCGTCACCCTCGCGGCGATAATCGCCGCCTTCATTTTCCGCTGATTTCATGGACGACAAGAAACTCATCACCGCGCCGATCAAGACGGACAAGATGCCGCCGGGCATCCCCTACATCGTAGGCAACGAGGCGGCGGAGCGCTTCAGCTTCTACGGGATGCGCGCGATCCTCGTCGTGTTCATGACGCAGTATCTCATGAACTCCTCCGGCCAGCTCGATGTGATGTCGGAGCGCGAGGCGGCGGAGAACTACCACCTGTTTCTATCGCTGAACTACTTCCTGCCCGTGTTCGGGGCGATCCTGGCCGACGCGTTCTGGGGCAAGTATCGCACGATCTTCTGGCTCTCGCTCGTGTATTGCGGCGGCCATCTTGCGCTGGCGATCGACGACACGCGCGTGGGGTTGGGCGTGGGCCTGACGCTCATCGCCATCGGCTCCGGTGGCATCAAGCCCTGCGTCTCGGCCAACGTAGGCGATCAGTTCGGCGCGTCGAACCAGCACATGCTCTCCAAGGCCTTCAGCTGGTTCTATTTTGCGATCAACGCCGGCTCGATGATCTCGATTCCGCTCACGCCGCTCCTCCTCAAATACGCCGGCCCCGGCTGGGCCTTTGGCGTGCCGGGCATCCTCATGGGCCTCGCCGCGGTGATCTTCTGGATGGGTCGCTACAAGTTTGTCCACATCCCGCCGCCCGGGCGCTCGTTTTTCCGCGACAACTTCAACCGCGAAGGGCTCACGATCATCGGCCGCATCGCGATCATCTACGTCTTCGTCGCCATCTTCTGGTCGCTCTGGGATCAGAGCGGCGGCGAGTGGGTGCTGCAGGCGGAGAAGATGGACCGGCAGGTGGCGCTCTTCGGCTGGAACTTCGAGATTCTTTCGTCGCAGATCCAGACGCTCAACAGCGTCTTCATCCTCGTGGGCATCGTGTTCTGCCCCTACGTGCTGTATCCGTTCATCAACCGGTTCTTCCCGTTGAACGAACTGCGCAAGATGGGCATCGGTCTGGTGGTCACGGCGGCGTCCTTCCTCATCAGCGCGTGGATCGAGTCGCGCATCACCGCCGGCCTGAAACCCAGCATCGCCTGGCAGGTTCCCGCCTACGCGCTGCTCTCGCTCGGTGAGGTCATGGTGTCGGTCACGTCGCTGGAGTTTGCCTACACGCAGGCGCCGAAGCGCATGAAGTCCATCATCATGGTGCTCTACCTGTGGGCGATTTCGGCGGGCAACCTCATCACCGCCTTCGTGCACAAGTTCATCGCCAACGAGGACGGCACCTCGAAGCTCCCCGGTGCGACGTTCTACGTGTTTTTCTCCGTGCTCTGTTTCGTCACCGCGATCATCTACACCGTGGTGGCCAAGTTCTATAAGGAGAAAACCTACCTGCAGGACGAGGTGCCTGCGCCCGCCAACCCCTGACCCTTTCCGCCATGGCCACCCGACTTCCCATCACCAAGACGCCGAAGGTTTACGTCGGCGGTGCGTTCATCCGCTCCGAGAGCGCTCGCACTTTCCCGATCAAGGATGCTTCCGGCGCCTTCTTCGCCAACATCCCGCAATGCACGCGCAAGGACCTGCGCAACGCCGTCGAGGCCGCCGCCAAGGCCGGCCCCGGTTGGGCTAAGCGCACGCCCTACAACCGCGGCCAGATCATCTACCGCCTCGGCGAGATGATCGAGGCCCGCAAGGCCGACCTGGCCGACGCCCTCCTGCTCGGTGGCGCGACCAAGGCCGCCGCCGCGAAGGAGATCACCGCCACCATCGACCGCCTCATCTACTACGCCGGCTGGGCCGACAAATATGAGCAGGTGCTCGGCAATGTGAACCCCGTTGCCTCGCCGCACTTCAATTTCACCGTCACCGAGCCCATGGGCATTGTCGGCGTGCTCGCGCCCGATGAGGCACCGCTGCTCGCGCTCGTGTCGCTCTTTGCCCCGGCCATCACCGCCGGCAACACCGTCGTTGCGCTCGCCTCGTCAACGCAGCCCTATCCGGCCATCGTGCTCGGCGAGATGCTGGCCACGAGCGACCTGCCCGGCGGCGTGGTCAATCTGCTCACCGGCTTCCGAAAGGAGATCGTGCCCACGATGGCCACGCACACACACCTGCGCGCCATCGTCGGCGTGGCCAATGCCGACGAGCGCAAGACGATCAAGCTCGGCGCCGCCGAGAGTGTGAAGCGGGTGAAGCTCCACAAGACCGAACCCTCGACAACGCTCGGGTCAGGAGAGCCCGTGGACTGGTTCTCTGACAAGGCCCAGGGCCTCTACGACCTCCGCGACACCCTCGAGTTCAAGACCACCTGGCATCCGGTCGGCGCATGAGCATGATCGGGCCAACTCCGTCTGCGAATCCCGCCGCGAAGCAGATGCTGCTGATCTGGTGGATCCTCTGGGCCGCGGTTCTCGTCGGCCTGCTGGTGGTCTATTTCGCTCTCGGCCGCGGGCCGATCAAACCGTCGCCGGACAAGGACGTGCTCAAAAATCTTGTCGGGCTCGTGCCGCTGTTCGTGAGCATCGTCATCCGGTGGCTCGTGCTGCCGCGCTTCGACAGCCTGCAGCGGGCATTGCCGCTTTATGTCGTTGGCCTGGCCCTGGCCGAAGCCTGCGGCATCCTGGGCATCTTCCTGGGCGGCGCCTATCGGGACGACCTGTTCGTGCTCGGCGTGCTGGGTGTCGTGCAGTTTGTGCCGATCTTCGCCCGCAAGCTGCAGGAACCGAAGCCGCAGGGGTTCATCCCGAACAATTGATCATTCAGCTGGATCGCCACGCCCGGCTTCGCCGGTCTCGCGATGACAAAACACGAGGAAAGCCTCAGGCGCTGAGCTTTCCGGTCTCGGCGAGGCGCTCGATGAAGATCCAGCAGCGCTTCGCCTGCGTCTCGGCGGTCTTGGCGTCCGTGATATAGCGGGTTACCTGGCGGCGGATGGCGACGCTGTGGGCCAACCAGCGTTCGCACAGCTGCGGGCGGTTTTGGAAGGCACGGGCGAGTTCGGCGGGCAGCTCGGGTTCGCGCGACGCGGTGTCGGCTTCGAGGGTGAAGTCCACCGTGTCGCCCGCATCCACGCCGGCGGCGCGCAGCAGCTCGGCCTTGAAGGCCAATTTGTAGTGGCCGCGCTTGCCGGGCAGGAGCGTCACGCGGTCAAGGTCTTCGTTGAAGCGGAGCAGCGCGTTGAGGCCGAGGCCACCGCCCTTGATGTCGGCACGCGGCAGGCCGAGGGCATCAATCACACGCTTCGGCAGATCCACCCAACGCACCAGGGCGATCCGGTAGAGTTTCGCCCGGAAAGACGTCGGTTCCGGGTTCTCAGGGCGTTTACGGGGCATCGTCTTTCAAGTTCCAACAATTGACCCATAGCCGGTCCGACGCGGCCTTACGCATGGTCGCGCCGGCGGAGGAAGCGGGAGATCTCGCGCGCTGTGGGCATGCCGCTGGCCGTGCCGTGGCGCGTGACCGCGAGGGCCGCCACCGCGTTGGCAAAGTGCGCGGCCTCGAAGACGTTCTTGTTGAACTTCACGAGTCCGGCCGCGAAGCCGCCAACAAAGGCGTCTCCCGCGCCGGTGGTGTCCACGGGGTCCACCCCGTGGGCGTTCACGCGCGCATAGACGTCCGGTTGCGAGACGAAGCAGCCGCCGGCGCCGAGCGTGACGATGACGATGGGCACGTTGAAGGACCGGCAGAGCGAGTGGAGCCGATCGGGCGCGAGACGGAGAAGGGCCTCGGTGGTGAAGTTCTTCAGGCCGCTGCGGGCCGAGCGGTTCACCAGCGCGACGAACTCGGCCTCGTTGGGAATCAGCACCTCGACGTGGCGGAGGATGGCAAGATCCACCTTCGCGTGCATGGGTGCGGGATTGAAGATCGTGATCGCGCCCTGGCGCCGTGCGGTGCGCAGGACGTGCGCGGTCGTCTTCATGTCGCTCTCGGCCTGGCAGACAACGACGTCGGCACCGGTCAGCGGGCGGACCGGCACGTCGCGGACATGGAGGGCGAGGTTGGCGCCGAGCGCCACCAGGATCTGGTTCTGGCCCGCGGTGTTGATCGCAATGGAGGCGACCCCGGTGGGCTCCTTTTTCTTCACCACGAATTCCGCGCGAACTCCGTGCTGCCGGGCAAAGTCCCGGGCGCCCGCGCCGGCCGCGTCGTGGCCGATGGCGCCGATGAACAGCGTGGGCACGCCCGCCTGGGTGGCGGCGACGGCCTGGTTGAAACCCTTGCCGCCGGCACCGGGCCGGAGGTCAGCCGGCAGGGTCTCGCCGGGCCGGGCAAATTCCGCGACGTAGAAGGAAAGATCCTGGACGTAGCTGCCGACGATGACGACGCGTGCCTTCATGCTGGGATTTTCGACGTGGAGACAACAGCGTGCGCGGCGCGGTGCGGTGGGTAAAGGGTTTCCTTTGTCCCGGCGCATTTTTAACAGCCGGCGAACGTCCGCCCGTCGGTCCGCCTGGACCGCTCGTCCAAACCGCCGTGTGCGCCGGTGCGCCGCCGCGCAGGGTTTCCGCCATGTCCTTCGCGGCCACCACGACGCCCGCTTCCCGTTTGTCCCGACCGGACGGTCTTGCCGCCGGCCGGGCCGGCGTGGTTCGCTCCGCGGTGATGACCGCCGATCCCGAAGCCAAGCTGCTGCGCGCGAAGAACCGGCTCTACGTGCTCTGCCAGACCGCGGGTTGGGGCGCGCTGCTCGCGATGCAGCTGTTCTACCAGGATGCGGTGGACAAGCGGGCCGACACCTCGCTGCACGACCGGTCGATCCTCGTGATGGTCATGTTGCAGGGGCTCCTGCTGACGCATTACGCCCGGGTGGTGATCAAGCGCCGGGGATGGCGCGAGCTCAGCTGGGCTCCGTTGCTGCCCCGTGTGATCGGACTGGCAGTCGTGATGTCCGTCCTCTGGTCGGTGGTCGGCTTCGGCTTCATCTACGGCGTGCTGGGCGAGCCGTGGACCGCCAGCCGCATCACGCTGCGGCTGGGCATCCTGGCCTCGACGATTAACGGCGTGCTCCTCTTTTGCGGGTGGTTCAGCCTCTATTTCATCTACCACACCTTCGAGCGCCTGCGGCGCATGCAGCTGGAGCAGTTCCGCCTCGCCGCCAGCGTCAAGGAGGCCGAGTTGCGTGCGCTCAAGTCGCAGGTCAACCCGCACTTCCTGTTCAACTCCCTCAACAGCCTGCGGGCGCTCATCGATGAGGACGCCCCGCGCGCCCGCGAATCCGTCACCCGGCTGGCCAACATGCTGCGTTACTCGCTCCAGTCCGGCCAGCAGGAGACCGTGCCGCTCGAGGAGGAGATTCGCATCGTCGAGGACTACCTGGCGCTTGAGCTGATCCGCCACGAGGACCGCCTGCAGGTGAAATGGACCGTGGACGATGAGGCCCGCGCCATGCCGGTGCCGCCGATGCTGCTGCAGACCCTGGTGGAAAACGCGGTCAAATACGGCATCTCCACCCGGCGCGAAGGCGGCGAGATCGCCATCGGCGCGGCCCTGGAAGGCGAGGACCTGCACATCCGGGTGAGCAACCCCGGGGACCTCACGGCCGTGCCCAGCGCCGCCGCCGCCAAGGCGGGTTCGTCCACCGGCGTCGGCCTGCGCAACGCTTCCGAGCGGTTGCAACTGCTCTTCGGCGACCGCGCCCGGCTCAGCCTCGCGGCCGAACCGGCCGGTTGCGTCACCGCCCACGTGCGCATTCCCTGTCTCAAAATCTCCGCCAAGCACGCCCGATGAAAGCCCTCCTGATCGACGACGAGCGCCTCGCGCGCAACGAGCTCCGCCGCCTGCTCGCGGCCCATCCCGACATCGAGATCGTCGGCGAGGCGGTGGATGTGGAAGACGCCGCCGCCAAGGTCGCCGAGCTCAAGCCCGGCCTGCTGTTCCTCGACGTGCAGATGCCCGGTGCCGACGGTTTCAGCCTGCTGGAGCGGCTGGATCCCCCGCTGCCGGCCGTGATTTTCACAACCGCCTACGACGAATTCGCCGTGAAGGCCTTCGAGTTCAACGCGCTCGATTATCTGCTCAAGCCCGTGGACCCCAACCGCCTGATCGCTGCGCTCGAGCGCCTGCGCGCGCGAGAGACCGCGTCCGCCGGCTCCGCCGCGCCTCTGTCGGCGACGCGGCTTTCGTTGGAGGACAAGGTCTTCGTCCGAGAAGGCGACCGCTGCTGGTTCGTGCCGGTGAAGAACATCCGCCTGCTTGAATCCGAGGGCAACTACACGCGCTTGCATTTTGACGACAACAAGCCGCAGCTCTTCCGGTCGCTCACGGCCATGGAGGAGCGGCTCGATCCGCGAAATTTCTTCCGCGCCAACCGCAAGCAGGTCATCAACCTCACTTGGGTCGAGGGCATCGAGCCGTGGTTCAGCGGCGGCCTGCTCGTGAAACTCAAGGGCGGGCTCAAGGTCGAGCTCTCCCGTCGCCAAGCCCAGGATTTTCGCGAGCGCATGAGCCTCTAAACTCCCCAAATCCATGAAGCATCTCTGCAAGACACGTCCCTCCATGTCGCTCGCGGCTCGCACTGCCGTCTGCACCGGCATCGGCACCGCCCTGATGGTGTCGGTGAACCCCGCGACCGGTATCGCCGTGGCCGCCGGTCTCTTCCTTGCCCTGCTGCCGCGCAAGGACGCCTGACCATGATCGAAGCCCGTCAGCTCACCAAGACCTTCAAGGACAAGAAGCGCGGTCTGATCACGGCTGCGGCCGACCTGTCATTTACCTGCCAGCCCGGCCGGATCTACGGCCTGCTCGGGGCCAACGGCGCGGGCAAGACCACGACGCTTCGCATGCTGGCGACGCTCCTCAAACCCACCAGCGGCACCTGCACCGTCGCCGGACACGATGCCGGCACGGCGCCGGAGAAGGTCCGCGCCAATGTCGGATTCCTCGCCGCGAGCACCGCGCTCTACGGGCGGCTCAGCGCCCGTGAAATGGTCGCCTATTTCGGCCGGCTCAATGGCATGGACGAAGCCGCCATCGCCGCGCGCATCCAGGTGCTGGCCGATGAACTGGGCATGCACGACTTTCTGGACCGGCGCTGCGACAAGTTCTCGACCGGCATGAAGCAGAAGACCTCCATCGCGCGCACGCTCGTGCACGATCCGGCGGTGATGATCTTTGACGAGCCCACGCTCGGTCTCGACGTGATGACGGCCCGCGCGATCGTGAAGTTCGTGCGCCAGTGCCGCGACCGGGGCAAGACCGTCATCTATTCCACGCACGTGATGAGCGAGGTGGAAAAACTGTGCGACACCATCGGCATCATCCACGGCGGCAAACTCGTGGCCGAGGGCACGCTGGCGGAGTTGCAGGCGCGCTTCGGTGAGCGCGACATGGAGGAGATTTTCGTCAAGGCCGTCGGCGGCGAAGCCGCGCTGGCCGCCGCACTCAAGGACTGAGGACCCGACCATGAATTGGAGCCACATCGTCACGGTTTACCTCAAGGAGCTGAAGGATTCGCTGCGCGACCGCCGCACGCTGATCTCGATGGTTGTCGTGCCCACGCTGCTCATGCCGCTCATCATGTTCGGCGCGGGCTTTGTCATGTCGAAGGTCGTGCGCAAGGCTCAGGCCGAGGCCACTTCGCTGGTCATCGTGGGCGGCGCCGATTCGCCGGGCATCATCGCGGCGCTCAAGGCCGATCCGAAATTCCGAATCGTTGAGACCGGCGGCGACTACAGACAGATGGTGACGGAAAAGAAGATCCGCCTTGCCGTCGAAATTCCGCCGGGATTTGAGACGGCGCTGAAATCCGGCGAGCCCAAGGCCGTCACGCTCTACCACTATCAGGGGGAGATGAAGTCCGGCATGGGCGTCGGCGAGGTGGACCGCTTTTTCCGGGACCTGCGCGAGAAGACCGTCGAAGCCCGCCTCGCCGCGCGCGGTCTATCCAAGGACTTCGTGCACCCCTTCGAGATCCGTCGCGAAAACGTGGCGCCGCCCGCCAAGGTGGGCGGCAACATCATCGGCGGCATCGTGCCCTACATGATCATCATCCTCTGTTTCACCGGCGCGATGTATCCGGCCATCGACCTGACGGCCGGGGAGAAGGAACGGGGCACGATGGAGACGCTGCTTTGCAGCCCCGTGCACCGGGTGAACATCGTGCTCGGCAAGTTTCTCATGGTGATGACGGCATCGGTCGCGACCATGGCGCTCACGCTGGTCTCCACTTCGACGAGCCTCATGTTCGCGGGCAGCTTCTTCGCCGGACGCGGGATGGGTGCGGGCGGCGGCGGAGGAGGTGGTGGGTTCATCCCGACCATCGATCCGGCCGGCATCCTGGGGGTCTTCGCGCTCATCGCCCCGGTGGCCGTGCTGTTCGCCGCGCTGCTGCTCACGATTTCGCTCTTCGCCAAGAGCTACAAGGAGGCGCAAAGCTACGTCTCACCGTTGATCATCGTCGTGCTCATGCCGGCGATGATGGGCATGATGCCCGGCATCGAGCTCGGGCCGAAGACCGCGTTGATCCCGATCCTCAACATCTGTCTGGCGTGCAAAGAAATGCTCTCCGGCGTCTGGCATTGGGGCTATCTGGCGATGATCTTCGGCTCCACCGCCGTGATTGCCGCCTGCGGCATCGCCCTCTGCGTGCGCATGTTCAACCGCGAGGACGTAATCTTCCGGGCCTGAAGCATTTTTAGTGTGTGTGTGCCGGAAGCCGCATGGGAAACCGTGCGGCTTCCCTTTGGGAGTTGAGGGGCACCGGGAACGACGGCGAGTCTTTACAATTGCGTAAAACCCGTTCCCTCAGGGGTAAACGCTGGGTAAATAGCCCCCGCGCCTCTAGCGGCGTCACGATACACCTGATAAGGTGACGTCACGCACCGCCCGCCCACAGCCATGAATACATCACTCCCCTCCGGCACCCAAGAAGTCGCGCATCTTGAAAAACTGCGCACCCAGCTTTCCACCGACATCGAGGTCATGCACCAGAAGGAAGCCAGCCTGCGCGAATACGAGCAGCGTCTGCGCACGCTGGTGGAGCAGGCTGAGCAGACCCGGGCGCCCCAGCATGCGCCGGCCGCGCCGCAGGCTCAGCCCGGCAGCCCGACTCAGAGCGATCTCGATGCCGCTTGGGATAAATACAACCGCGCGCACTCTCTGCTCGAGGCCGCCCGTCGCGGCCTGAGCGACGACCGCCTCGCCCTCAAGGATCGCGAGGAACAGATCATGATCCGCGAACAGGAGGTTGCCCGCCGCGAAGCCTGGGTGAAGGTCCGCGAAGCCGAGGTGGCCGCCAAGGCCAAGGCCCTGGAGGAAGCACCCGCCGCCAAGCCGGCCAAGCCGTCCTTCACGGTGGCGCCCTTCCTCGCGGCGAAAAACCTGCTCCACCTCGGCAAGCCGAGCGGCACTTAAATCCCTTTAGTGTGTGGACGACTGACAACCCGGGACCGCGGCAAGCGGCCCGGGTTTTCTTTTGCGCCAAAAAAATCCAGCTTGCACGCCGCCGGCCGATTCCCCATCAACGCGTCCGTGATTCTTTCCGCCGCCCTTCGCCGCTCCAACTCCGTCGCCAAAATGGCCTCGGTCAAAGGTGCTTGGCACATTACCAGGGCTCGGCGTGAAGAGGACAAGGCGGTCACCCACTAAGGCCGCCAGAAAAGAAAAACCAACCTCCACCACCCGAGCCCGACTCCACCGAGTCGGGTTTTTTGTTTTTCCACCCCCAACCACCACCCAAGCAAACCACATCATGCCATGCCCACGCTCGTTGCACCTCCATCCCCAATAGCCCAGAGAAGGCCCGGACCGACCGCCCCGCGGCCGGCCCGGGCGAATACCCCCGCGCTGGAACTGCCGGCCGTGTCCTTCTTCGGGCGCACGCTCGACGAATACTGCCGGTTCTTCGGCCTCGATCCGGCCGCGCTGCGCGACAAGGCCGTGCTCGATGTCGCCGCCGGTCCCTCGTCCTTCACCGCCGAAGCGCGGCGGCGCGGCGTGGATGCCGTCGCGGTGGACCCGCTCTATGACCAGTCGCATGCCGACCTGTCGGCCCGGGTGCGCGACGACTATGCGCGCATGTTCGAGCAGATGCGCGAGAAGCGGCGGCTGTTCCGCTTCAAGAGCTTTCCCTCCCTCGACGCGGCCGAGACCGATCGGCGCGCCGCGGCGGCGCGGTTTCTCGCCGACTACGAGGGCAACGTCCGGCACGGCCGCTACGTGCGCGCCTCGCTGCCGTTGCTGCCGTTCCTCGACGGGGCCTTCGACCTCGTGCTCTGCGCGCACCTGCTCTTCATCTACGCGGCCCGGTTCGACTTCGCGTGGCACGTCGCCGCCTGCGTGGAACTCGCGCGGGTGAGCTCGGGCGAAGTGCGCATCCATCCGCTCGTCGGTCCCGGCGGGAAACCCTACGCCGAACTCGACCGCCTGCGCGGAGAACTCGGCGTCCTCGGCATTCCCAGCGAGGTGCGCAAGGTGAACTACGAGTTCTTCGTGGGCAGCAGTTCCATGTTGGTGCTGAACCCCAGGGCGTCATGAGCACTCCCGCCAATATCGCCGCCACCCCCGAGCCGCCCTATTACGCGGTGATCTTCACCTCGCGACGAACCGAGGGCGACCGGGGCTACGGCGCCATGGCCGAGCGCATGGTCGCGCTCGCCGCTTCGCAGCCCGGCTTCCTTGGCGTTGAGAGCGCCCGCGGTGCCGACGGTCTCGGCATCACCGTCTCCTACTGGCGCGACGAGGCGTCCATCGCCGCGTGGAAGCGCGACACCGAACACCAGCAGGCCCAGCGCGCCGGACAGCAGACCTGGTATGCCGACTACCAGGTGCGTGTTGCCAAAGTGGAGCGTGCCTACGGCAATAGGTAGCGCAGAATCGCCAAACGCTGCCGCGGTTTCGGGGTGGTCTGACCGGGCCGGCCGGGTTATCCCTGTGCACCCCATGAAACCGCGCCTGTTTCCTCTCCTCGCGGGCTTGGCGCTGGGCGCTGTTGCGTCCGCCGCTGCCGACTACGATTATCCGTTCCGCAATCCCGACCTGCCGGCCGAGCAGCGCATAACCGACCTCATTGGGCGCATGACGCTGGAGGAGAAGATCGCCAACCTGGGCTTCACGCCAGGCGTGCCGCGGCTTGGCGTTATCGGCACCAACATCGCCGAGGGCTACCACGGAGTCGCGCAGGGCGGTCCGAGCAACTGGGGCAAACGCAACCCGACACCGACCACGCAATTTCCACAGGCCTACGGCCTCGCCGCAACCTGGGATCCGGCGCTGCTGCAACGCGTGGCCGCCAACCAGGCGCACGAGGCGCGCTGGCTGTTCCAGAGCGAGAAATACAAACGATCGGCCCTGGTCGTCATGGCGCCCAACGCTGACCTCGCCCGCGATCCGCGCTGGGGTCGCACTGAGGAAGTTTATGGCGAAGACCCTTTCCTCACCGGCACGCTTGCCTCCGCCTTCGCGCGCGGACTGGCCGGCAACGATCCACGTTACCTCAAGGCCACGAGTCTGCTGAAGCACTTCCTCGCCAACAGCAACGAAGACGGGCGCTTCCACTCCTCCTCGAACTTCGACGAACGTCTCTGGCGCGAATATTACGCCAAGCCCTTCGAGATGGCCGTCCGCGACGGTGGCGCTCGCTCGATGATGACCGCCTACAACGCCTGGAACGGCGTGCCCTGCCACGTGCATCCCATGTTGCGCGACATCGTGATGGGCGAATGGGGTCTTGACGGCATCATCTGCACCGACGGCGGCGGCCTCTCGCACCTCGTCAACGAGCACAAGGCCTATCCCGATCTCGCCACGGCCACGACCGCCTGCATCAAGGCCGGCATCAATCTCTTCCTCGACCGCGTCGACGGCGTGAAGCAAGCACTCGACCGCGGCCTGCTCACGGAGGCCGACCTCGATGCCGCCATCCGCGGGCGCCTCCGTCTGTTCGTTCGCCTCGGCCTGCTCGATCCCGCCGACCGCGTGCCCTATGCCCAGATCGGTCGCGAGGGCGGCACGGAGCCTTGGGACGAACCCGCGACGCGTGCCCTCGTGCGAGAGGTCACGCGCCAATCCATCGTGTTGCTGAAAAACGACGGCTACCTGCTGCCGCTCGACCCGGGCAAGCTCAAGAGCATCGCCGTCGTCGGGCCGCTCGCCAACACCGTGCTGCTCGACTGGTATTCTGGCACGCCGCCCTACACGATTCCGCCACGCGACGGCATAGAGGCCAAGGCCCGTTCCGGCGTGCCGCGCGTGCCCGACAAGTTCGGCGTCAAGTGGGTTGCCGACATGAGCGGTGTGGCGGTCGACACCGCACGGAAGTGCGACGTGGTCGTGGTCTGCGTAGGGAACCACCCTGAGAGCAACGCGAGTTGGGAAATCCTCACCGAGCCGAGCGACGGCAAGGAGGGCGTGGACCGCCGGTCGCTCGACCTGCCGCCGGCGCAGCTCGCGTTCATCCGCAAGGTCATGAAGGCCAATCCGCGCACCGTCGTCGCGCTCGTCGCCAACTTTCCCTACGTCATGCCGTGGGTCGTGAAAAACGTCCCGGCGCTCGTGCAGCTCACCCACGCCAGCCAGGAGCAGGGCCACGGGCTCGCCGACGTGCTGTTCGGCGACTTCAACCCCGGCGGCAAGCTCGTGCAGACCTGGCCGAAGTCGCTCGCCGACCTCCCGCCGATGATGGATTACAACATCCGCAACGGCCGCACCTATATGTATGCGAAGCAGGAGCCGCAGTTCGCGTTCGGTTACGGACTGAGCTACACCACGTTTGTGCTATCAAAGCTACGCTGTGCCGACACTCTCGCCCGCAACGGCATGCTGGAGGTCAGGGTGGATGTGGCCAACACCGGCGCCCGGGTCGGCGACGAGGTCGTGCAGCTCTACGTGAGATTCCCTCAGTCAAAGGTTGAGCGCGCTCCGAAGGCCTTGAAGGGCTTCCAGCGCCTCACGATTGAACCCGGAAAAACCGCGACTGCTACGATTGTGCTGCGCGCCGCCGACCTCGCGTATTGGGACACCGCCGCGCACGCTTGGGTCGTCGAGCCGGGTCCCGTCGAGCTACTCGTCGGCAACTCCTCGCGCGCCGCCGACCTCACCCTGCGCAGGACTGTTGCGGTGGAGTAGAGTTTTTGAGAGCATAACACGTAGGAACTTTCACGGCCTCAACTGTAGTCGCGATGGAGCGCAGCGACAAAGTGGCCGCTCCCTGACCACGCATTCGCTCGCAGCTCTGGCGTGGCTACACCTCCTGAAACTTTCCTAAATGTCCAAAGACAACCGTAGCCTGTCGTTTTTTTTGGCAAAGCGACCAGGCCAAGCCGTGGTTCGAATCCAAGCCGGCCACGTTTATCCTGCGGGGATCCTTCGCTGCACTGAGGACGATGACGCTGTGCATCAAGCTTGCGCCACGACCCGCACGACCGGTTCGCAGTAGATGCGGAAGCCCAGGCGCTGGTAGAACTGTGCGGCCACATTGTCACGCATCACGTGAAGGAAGGGCGTCTGGCCGCGGGCCAGTTGGCGGCGGATCAGTTTCGTCATCAGCCGGCGGGCGAAACCGCGGCCTTGGAAGTCCGGATCGGTGCAAACGCCGCTGATCTCGCGGAACGCACCGGCCTCGAGGCGCTCGCCGGCCATCGCAATGAGGCGCGGTCCCTCGAAGATTCCGAAATACTCGCCAAGTTCGATCGTGCGCGGTCCGAACGGGCCCGGGTGGGTGAGCATGGCGAGTTCGAGGGCTTGCATCGCATGCTGTGGCCCGAGCGGCACGGCGTCGGCGGCCTCGTCATTGGCCGGGGTCTCGCCCGACCAGACCATGCGAAACATCGTGGTTTCCTCCTCAATTTTCCAACCCGGTTGGACGGGACCGGACCACCCCCCGCAGTAAAAGTGTTCGTCTGGCCCGCAGAACGGCACCAAGTCGGCGAACATCGGCTGCGTGGTGTCGGCGAAGCCGAGAATGGGCGAGAACCCCGGGGCGAAGCGCCGTGCGCGTTCCGTGCCGGTCGAGAACTTCCGCTGCGGCCCGGACAGCGCGTGCCAGATGATGTTGTCGAGGAGGTTCATGCCGGCGGGAGCGTCCGGCAGCCTGCGGTGTTTGAGGAGGGCTGCAACAGGCTTTCCTCCTGACATAGGGTTGTCGGCCGGTTTGGTAGAATGAGGCCATGACCGCTCATTCTACGCTTTCACGCTCGAAGAAATCTTCGGGCCTCCGTTTGCCGGACGCCCCCGGCACCATCGAGACCGGCAGCACGCTGAAGACTTTGCTCGATCGGGAGGCGATCGACTGCCTCGCACACAATCTCGGTCTCGTGCATCGCCGGTTCGACGGGGCGGCTTTCCGGCGCGAGGCGCTCCAGGGTTTGGCGCCGCTGGCCATTCTCGCGCGCGGGCAACACCTGGCACAGGTGTTGCGCCGGCACTTGCCGGAACGCTACGAGGAGGCGGTGGCGGTGTTGGTGCGTTCGCTTACCCCGCCGCTGCGCGAGACCGAGGGCAACGGTCTCGCGGGGTTCTTCTATCTGCCGCATGTCTCGTTCGTGGCGACCTACGGGCTCGATCCGGCGGAAAATGGCGGGCGCGATCCCTTCGAGGCCTCGATGCGCGCGCAATACGAGATCACGCGCCGCTTCTCGGCGGAGTTTTCGATCCGGCCGTTTCTGATCAAGTGGCCGGAGCGCACGCTGGCGCGGCTGAGGGAGTGGGTGCGCGATCCCGATCCGCATGCGCGGCGCCTGTGCAGCGAGGGCTCCCGGCCGCGCCTGCCGTGGGCGATGCGGATCCCGGCCTTCGTGCAGGATCCGCGGCCGGCGCTGCCGATCCTGGAGGCGCTCAAGGATGACCCGGAGCTCTATGTCCGCCGCAGCGTGGCGAACCATATCGGCGACATCGCCAAGGACCACCCGGCGTTGGCGTTCGAGTTGTGCGAGCGCTGGGCCGAAGGCGCGGACGACAATCGGAAGTGGCTCATCCGACACGCCGTGCGGCATCCGGCGAAGAAGGGCGTGAAAGCGGCACTGCGACTGCGGAAGCGGGCGGCGGCGGGGTAGGAGCGGGTTTCGGCAGAGAGCCGTTCGGTTGGGGTAGCTCCAGGAAGAGACGTTTTTCCTCGGGTAGGGGCCGATCTCCGAGCGGCCCGGCGGTATGCGCAGATCATTGCGGCCCGCCCGGAGGTCGGGCCCTACCTGCTTAGGAGGAACAGGTGAGCTACGCCTTCTCCAGCTCCGCCAGTTTCGTGGCGGCTTTTTCCCACTCGGCGGAGGCGTGGGCGAGTTGGTCCACGATGGAGCTGAGCTCCTTGTTCAGGTGGTGGAACTTGCCCTTGTCGGCGTAGGTCTCGGGCGCCTCGAGCGCGGCCGTGATCTCGTTCTGCTTGGTCTCGAGCTCGGACACTTTCTTCTCCAGCGCGCTGACCTCGGTGCGGATTTTCTTCAAATCGGCCGGTGAAGGCTTGGCCGCAGGTTTGGCGGTTGGCGTCTGAGATTTGGCGTTTTGCGACGCAGCCGCCTGCTTGGGGCGCGCGTCGGTGAAGCCCGCGGTCAACGCGGCGCGGGCGTTGCCGGCCTTGGACTTTTCAAGATAGTAGTCGTAGTTGCCGGCGTAGGGCGTGAGGCGGCCGCTGTGCACGTGCAGCACGGTCTGCGCGAGCGTGCGGATGAAATACACGTCGTGGCTGATGAAGATCAGCGTGCCTTCGTAGCTCTTGAGGGCGTTGACCAGCGCATCAATCGACGGGATGTCGAGGTGCGTGGTGGGCTCGTCCATCAGCAGCAAATTCGGCGGATTGACGAGCAGGCGGGCGAGGGCGAGGCGCGACTTTTCGCCGCCGGAGAGCACGGAGGCCTTCTTGAAGACGTCGTCCTTGCGGAAGAGGAAGCCGCCGAGCACGGCGCGGGCCTGCTGCTCGGTGAGCTGGTTCTCGTTCGTGCGAAGCTCCATCACGTTCTCGAGGACCGTGAGATCGAGCTTCACGTTGTCGCCGCGGTTCTGGGCGAAGTAGCCGGGATAGACGTTGCTGCCGAGCTCGCGCGTGCCGCCCTGGATGGGGATGACATCGGCGAGGATTTTCAGGAGCGTGGACTTGCCGGCGCCGTTGGGGCCGACGAGCACGATCTTCTGGCCGCGCTCGACCTCGAAGTTCAGGTCCTGATAGACGACATGGTCGCCGTAGGCCTGATGGACATTCTTGAGGTTCATCACCTTCAGGCCGGAACGCGGCGGCTGCGGGAAGCGGAAATTGATTTTCTTGAGGTCCTCCCAGGGTTCTTCGACGGCGACGTCCTTGAGGCGTTCGATCTGCTTCTCCTTGGACTTGGCGCGCGAGGCCATCGAGGCCTTGGCGCCGAAGCGGTCCACGAACTTCTGCAGGTGGGCGATCTCGCGCTGCTGGTTCTTGAAAAGCGCGGCCTGCTGCTCCTTGCGGGCGTCCTTCTCGTTCAGGTAGTCGTCGTAGTTGCCCGTGTATTTGTTGAGCGTGCCGCTCTTGAGCTCGAGGATGCCGTTGCAGAGGACGTTGAGGAACTCGCGGTCGTGCGAGATGATGACGAGGCCGCCCGGATAGCGCGTGAGGTAGTCCTGGAACCAGAGCAACGCCTCGAGATCGAGGTGGTTGGTCGGCTCGTCGAGCATGAGCAGCGCAGGCTCGCTGACGAGGAGGCGGGCGAGGTGGGCGCGCATGACCCAGCCGCCGGAGAAAGACTTGGCCTGCTTCAGGTAGTCGTCTTCGCGGAAGCCGAGGCCGGCGAGGATCTTCTTGGCCCGCGGCTCGAGCGTCCAATCGATGTCGTAATCGTCGTCGTTTTCCGGCTCGAGCTTCTTGCCGCTGGTGGCGATGTGGAGGATGGATTCGTCGCCGACCGGCGCGCTTTCCTGCGGGAGGAAGCCGAAGTCCGCCCCGCGCTCCCACTCAATGGTGCCCTCGTCGGGCTGCTCCTCGCCGAGGATGAGGTTGAAGAGCGTGGACTTGCCCGCGC
This sequence comes from uncultured Oleiharenicola sp., assembly GCA_966252395.1. Classification (GTDB taxonomy): domain Bacteria; phylum Verrucomicrobiota; class Verrucomicrobiia; order Opitutales; family Opitutaceae; genus Lacunisphaera. The sequence continues at coordinate 217 of CBINOW010000060.1, read as the reverse complement.
CGTTGGGGCCCACGAGGCCGAAACGATCCGTGCGCGCAACGAACAGCGACACCTCCGAGAAGAGTTCACGGGTGCCGTAGGACTTGGCGACGTTGGCGAGCGTTAGCATGGAACCGGCGAACAAACCGGCCGGCGACTCCGCCGTCAACTGCGGGTTTTAGTTGTGGGGCGGGGTCTCCGAACCCCGCCTGTGCGAACGTGATGCCGCATTCGCGGC
>CBINOW010000059.1:0-24969 GCA_966252395.1 uncultured Oleiharenicola sp. | reverse complement strand
CATGCGCTGCCCTGGTTGACGAGGGTGGTCAGGCCGTGCGCATGGATCGCGATGTCGCCTTCGACGACGAACAGCAGCTGCTCGTCGGGCGAGGCGCTGGCGGGCAGGGTGGTTTCCGAATCAGGCGCGAGCGTGAGCAGCGTGCAGGTGAAACCGTTCTGGCTGAGCACCGGTGCGGATTCGAGGGTAGGGGTCGGATTGTCGAGGACAGTGATGATGGGATTCATGATGAATGTAGTTGAGGGCGGATGCGGTTTAAGCCCGGACGCGACAGCGCCGGGCGGAGAGAAGCGGTGACACGCTTCGCGCGGGTGGACGGACCCGTTCAGGACTCTCGAAGGCCGGAAGAAACCAAACGCCGATCGCCGGCGGCTCAGCCTACGAGGCCGGCCGCGCCAAGGCAGATCGCAGGCAACAAGATCCCGGAGATGCAGAGGTGGCGTTTCATGATGGGTGGTGGGAGCAGGTGCTCACAGGCACCTTTGTCCCGATGCTGCGTTTGTCAAGCGGGGCAGGTGCTCGCGCGTGCTCGGCGACGCTCACTTTTTGCCGGCGTCGGATTTTTCGGCGGGCCGCGGATCGCGCTCGTAGTCGAGGAACTTGAGTTCGCCGAGCTTCACCTGACCCTCGCGGATGCGGTCCACGTCGAGGAACACCGGCGACTCCGCCGGACGGCCGATGGCGGGACCGGCGGCGGCGATCATCACCGGCAGGGCGGCCGACATGGATTTGCCGTTCGCGGGGAGCCCGATGCGGGTCTGCCAGAGGGCGACGGGTTCCGGGCTCTTGGCCGTCTTGAAGTCGAAGGCCGTGACGATGATGCCGTAGATCGGGTTCTGCGAATCCTGCAGGATGGTGTCGATCGCGTTGGAACGCATGCCGCGGCGGAAGACTTCCGCCCCGAGCATGTTGGGATTGGTCGGGGCGGCGATGTCCTTGCTCGGGTCGTAGCCGAGGAACCAGAGCAGGTCCTCGCTGCCCGGCTTGATGTAGCCCCACTGCAGCACGAGGAACAGTTCCGGCTCGGGCGCGCCGGGCTGGGCGGCGAGGAAGCCCTGCTTCGCGAGGATGTCACCCACGAACAGGTTGAGCTCCTTCACGCCGGGCTCCTTGTCGCCGGGGATCGAGCCGAGCTTCCGGCCGAGCGACATGCCCTTGTAATAGACGGGCCGGTCCTTGGTCGGCGGCGTGAGCCCCTTGCCCTCCTTGGTCATGTCGGTGGCCACGATGACATCGCCCCAGGTGTTCTTGAACAGGCGAAACTCCGCGCCGTGCGCGGCGGCGAGGCAGGTCAGCACGAAGAGGAGGACGGGACGCATCGGACGCATGCCACACCGGTAACCGTTCGCATTCCCGCGTCAACCAGCCGGACGGCATGACGTTGGCGGCAGATCAGGCCTGGACGTGGAATTTGGCGTGCGCGAGCAGCTTGAGCTTGTGCACGGCCAGGCTGAGGTCGGCGAAGGCGGCGAGCGTGTCGGCGTCGGCGGGCTTCTCCTCCATGCGGCATTGCATGCGGAAGAAGCGTTCGCCGAGGGAGCGGTGCTCGTCGTGGTCGCCGAGCGTGCGCAGGAGCCGGCGCACGCGGTCGGCCTGACGCCGGGCGTTGGTCACGATGCGCATCGCGGTGGCGGGTTTGCGGCTGCCGGACTGCAGGCTCTTGAAAACCATGCACTCGTAGGTGCGGCACTGGTGCGGCCGGTGGGCGTAAAGGCGGCAGGTGCGGTCCTGACAAAGCGCGGCGCACGGCTGCGGGAAACGGGCGACGGGTTCCTTGCCGCGGGACAGGGTGACGGGCAGACCGAGGGACTTCAGTCGCGGCGGATAATCGCCCGGCTCGAGGCGCACATTGTCGAAGAGCGTGCCGTCGCAGCACAATCCACAGGCCAGGCAGAGTTTTTCACCGGGAGTCACGCCCCCACCATCCGGCAGCGGAGGGCGGGAGGGCAAGCTTGGGCGTTTCCCGTGTTGGATTGGGCCGGTGGGCGTCGTCGCCCGCTGCGCCTGCGGTTGCCGTGCCCGGGGTGCGCTCGCTCAAAGTTGCCGGTAGGCTTCGGGCACGGGCTCAAGCACCGACATCAGGATGAAGCCGGCGACATCGGTGGGTGGCCAGATGTCGGGAGCCTGGATGCGGGCTGTCGAGTCGTGGGGGAGGAAAAATTGCAGGCGTTCGGCGGGTGCGGGGACGGAGGAAAGGCTGCCGGCGGGAAAATAGAAGGAACGGGTATCCTCCTTGGTCACCCAGGCCGTGGCGAAGAGGCGGCCGCGGTTCCAGGGCTTGCGCTGCATCTTCACCGATCGTTGCCGAAGAAGGACGGTGTCGAGCACCAGGCCCTGGTCGGCCGCGAGCGCCGCGCGCATCTGGGCCTCCCAACCGGCGCGCGGCTGCGCCCAGGTGACGCCGGCGATGCGCTGCTTCCAGTCGGCCACGGTTTTGTCGGCGGTCGCGGCCGGCGGACGGTGCCCGCGGATCTCGACCTCGTAGAGGTAGCCCTTGGTCGCCGGTTCCGGTTGCACGGCGAGGAGGGTCGCGATGATGCCGGCCGTGCAGAGTCCGCCCAGCAGCCGCCACTGCGCGCGGCCGGAAACGGTGACGAGGCGGAAAATCAGCCAGAACGCCAAACCGAGGACAATCCCGGCCGGGCCGCTGATAAAGATGCCGACCAGCGGCCCCTGATTGGCCTCGGGCACGAACAGCATCGGTCCGAAAAAGCCGGCGCAAAATCCCGCCGCACCCAGCAGGACGACCCACAGGAACCCGGGCGGCTTGCGCCCGGCGGTTGGCTCGCTCATGCACGCAGCATCGTGGGAAAACCGACCGGGGCAAGGCCGGAGCGGGAGCTGGGTTCGGCCTGTGACTCGGGACTGTGGGTCAGCCTTCGCTGTCCGGCACCGCACCGCATGAACCGCGTTCGTGGAGGCAGGCGGCGCACAGGAGTTCGTCACCGACCGGCTGCGCCTCCGGTTGGCCGCATTGCCGGCAAACCTGTTCGGCGGCGGGGCCGGGCTGCCCGGGAGGGGGCGGGTCACCTGCGGGAGAGGATTTCATTTCACGGAAGCGTCAAAGTCGGCAATCGCCCGCTTGGTGGCCTTGAGTCGCCACGCGCCTTCGAAGCGCTGGCGGGCGAGGGTGGCGTTGGCGGCGGCGAGGTTCATGAGCACGTAGTCGTATGGGGCGAAATGCTCGGTGAACGAAAACACGTCGGGGTGCCGCTCGATCAGGGCGTCGCGCTCCGCCTTGGGGAAGGCCAGGGAGATGTGCTCCGCGTCCTCTTGCAAGCGGGCCATGAGCTTGTTGCGGACGTAGAAGCCCGGCGTGCCGTGGCACAGCCGCTCCTCGACGCCCGGCAGGGCGCGCGCGATGGTGCGGAGTTGGGTCAGGGTTACGGCCATGCCGCCTTGATAAGCGCAGGTGAACGCGAATCGAAACTAATAATCGACCGGCGGCTTCCTTGACCGGGCGGCAGATGCGGCCAAAGTCCGATTTCAAAGCAATTCCTCCATGACGACTTCACGCAGACGGTTTCTGGGACAGTTGGCGGCGGGTGCGGCGGGGCTGACGTTCGGTTCGCGTCTGTGGGCGACGAGCGTGGTGCCGCGGAAGAAGGACAAGCTCGGCGTCGCCCTTGTCGGACTCGGCTACTACAGCACCGACCTGCTCGCGCCGGCGCTGCAGCTCACGGAACACTGCCACCTCGCGGGCGTCGTCTCCGGGACGCCGGCCAAGCTGAAGGCCTGGCAGGAGAAACACCGCCTGCCCGGCGCCGCGCTCTACGACTACGCGAATTTCGACAGCATCGCCAACAACCCCGCCATTGACGTTGTCTATGTCGTGCTTCCGCCCTCGATGCACGCGGAGTTCACGATCCGCGCGGCCAAGGCCGGCAAGCACGTGTGGTGCGAGAAGCCGATGGCGCCCTCGGTGAAGGAGTGCGAAGCGATGATCAAGGCGTGCAAGGACAACGGCGTGACGCTTTCGATCGGCTACCGCCTGCACCACGAGCCGAACACGCGGAAGCTGATGGAAATCCGCCGCGCGCTGAAATACGGCAAGCCGGTCCACGCCACGGCCGAGGCCGGTTACGTTGACCCGCGCAAGGATCACTGGAAGCAAAAGAAGGCGATGGGCGGCGGCGTGATGGGCGACATGGGCGTCTATCCGCTCAACGCCCTCCGCTACGGCACCGGCCTCGAGCCGGTCGCGGTCACCGCGAAGGCATCCACGACGCGCCCTGAGATCTACCACGAGGTGGAGGAGACGATGGCCTTCGAGCTGGAGTTCCCCGGCGGCGTCACCGGCAAGGGCGAGGCCAGTTTCGGCAAGCGCATGAACCGGCTACACGTGGACTGCACGCAAGGCTGGTATGAGCTGTTGCCCTTCCAAAACTACAGCGGCGTCAAGGGCACCACCAGCGACGGTCTCGCGCTCGATGCCGTCGTTCCGAACCAGCAGGCGCGCCAGATGGACGACGACGCCCTGGCCATTATCAATGGGACGCCGCTGCTCGCCCCCGGCGAGGAGGGCCTGAAGGACACGCGCGTGGTCGAGGCCATCTACCGCGCGGCGGCTTCGGGCCAGAAAGAGAAGGTGGAGGCAGAAACCTGAGACCTGAGGGTGTGACGGAGCGCTGCGCGGAGATGGCGAAGCAAATCTGAGGATGCAAATCCTCACACCTTGGGCTTTGCGATGGCGGCCTTGATCTTCGCGATGTCGATTTTGCCCATTTCCATCATGGCGGCGAAGGCACGCTCGGCGGTCTGGCCGCCGGCGGCCATGGCGTCGGTGAGCGCACGCGGGGTGATCTGCCAGTTGATGCCCCACTTGTCCTTGCACCAGCCGCAGGCGCTGGCCTGGCCGCCGTTCTTGATGAGGGCGTTCCAGTAGCGGTCGGTCTCCGCCTGGGTGTCGGTGGCGACCTGGAAGGAAAAGGCCTCGCTGTGCTTGAACATCGGCCCGCCGTTGAGGCCGATACACGGGATGCCGAGGACGGTGAACTCCACGGTCAGCACCTGGCCCTTCTTGCCCATGGGGAAATCGGCTGGGGCCTTGTGCACGCCTTTCACCCGGCTGCGCGGGAAAAGCTTGGCGTAGAACTTGGCCGCCGGGAGGGCGTCCTTGTCATACCAGAGGCAGATCGTGTTGGGGGGAGTCTGGGACTTTTTCATGGGGCGGAGGGTTGGGCTCGAGGCAGGATGATCGCAACGGGGTTTTCCGAGGCGGATTGCGCCGCGTTGCTTATCCTCAACGAATGACCTCCGACACTCCGGACAAGAAGCGGCGGTTTTGTCCGGTGGCCCCGGTGTTTGGCGCGAGTGCTTTTGGGAGCGCACCTTCCTCGACCCAGACATTCAGGCCGATGTCGCCGCCGCCGCAGGGCATGGACTCGCCGGAATTCCGGCTCGGGGAAGACCCCGTAAGGGTTTCCTGGAAGATCAAGCTTACCATGCTCTAGTGCCGCAGCTACCCGTCGTAGCCGATATTGTTCGCAAACATCCAAAGCCTTTCTTTCGAAGTTAAACGTCTCAATAAGATGTTGAATATTTGTCAGCTGGTCGCCTGGTTGCGCCAAAACACGCGCGAGATTCAGGACCTTCATAAACGCGGCTTTCCCTTCTGTGCTGGTGACGTGGTAACAAACGGAAAAATTCCCTCCTGTATCAGTGCTCTTCTTTTCCTTTTTCGTAAGTATCTTCCACCCGGTTGGCAGCGTCATGCCCTCCAAATTGTGCACGACTTCGAGGGGATTTCCTGTGGCGCTCATAATGTCCAACCTCGTGTATTAGGCTCATTCAAGCAAGCGTGCTTAGTATAAGAAAGGACCGTAAGGGAGTAGGACTCCGGATATTGATGTTGGTGGTCCCATAAAACTACGTCGCGTGACTGGGTGGAGGCAGAATCAGATTTTGTGAGCGAGATCCACAATGGACGGGGCTAGCGCCTTGTTTTGGATGCCGGCCTCGCCCGGCTGTATGGGACGATGACCATGGCTTCAACCATGCGGTGCGCCGCAATTGGAAGCGGTTCCCGCCCCACTTCATCCTGCAGCTGGGCCACGGTGAGTATGCGGCTTTGATATCACAAACTGTTATATCAAAGCCCAAGGGCGGGGTGGTCGCCGCAAAGCCGCCCTGGCCTTCACCGAGCACGGCGCAATCCGGCGGTAATCCGTTTGAGAGGGGGCCACCTAAGGAAAGGCGCGTTCGTGCGTGGTAGGGAGGAATGAAGACCATGCGATGTTTGCTGGGGATGATCTTTGTCATTCTTGCGGGACCGGGTGTGGCGGCGCGCAGGACAGGGCCTGTTTCCGGCCTGCCGGCGCTGGACTGGTCCGTGTTATCTTGGCCGGAGAGCCGCGTGGCCGTGCAGACGGTGGTCCCGAATGCGCCAGTGGTCGAATGGATGCTCCCGAAAACTGGGGGCGCATTGGGCGGGCCAGAGTCTTTTCACTGGAAACTCTGTGGCATGGCGGCGGGGTGGACTTTTCCGGAGCGGGCGTGGACGCTGGCTTCGCCGGTGGGGGCGTTGGGCGATGCCTTTCTGGGTTGCCGGCAGGTGAAGGTGACGGTGCTCGATCCGCGGGTGCGGGTGGCGGATTACCCGGACGGTCACTTCGGCGACTGGGTGCGCGACGGCTGGCTGGTCACGCGGCGCGTGGGGATCCGGGACGAGGCGCGGATTCGCCAGGTGTTCGATCTCCTGTTGGAAGCCACGATCGAGTCTGCCGAGCCGGAAGCGTTGTATTTCGAGGAGGCTGCGCCACTCGACACCTATGAGGAGTATCGTCGGCTGACCAAGCACGCGCCTGATCTCATCGTGGAATTTATAGGCGTCGCCCCGTTTCGCGCCGAAATCTGCTTTGAGCAACAGACCGTGGTATTCATCTCCGCCACCGAGTGGGAGCCGGGACTATTGGACAAGGCCGCAGTGACGGCGTTACGGGAGTTCGTGCTGGGGTCTAAGTAGATGGCGGAATTCTAGAACGGGTTCGCGCGGTTGCCTATTAGAGCTATCGAGGTGCGGCGCGAATGTGGAGACACGGCCCAGCTGGAGCTGGGCCCTCCAAGAAACAATGCGGCCGGTGCGGGGACCGGCCCTCCAAAAGACAACGCCGGCCCGAAGGCCGGCGTTGTGGTTGGTAAGACCTAAAACCTGGAACCTATCACCAACAACCTTATGGTCAGAGGTGTTGATTTTGTTTTTGTTAGTGATGCAAAGCGCTGGTTCACCGGGAGGCCGACTTGCGAGGTGAAATTTAATTCTGTTTTCGTCGCGCTCGTATAGATGACGGCCGTCTATCGAGATTGAGGCGGATGGTGTTCACAATCAATTGGCCCTCATCTCGGTGCGCAGGGCCTGCAGCAGCAGCATTGGTTTGCAAGGTTTCACCAGAACTTCCCGCACGCCCATGGCCGCCAGTTCGTCCCGCCGTTTGATTTCATCCAGGCCGCTCATGCCCACAATCGGCAGCCGATCGTTCACGAGTCGGATGGTCCGGATCATATCCACGCCATCCATCACCGGCATCATCATGTCGGTGACGATCGCGCGCACCTCGTTGCGCCGCTCCAGAAACTCGCGCACGCCCTCCTCGCCGTTCGTTGCGGTGAGAACCCGGTAGCCGTTTTCTTCCAGCACCAGGCGAGTTGCCTCACGGAGTCCCGGCTCGTCATCGACGAGCAGCAGCAGTTCGCCATTGCCCCGAGGCATATCGGTTGTATCCGCCGCGACCGTCGTCTCAGGTGCCTCCGCCGCCGGCAGGTAAACTTTGAAGACACTGCCCTTGCCCGGTTCGCTGTAAACCGTCACGAACCCCCCATGGTTCTTCGCGATGGCCAGCACCGTGGACAAGCCGAGCCCGGTGCCCTTGCCCTCCGGCTTCGTGGTGAAGAACGGATCGAAAATCCGTTCAATGATCGCCTTGGGGATGCCCTCTCCCGTGTCTCCAACCGTCAACACGACATAGGGTCCCGGTTTGGCCTGCGGGTTAAGTTTGGCTTGGGCTTCGGAGAGGCGGACATTTTCCGCCGACAGCGTGAGCTTGCCTCCATCCGGCATCGCATCCCGGGCGTTGACGCAGAGGTTCATCAGCACCTGGTGCAACTGTGTCGGATCGGCTTTCACCGTCCATAAATCGGCCGCCACCGTTCGTTCCAGTTCCACGTTCCGCGGAAAGGTCTCCTGCGCCAATTGCACCATATCGTTGATCAGATGGCGGAGCTGCACGGAGTTGCGCGCGGCCTCGGTGCCCCGGCTGAACGTGAGCAGTTGCCGGATGATGCCGGCGCCCCGCTGCGCCCCGTTTTCAATGATGCTTAGGATCGCCTGTTCGCGTTCGCTCGTGAGCTTGTTCTTCAGCAAGCTCGCGCCCATGAGCATCGGCGCCAGGATATTGTTCAGATCGTGCGCCACGCCACTCGCCAGCGTGCCGATTGCTTCCATGCGCTGCGCCCGCAGGAATTGTTTCTCCAGCTTAATGCGCTCTGTGATGTCCACCGCCGTGGCCACGAGCTGGATGATTTTACCACCCTCATCCCGCAGCGGACTCAGCGCAAAATCCACGATCATTTCCCGACCGCCGGCCACCCGGATCGCAACGTCATACCGGATAAACTCGCCCCGAACGGCCCGCGCCAAAGCATCCTTGAGCTGCATCTGCGCCTCGGGAGAATTCGACCACCAATAGGCCTGCGGGAAATACGTCCCGATAACTTCCTCTCGCTTTACGCCGCCGGCTTCCAGGGCCGCGCGATTCACCTCCAACAGAATGCCGTCCAAAGAAAGCAGGCCGACAAACGCGAACAGACCGTCCAGGATGTCGCGCAACTGCTGCGCGTTCCGACGCTGCGCATCCTCGGCCCTCTTTCGCTCCGTGATGTCACGGGCAGCGGCGATCGCCATCTCCCCGGCCTCGGCAGTGAACGACCGCACGCTCAACTCCACCGGGATGCGCAGACCGCCCTTGGCCAACAAGGTGCGCTCGAAGACCAGCCGCTTCTCCCCGCTCAGGCGATCCGACAAGGCTGCGATAGTCGGCTCCTCCGCCTCTGCCGCCTCGAGTTCATGCACCGGCCGGCCCAGCAATTCCTCGCGGGGGTAGCCCAGCAGCTCCGAAGCCGCCTCGTTCGCGTCCACCACCCGGTCGGGCCGGCCTTGCCCGTCCAGTGAAACGAGAAACATCGCGTCGTTGGCGGCGTTGAAGACCTGCCGGCTGCGGAGTTCACTGGCGCGCAGCGCCAGCGCCTGTTTTTCGAGCTGCAGGCTGCGGTCCTCCAGCTTGTTCACCAGACCCTGGCTGTATTGGTGCATCGCACCCAATTCGCCCAGTTCACACGTGACGGTCGGAGTGCTCCGATGCCGATCACCCAGTAACTCCCGCAGGGTGCGGATCAACTCCGGGCCAGTCGCTGGTTTGCGCAGAAACCGGTCGGCCCCCACCGCCAAGGATAATTGCTCGTCCTTCGCCGAAGTATAGGTGGCGGTGTAGACGATGATCGGCAGCGACCGCAGTCGCGGGTGGTGTCGGATTTCGTGGCAAAGTCGGTAACCGTCCATTCGGGGCATCAGGATATCGGTGACGACTGCGTCGAACGGCGCCTCCAACAAGGCCTGCAGCGCCACGATCCCATCAGTGGCCTCCGCCACCTCGAAGCCGTGCTCCTCCAGCACCCCGCGCACAATCGTGCGGTTGTCGTTTTGATCTTCCGCCAGCAGGATGCGGTGAGGCATGGACTCCGGGGTTGGGGGCAACCTGCGCCCCTCTCAACTAGAAGGCAAACGCCGAATCCCGGCCTGGCACCCTGCGATTCAGCGGCGGAAGGCGCTCTGTGGTCCGGCGGTTTGGCCAACGGACCTGCCAGCATTGAGGGCAGTGGGGCGAATCGAGAGCTATCTTTGGTTCTTACCGAGACTGATCCGGCGGCCACAGAGTGAAATACGGCCCGGGACCCCGTAGGGGGTGGACAAAAGAAGACCCAGCCATTGACGGCCGGGTCTCGGAAACAGAATCAATCCGGTCGGAAACGGAATTAAACCGGGCTACCACCTTACCGATACTCTTCGTTCGTGTTGGCGTTGATAATCTTGAAATTCTCAACGTGGTAATTGGGATCAGCCCGGAACGCGAGTTTCGTGGAGAACAGCTTCTCCATTCGCACCAAGAGATCCGAATCTTCCGACCGCAATCTTTCGAGGATGCTGGGGTGAACGTGGACGCGGAGGGAGTATTCCTTGCCGTCCTTGCGCATCTGGAGGCGGCGGCAGACGGAGCTGAGGCGGCGCTGGAGCTCGACGCTCATCGTGGTGGCGCTCTTCACCGAGCCGCGGCCGTGGCAATACGGGCAGCCGGTGTAGAGGTTGCTCGAGAGCGACTCGGACTGGCGCTGGCGCGTCATCTGCATGATGCCGAGCTGCGAGATGGGGAGGATGTGGGTCTTGGCTTTGTCCTCGGCCATCAGCTCGACCATCTTGTCGTAAACGGCCTGGCGGTGGCGCCGCTCCTTCATGTCGATGAAGTCCATGATGACGAGGCCGCCGATGTTGCGCAGGCGGATCTGGCGGGCCATCTCGACGGCGGCCTCCATGTTCACCTGGAAGATGGTGTTCTTCTCGTCGCCGGACTTGGACTTGTGGGAGCCGGTGTTGACGTCGATGGCGATGAGGGCCTCGGTCTCGTCGATCACGATCTGGCCGCCGGAGGGGAGGGTGACCTTGCGCTGGAAGGTCTGCTCGATCTGGCGCTCGATGTTGTAGCGCTCGAAGACGGGGATGCTATCCTTGTAGAAGGCGATCTTGCCCTTGGAGCGGGAGGAGATCTGCGAGACGAACTCCTGGGTGCGCTTGAAGTCGCTCTCGTTGTCAATGAGCACGCGGTCGATGTCCTCGGTGAGGAAGTCGCGGACGGTGCGCTCGACGATGTCGGGCTCCTGGTAGAGGTTGGCCGGGGCTCGCTCGGTCTCCATCTTCTTTTGGATGGTCTCCCACTTCTTGAGGAGGAGGTGCAGGTCGCGGACGAAGTAGCGGGCCTTCTTGCCCTCGCCGGCGGTGCGGACAATGACGCCCATACCCTCGGGGATGGTGAGCTCGTTGATGAGGGTCTTGAGGCGCTTGCGCTCGTGGGGGTCCTCGATCTTGCGGGAGATGCCGCAGCCGTCGGAATAGGGGGTGAGGATGAGGTAGCGGCCGGGCAGGGAGAGGTTGGTCGTGGTGCGCGGGCCCTTGGTGCCGATGGGGCCCTTGGTGACCTGGATGACGATCTCGGAGCCGGGGGGGTAGAGGCCGGGGATGTCCTTGACGGTGGGCTCGGCCTTGCGCTCGGGGGCGCCCTTTTTCTTGTTCACGCGCACGACCTCGACGGAGGAGTCGGCGGCGGCGGGGAGCATGTCCCAGTAGTGGAGGAAGGCGTTCTTGGCGTAGCCGATGTCCACGAAGGCGGCCTTGAGGCCGGGGTCGAGGTTCTTGACGCGGCCCTTGTAGATGCCGCCGACCATGCGGTCGTCGGATTCGCGCTCGATCTCGAAGCGGTCGAGCTGGCCGTTGACGAGGAGCGCGACGCGCTTCTCGAGGGGCTCGGAGTTGATGACGAGTTCGCGGAAGGTGCCCTTTTCCTTCCGGAAAAGGCCGAGGATCTTCTGGAGGATGGGCCGCTGGGCGGCGCGTTCCTTGGATTCGGCCTTCAGCTGCTCCGCCGAGATGGGTTCGGCGTGCTTGGGCGCGGGCGGTTGGATGAGTTCTTCCTCATGACGGGAAGCGGCGTCCTGCGGGGAGGAGCCGGCGTGGCTGGACTGGTCGTTCATGGTGGGGGTGGGGCCTTGCGGCGGTGTTGTCGGCAGGGCACCCGGGGCCAGCAGGCTGCGAGCAGGAAATTCCGGCAGAGCGGTCAATATCGCGGGAGGGGGCGACCATGTCAGGTGTCCCTCCGGAAGCGATAGACGCTTTGGACCAGTCCTTGCAGCAAGCAGCAGCTGAGCACGAAGGTGCCGCCGTGGCTGATAAAGGGAAGCGGTATACCTTTCACCGGCATGAGGCCGATGGTCATGGCGATGTTGACGAACACGTGCACGGCCATGAGGACCGTGACGCCGAGCGCGAGTAAGACGCCGAAACGGTCACGGGCGAGGCCCGCGATCCGCAGTCCGTTCCACAACACCACGCCGAGGAGGCCGACGACGGTGATGCTTCCCAGAAAACCTTTTTCCTCCGCGATGACGGAGAAGATGAAATCGTTGTGCGCGACGGCCGAGGGCAGGTAGCCGAGCCGGGCCTGGGTGCCCTCGGTCCAGCCCTTGCCGGCGAGGCCGCCGGAGCCGACGGAGATGAGGGACTGGCGGCTGTTCCAGCCGATGCCCATGGGGTCGATTTTCTCCGGCTGGGCGAAATCCAGGATGCGGTTGCGCTGGTAATCCTTGAGCGGGAGGAGCGAGTGTTTCTCGTAGGCGCCGCGGTCGCGGGAGAAACTCAGGTTGTTCTCCTCCATGTAGTTGCTGTAGCGCCAGACATCGAGCGCGACCACGCCGACGATCAGGGCAAAGATGCCCAGAGCCCCGGTAAAAAAGCGCATCGAGAGGTTGGAGACGAACAGCATGGCGAAGACCATGGGAGCGATCACGAGGGCGCTGCCGAGGTCGGGTTCCAAGATTATCAACAACATGGGGATACCCACCGCAAGGGCCAATTTCGAAAGCACCTGGAGCGAGTCGGCCACGCTGCCGAGCTTGGAGCCGGTGAGGATGGAGGCCGTGATGAAAAGGACGGCGATCTTGGCAAATTCGGAGGGTTGGAAGGCCACGCCGACATCAATCCAGCGGCGGGCGCCCATGCCGTGGGTGGTGCCGATGCCCGGGATGAGCACCAGGACGAGCAGGATGATCGCGGCCAGATAGACCCAGTGAGCGTAGCGGAGCCAGATGCGGTAATCGAGGAGCGAGGTGCCGAGGTAAACGACGGCGCCGGCGGAGAGGTAGATAAGCTGCTGTTTCCACTGGCTGCCATCGCGAGCCAGTTGGGCGCTGTAGATGAAGAAAACCCCGATGAGACCCAGCACGCCGATGCACGCCGGCGTGATCCGGTCGAACTGCTCGCGCGTGGTGAGCTTGAAGAAGCTGGCCAGGTCGAGGTTGCGCAGGAATTTCACGGGGAGAGGCCGTCACTAAAGCGCCTGCGCCCCGCGGAACAAGTCACAAGGCGGCCCGGGCGGGAAAAGTGCGCGCAGAGGCCGGCGCGGACGCCGGGGTCGGCGGGGGTGACGCGCTCCCGGTGTTCAAAGTGCGGGCAACGCAGCCGCCACTTGCTCTGCGGGGGTGCCGTGGACGAAGATTTGCTGGCGAACAGAGCGAGACCACGGTTGGGCGTAGCCGTAGAACGAAGGGCTGGTCATCACCACCGCTTGCTTGTCGAGCGCGGTGGCCAGGTGCGCGGGAGCCGAATCGGCGGCGAGGATCGCCCCGGCGCGGGCAATTTGCCCGAGGAGCCCGTCCAGGCTGTCCGGCGTTTCCACGCTGGCGCCAAGGTATTCCGCCGCGAGGCGGCGGAGCTGAGGCTGCTCGGACGGGCTGCCGCCGAAGACAATGGGGGCCCGGCTGCGCTGCCGCCAGAGGTGCAAGGATTCCCGGAGGGTGTCGGCCGGGATATTGCGCACGGTATCGCGCGAAAATGGGCAAACCAGCAAGCTTCTGTCCTCGGCGACGGGCGGGTGCAGCAGGCGGGGCAGGATTTCTTCGCGCGTGAGGGAGCGGCCGAGTGCGATCTCGGCCAGTCGCCAGTGGGCGCGCAGTTCCGTGCACATTCCCTCGCTGGCATCCTGCGGGTAGGAGTCAGTGGTGAGACGGAGGTCCTGACCAGCGTCGATCCACGAGAGGGCCAGTTCGTAATAGAGTGAACGCTGGTGACTGAGGCAGATCAGCCGTTCAAAATGATCCTTGGCCAGCTTGCGGCGATCATGGCGCCAGATGGGGAGGATTTCGCGAAACAGGCTGGCGGCTTCGGCGGGCAGGGTGATCTGGCGGACGCCCGGCAATTCCCGGCCGGCCAGTGTGGCCAGTGCGGCGGGCAAGACCAAGGTGCAGGATTCGCTGCCGAATTCTCGCACCAGGGTGCGCAAAACCGAAAGTGTGAGCACGAAGTCGCCGAGGCGGCCCAGCGCAAAGAGGCAAACCGGGCGAGCCTGGCGCGGTCCGTCGCGCGCCGGCCCGCGCAGAAGCGCACCCAAGGCCTCGCGCAGGGCCGGTGGAATTTGTGTCGGGGGCGGCTGGGCTTGGCGGGAACAAAACATGACGATGATTGCTCAGGAGGTGGCCCGCGTGGCCTCGTGGTGGGCAAGTCCAAGCATGATCCAGAACGGGATCGCGCCCATCGGACCTTCCAGCACCACGCCGAAACAGGAACTCACCATGACCACCCAACAGGCGGCCTGAAGGGTGAGAGCGTCCTGCAGACCGGGATCACGGCGGGCGGCGCGCGCCGTCCGCAGAGTCGTGCGAAACTGCATAAAATAGATCGCCAGCAGAATTCCCACGCCGATCAGGCCCATGCGTCCGAGCATGGTCATGTAGATGTTGTGAGGGCTGCGGGCGCTGAAATCATCCCCTGCTTCAGGGTAATACTCCTGCACGAAGCCTCGCGCGAGGTCCGCGCCGAAACCGAGGCCGAAAACCGGCGAAGTGGTGAGCGTCTCCTCGGCGACGTTGCGCCACCAGACGAGGCGGAAGCGGTTGTTGTCGGCCTTGTCGTCCGTGTAGCCGCTGCGGTAGTTGCGGGTGCCGCTGAAATCGACGACGGAGGCCGCCGCCTCATAAATGGCGTAGGCCCGGGTCTGGGTGAAATCCTTTTTCTGCAGGAGTGAGACCGTGGTGACGCCGAGCAGGCCCGCCAGGCAGACCCCGGCCAGCACCTTGAAGGGCCGCCAGCGACCGGCCAGCGCCAGCCAGCCAATGGCCACGAGAAGCCCCACCATGCTGGCTCGGGAGAGCAGGGTGAGCCCGAAAACCAAGGCGGCGAGGGCGATCAACCATCGCCAGGGTGCGATTCCCTTCCATTCGGTCGTGCCGACTGGCAGCAACACGATGAAGCCGGTGAAGAGGAAGGTGGCCAGCAGGTCGCCTTTGTAGAAAATCAGCGGCACGCCGTTCACGAGCAGGTTATCGAGGAAGAAATCCGGAAAGGCGGCGGCAAGCATCGCGGCAAAAGGCAGCACGGCAAAGGTCACCAGAAAACTGGCGTGCAGCAAACGGTTGGAGGGCGGATGCCTGGCCAGCGCCTGGGCAGCGAAGAAATACAACACGTAGTAAATGGTCGCGAAGTCGCGCAGCGCCATGAAGCCGAAGGCGCGGATGTCCCAGAGCATGCGGCCGGCCCCGAGGGTCAACCAGAGCAAGAGCAGGCCGTTCAGCCAGTCGGCTTGCACCGGCAGAATGCGGCTTTGCGCACCGCGCAGCAGCACGAGGGAAACGGTCACCGCGAGACCCAGTTCGCTCAGAAACAGAGGCAGCCCGGAGACGGGGGTGAACTGCGCGAAACCGCGGCTGCCGATCACGTAACCGAAAACCAGAAATGCGAGCAGCCAGGTCTCCGCCAGCGGTCCGCGGGTCCAGGCCAGAACCGCCCACACCGAGACCAGCGCCGCCACGGTGGCGATGAAGTGCTGTTCCTGGGCCAGCGAGATGCCCACCCAGATGGCCAGGGCCGAGGCGGCGAGGACGACAAGCGCGGTGCGCAGGTGCGGATTCATCTGGCGCGAACGGCGCAGGCCAGCAGGTTGGGTGAGAGCGGGACGCTGCGACCGATTTTCCACCCAAATTCACCCAGGCAGGCGAGCCGTGGCTGCAGGCGGCTCAGCACGCGCGCCCACCAACGCAGGGTGTGGCGGTTCGGCGGCCAGAATCCCAGCCGGGGTGCGGCCAGAAATTCCAGCGGCAGCACGTGCGTCACCTCAAGGCCGGTCTGTCCGAGCAGAAATTCCAGGCTTTCCCGGGTGAACAGGCATTCATGCGTGTAGTCCACGTAGCGCCAATGCCCGGCCAGCGGCGAGTTGGCGTTGGGCACGGTGCAAAGCAGTTTCCCGCCGGGTTTGAGGGCCTGACGGATTGCTTGCAGCAAGTCCGGCTGACTGGCGCGCGGCACATGTTCCAACACGTCCATCAGGAGGATAAGGTCGCAGCTATCGGGCCGGGCGCGGAGCTCCGCGAGGGTGTCGTCCACCTTGCTCACCTCCAACCCGCGACCGGTGGCAAAGGCAACCTGCGCGGCATCGCGATCAATGCCGGTCTGCCGGGTGTAGCCAAGAGAGCGAAGCCACTCGAGCGCGTAACCGCGTCCGCAGCCTACGTCCAAGACCACGCTGTCGGTCGCGCGGGGCAGATGAGGGGAGAGGTGGCGTTGGAAATAATCCCGCAGGTTCGCGTCATGCTCCGGGGTGTCCGGATGCAGGCGCGCGTAATGCCGGGAGTAGTCCCAATCCATCGGGGCAGCAAAAACGTGCGCCGAGGTGGAAGCAAACTGGATTCGTATCCGTGCCCCGCGTCTTGCCAGCGGTCGGAGGCGGGTCACACTGCCCGGCATGCCCGCAGTTTCCGTGGTGACCGTATTCCATCGCGACACGCCGTTCCTGCGGCCGGCGATCGCCAGCATCCTCGGGCAGACCTTCCGGGACTTGGAACTGGTGCTGGTGGACAATGGCACGGGGCTGGCCCCGGAGGCGCTCGGACCGGCCGGTGCGGATCCGCGGGTGCGCTGGGTGCGGTTGACCCGCAACGAGGGCATCCCCGCCGGGCACAACGCCGGTATCGCGGCTGCCGCGGGTGAGTTCATCGCGTTGCTCGACTATGACGACCTTGCGCTGCCGACGCGCCTGGAGAAGCAGGTCGCGGCTTTGCGCGCCGATCCCGGTCTGGGGCTCGTGTCGGCGCTGGCGGAAGTCATGGACGAGGCCGGCCGGAGCACCGGCAAAATGTTCTGCATCCCCGATCCCGCGGGGCATCGTGCCTACGCGCAGTATGCGGCGCCGGTGATCACCCCAGTGGCGATGGCCCGGCGGGAGGTGTTTGAGCAGACGCCCTACCGCCCCTCGTTTCCGTTCGCCGC
The DNA here is from genome assembly GCA_966252395.1 of uncultured Oleiharenicola sp. GTDB lineage: Bacteria > Verrucomicrobiota > Verrucomicrobiia > Opitutales > Opitutaceae > Lacunisphaera. Next base: position 7,895 of record CBINOW010000059.1, on the reverse strand, counting down.
GGACCTTGATTTTCAAGCGCGCGCCACCGAGCGTTGGCGCATGGCCGTGTTGCCCGAGGTTTTGTTGCGTTACCGGTGGTATGGCGCGCAAACCACGCAACAAAAGCAGGCCTCCATCGACAACAGCCGGTGTGCAATCAGCCTGGTCACTGCGCGCCGACGGGCGGGTCGCGATGAAGGACTGGCCGAGGTGCTTGACCTGGCGAGCGGTCTTTCGCCAGCCGGTTACAGCGCCCGGATTGCCGAGACCTGCCTGGCGGAAGGTTTCTGGGAGCTGGCGGCCTACCGCGCGCGCCGGGCCTTGGCGTTGGAGCGCACTCCCGTGCGGGCATGGCAGGTCTGCAGGCTGGCGTTGCGCACTTGGCGGCTCGCCCCGGCGGGTGAGCGCTCACGGGTGGCACGCATGTTTTTCAGCGGACCGGTGCGGGCGCTGGGTTTGCGTCCGGCTTGAACAGATAATGGCGGGCGAGGGTGCGGGAGACGAGCCAAGGCACTGCCGGTGTCAGCACCAGCCAGCGGGCGAGCCAGTCGGATCCGGCCGCCGCAGCCAGCGTGCACCCGCCGATCAGGATGACGGCGGCGGTGAGGTCCACCGCGGCGCAGGAGCGTTCGCGCCGGCCCGCCAGCAACATCGAGTGGTAGAAAAGCCCCAAACTGACGGTGACGCCGAAACATCCGGCGGGCATGATCCAAGGCAGGGCGGGCCGGTAATTTTCGCTGATCAAGGGACCGACTAGCCATGGGGCCAGGGCCGAGAGCAGCGCGATGCCGGCCAGCCCGCCCACGGTGTAGAGCAAGGCCATGAGATCAACCCGCCTGGCCAGCTGGGGCTTTTCCCCGGCGGAACGGTCGCCCAACGCGAAAAGGCCGGGTTGCACATACTGCATCAGCACCGTCGCGAGCATCGAGGTGATGATCACCACGGCATTGCCCGCGAGCGTGAAGTAGCCGGCTTCTTGCTCGCCAAAAAACCACGCCACGAGCCACCGGTTGATGCCCAGCAGCGTCAGATTGGCCGCTGCCAGCAACGTGAAGAGCGGTCCTTCGTAGACGCGCCATGAACTCGGCGCCGTCGGCGCGGCGGTTGGACGGGTGCTGGCCTGCAAGGCCCAGAGCCCGCTCAGCGCCATCACGAACGTGTGGATCGTGAAGCCAAGCCAGAGAGCCGACAGCCCACCCATGGCGGCATACAGCAAGGGCGGGAGGAACGATCGTGTGACCGAGCCGGCGGTCATCGTGCCGCAGTCGCGCCAATGGGCCCGGTCCGCCTGCAGGGCGAGTTGGGCGAAGCTGGCGACGGTCAGCAGGGCTGCGGAGACAAAGAGCAACAGCCACAACAGACCCCGCTCAAGCGCGGTCAGCTGCGTGAGGGTGAAAGCCGGCAGCAAAGCCAGCAGGGCCAGCCAAGGCAGTCGTCGTAGCCAGACGGAAAACAACTGCCGGCGAAGTTCAGCGCGGGTGACTGTGGCCGCCCAATGTCGGGTGACATACTTGAGCAGTCCGACGTAAACCAACCAGGTGCCGATCGGGGTCAGCGTCAGGAACAGTCCATAAACGCCGAGCGCCGCGGGCGGGACGAAATGAGAACTCAGGCGTATGCCCACCAGTCCACAGGCCAATCCGATGGCCTGGGCCAGGATGATCGGGATCAGGCGCAATCGGGGATTGGGTTGTGCGGGGGTCATCGCAAGCAGCGGTGCGCAGTCCCGCATAAACCGGCGGCCGGTGCAAGCAACAGCCCGACTCCGTGTTTGGGGCTTTCCCGGCGAGCCGCCTTGGCTTTGCATCGGGGGCGTGCCGGAGACCGCCAACCTCGAAGTTCTGCACTACCTCGGTTACAACGACGACCGGGGAGGAATCGTGGCAATGATCCGCGCGTTGGCTGCGGCCAGTCGGTTCCGCAGCGTTCTGGGCGTAAATCCGGGATGCGTGCAGCATGCCCGGCCACCCCTGCCGGTGATGGAATTGCCGGGCGTCGAGGGCGAGCGGATCGGGCCGGCAAATTTTCTCCGTGCCTTTTCCGTGGCGCGCCGGGTGCGCGCGTGGATGAAAGACAATCCGCAGCGGGTGTTTCATGGGCATTCAAGAGCCGGTCTGCTGGTGGCTCTCTGGTTGCACTGGTGGGGCGAGCGGCGGGTCGTTGTCAGCGTGCATTGTTATGGGCGGCAAAAGTGGTTTTATCGTCTGGTGCACGAGGCATTCGGATCACGCCTGCTGTGGTATAGCCCGGCGATGAAGCGGCACTACGGGGTGGAGGACTCCTCGTGGGCCGGGTGCATGCCCAATGGGCTTGCGGCGCCGTTGCCGGCGGCCATGCAGACGGGACCGGCGGCTGGGGAGACGCTGATCCTCGGAGGCGCCGGGGCGCTGGTCGGCTGGAAGCGGTGGGACCTGGTGCTGGAGGCGTTGGCACGATTGCCGGTGGACGCGAAGGTGCGGTTCATTCACATCGGCGGCGCGCTCGACACGCCGGAGTCGCGCACGTGCGAGCGGGAACTGCAGGCGATGACCGCGCGGCTGGGCTTGCAGGACCGCGTGGAGTGGCGGGGCTGGCAGGCTTCGTCGGCCGGGCTGCTCGCTGAAGTCAACGCGGTCGTGGTGCCCTCGGACGGGGAACCGTTTTCCATGATTGCGCTCGAGGCCCTTTTTGCCGGCGTGCCCGTCATCGCGACGCGCGGTGGCGGGCCGGAGGATTTTGTTTTGGAGGGAGTGAACGGCTGGCTGGTGCCACAGGGCGATGCCGACGCGCTCGCGGCGCGCATCGCGGCGTTGCAGCAACCGGCCACGTGGACGGGTTTGCGGGTGCGGCCGGAACACCTGCGGCAATTTTCGATGCACGAAACCCTGGCGGCGCGCTGGGCGGAGATCTACGCTCACCTATAGGTTGCGCAGCGTCGTGGCGAGGGCTGCGAGGTGGCGTTCCGTGGTGAAACGGGCGAGGTAGTGGCGGCGGAAGGCGCCCGCGGGCGGCGGGGCCGTGCGCAAGCGGGTGAGCGCGGCGGCGAGGGCGTCGGCGTGGCCGGGCGCGACGAGGGTGGCTTCCGGCGCGACGGTGTCGGGGATGGCGGCCCAGCGCGTGGCGACGATGGGCAGGTCGTGCGCCATGGCTTCGAGGAGGACGAGTGGCTGGCCCTCGGCGGGGTAGGTCGTCGGCAGGCAGAGGCAGTGGCTCTGGCGGAGCAGGTTGGTTTTCTCCGCGCCTTGGACTTGCCCGGCGTAGCGCAGGGTCGCGGGGAACTGGTGGCAGAGTTCGTTGAAGAGATTGGCGGCGGTCGGATCGGCAAAGGAGCCCGCGGCCACGAAGGTGAACTTCGGCGCGTCCTTGGGCGCGCTAGCGGCGCGGTTGGCGGCGAGCACGGCGCTGGCGGCGGCGAAGAGGCCCTTTTCCTCGCTGCACAGGCCGAGGAAGAGGACTTGGAACGGTTGGTCGGCCGCGAGCGTGCGCGCGGGCGGGGTATCGTCGGGGTCGGCGATGCCGTTGGGCACGACGGCAATCTGGCGTGGCAGGAACGCGAGTGCGTCGGCTTGGAGCGATTCGCTGAGCACGATCGAGAGCGCGGCGCGGCCGAGCAGGCGCCGGGCGAGGAAGCGTTCGAGAAAGTTGCCGTGTTCCTCGAGCCAGGCCGCGAGCCCGGCGGCGTGCCAATGGAGAACGAGACGTTTGAAGAAGGGCCGGCAGAGCAGCATCACGCACAGGTCGCGCCAGAGGGCGCCGCGTTTGCCGGGGGCGGGGACATAATAGAGCGTGTCGCACCCGTCGCGCCGGCGGGCCGCCAAGGCGTGCAGGCAGGCGGCGAGCAGGGCGATGGCCTTGCTCGGACGCGCGCGACCGATGTCGGCGGCGTCGCGCGAGAGGGCGAGGTTGACGTGCTGCACGGAGATGCCGTGCGCGGGCAGACCCTCGACGAGCGTCTGCACCATGAGACTCTGGCCGTGGAGGGGCGGGGGAGTTTGGGCCAGGACCAGGAGCTTCATCTTCGGCTTGGAAACGGGACGGGACGCTGGATGATGCGGGCCGACCGTGAGCAATCCAGCCGCAAAAACCACCGCCCTTGACCCGCAGCGACTGGCCGCGGCGGCGATTTGCGCGGCGGCGGGGCTGGCGGTGTTCCAGTTTTTCGGCAACGCGGCGCGTGGCTACATCGACACGGCATCGCTGTTCTACTGGTGGGGTTACCAGTGGGCGAATCCGCAGTCGGAGAGCGAGCACGGCTGGCTGATTCTCGGACTGAGTGGCTGGTTGTTTTGGCGGAATCTGCGTGCGAGGGACCAGGGACCAAGGACTAGGGACCAAGGACAGAAAAGCCCGGCGGCCTCGCGGGAGCTCGGCCCTCCGGCAGCCATGGTGGCGGGACTGCTGATCCACCTGCTCGGGTATGCGTTGACGCAGACACGCGTCTCGATCGTGGGCTTCTTGGTTTTCGCGTGGGGCGTGCTGGCGCTGGCGGGCGGGCGACGATGGGGGCGGGCGGCGGCGTTTCCGGTCGTCTTCATGATTTTCGCCATCCCGCTCAACATGCTGGACACGGTCGGCTTCTACCTGCGGCTGGGCGTCATCGAGGTTTCGTGGAGGCTGGCGCATCTCGTGGGCATCGATGTCATCCGCAATGGCACGCAGCTGATGTCGCCCGACGGTGGTTTTTCTTACGACGTGGCGGCGGCGTGCAGCGGGATGCGTTCGCTCACGGCGCTCGCGGCGTTGTCGCTTTTGCTGGGCTATCTGAATTTCCGGTCGTGGGGCGTGCGGACGCTGGTCGGCCTGTTGTGCTTCCCGTTCGCCTTCGTCGGCAACGTCGTGCGCATCTTCGCGGTCATCGTGATGGCCGAGTGGCGCGGGCAGGCCGCGGGTGTGAAGATGCACGACGTGATGGGCTTTGGCGTCTTCGTGATCGTGCTCGGTCTGGTGCAACTCGTGGTTTGGTTGTTCCAGAAGTGGCGGGTGGGTGAAGGCGAGGAATTTGAGGATCAAGCCCCCGCGCGGCCTGCGGAGTCATCGGCCGCGCAGGAGCTTGGCCCTCCAGGCAAATTTTGGCGGTCGGCGGCGGTGGTGGCGGGCGTTTCGGTTGGAGTGGTGCTGGCCACGGTGAAGCTCGACGGGATTCAGGTGAGCCCGAAGACCGGCATCCGGGTGGCGGCGGACGGGATCAATCCCGTGGCGTTGCCCAACGCCATCGGGCTCGACTGGATGGGGCAGGCGGCGGACATCACGCCGATCGAGCGGGAGGTGTTGCCGGATGACACCGGTTTCTCGCGCAAGAACTACATCTCGCTGCTCGACCGCCGGCAGCAGGTGTTCCTTTCGATCGTGCTGAGCGGGCGCGACCGCACCTCGATCCATCGGCCGGAGATTTGTCTCGTCGGGCAGGGTTGGACGATCACCGGCCGCAAGGCGCACGCCTTCCGCCGGCCCGACGATCCCAAGGCCCGCGTGCCGGCCACGGTGTTGCGGATCGAGCGGGAGCTCACGACCCCGCGCGGCGAAAAGGTCCGCGTGCCGGCGCTGTTCGCCTATTGGTTCGTCGGCGCCGACAAGGTCGTGGCGACGAGCACGGAGCGGGTGCTGCTCACTTCGTTCGACCGGTTGCGTCATCTGCAGGCTCACCGCTGGGCCTATGTGGTGGCGCAGACGCTGGCGCCCGACGGCGAGGAGGCGGCGATGGCGCGCATCCAGTCGGTGCTCGACGGGACCCTGCCCGCGTTTCAGGAGCCGTTGCCAGCGGGGTGGTGATTGTAAAATCCGGCTTGCATGCGGTGTTGCCAAGCAGGGGGGGCAACCTACGTTGGCCTCCCAAGTGATGCTGACCGTCATCGCCGCCACCAAGCAACTCAGCCAGACAACCGGAACCGCGCCCTATCTTTGGGCCATGGTGTTCGCGGTGCTGGTGGGATTGGGCGTGGGCTACGCGGCGGTCTGGCTCTTCCTGCGGCAGACCCGCCGGCTGGCGGCTGAGAAGGCCCAGGCTCATCAGGATCTGGCCAAGCGCGAGGCCGCCGTCGCTGCGCAGGAGATCATCAGCAAGGCCGAGGAGGAGATCCGCACGCGCGAGGCCGAGCTCAACCGCGACCTCGACCGCCGGAAGATCGAGATCGAAATGATGCTGCGCGAAATCCGTTCGCACGAGGAGTCGCTCGGCCTGCTGGATTACCAGCTGGAACAGCGCCAGGAACGGCTCGCCCGCGAGGCCGCCGCCATCAAGCAGGCGCGTGACGCCATGCGCGACCTGTCCAAGAGCCTGCGCAAAAAGCTCGAGGGCGCCGCGTCGCTCGACGGCGAGGAAATCCGCCGCCAGTTGCGCGAGGAAATCACCTTTGAATGCCAGGAGGAGCTGCGCGCGCTGCGCAAGGAGCTGCTCGAACGCTCGGAGCAGGACCTCGTCCAGCAGGGCAAGCGCATCCTCCTCGCCACGATGCAGCGGCTGGCCAGCAAGCCCAACAACGACATCACGGCCACGATCGTCCAGCTGCCCACCGAGGAGATGAAGGGCCGCATCATCGGCCGCGAGGGGCGCAACATCAAGGCCTTCGAGGCCGCCACCGGCACCACGCTGCTGATCGACGAGTCCCCGCAGATGGTGCTGATCTCGTCGTTCGATCCCGTGCGCCGCGAGGTCGCGAAGCTCGCGCTCGAGGCGCTGGTGAAGGATGGCCGCATCCACCCGGCCAGCATTGAGGAATCGGTGACCCGCGCCCGCACCGAGCTCGACCTGCACATCGCGCAGATGGGCGAGGAGGCCGTGGACCGGCTCAAGGTTTCCGGCCTGCACCCCGAGATGATCAAGCTGCTCGGCAAGCTGCGCTTCCGTTTCTCCTACACGCAGAACGTCCTCGATCACTCCATCGAGGTGGCCCAGCTCTGCTCGATGCTCGCCTCGGAACTCGGGCTCGAGCCCAACATCGCCAAGCGCGCCGGCCTGCTTCACGACGTCGGCAAGGCGATCGAGGGCGAATACGAGGGCAGCCATGCGCTCATTGGCGCGGACTTCATCCGCCGTTACGGCGAAACGCCAATCGTGGTCAACGCCGTGGCCGCTCATCACGAGGAGGTGAAGCCCGAGACCCTTTACGCCGGCCTCGTGATCCTCGCCGACGCCATCTCCGCCTCGCGTCCCGGAGCGCGTGCCGAGTCCATGACCAACTACCTCGAGCGTCTCGGCCGGCTTGAACGCCTGGCGATGACGATGCCCGGCGTGCAGCAGGCCTTCGCCATCCAGGCCGGCCGCGAGGTGCGCGTGGTCGTGCAGCCCAACATCGTGACCGACGACCAGGCCCATGCGCTGGCCAAGACCCTCCGCCTCAAGATCGAGCAGGAGCTCGACTACCCGAGCACGATCAAGATCACGGTGATCCGGGAGCAGAGATACACCGAGACCGCGACCTGACGGTCGCGGCCTCGCAAGTAAGAAGTTTCAAGTGCCAAGTATCAGGATTACCTGACGGACGGATTTCTTGTTACTTGTTACTTGGTCCTTGTTACTTTTTCCTTTCGCCATGGCCGACCCGAAGATCCTCGAAACCTTTCCGAATCCCGCGCCGCACCGCGATTTCCTGATCGAGCACACACACCACGAGTTCACCTCGGTGTGCCCGATGACGGGGCACCCGGATTTTGCCGTTATCACCGTGAGCTACGTGGCGGACAAGAAGTGCGTCGAGCTCAAGTCGCTGAAACTCTATTTCCACGCCTTCCGCAACGAGGGCATTTTCTTCGAGGCCGTCACGAACAAGATCTGCGACGACCTCGGAAACACGCTGAAGCCGCGCAGCCTGAAGATTATCTCGAAATGGAAGGCGCGCGGCGGATTTTCCTCGGTCGTCACGGCCGAGTGGAAGCGGAAGCGCTGAGCGGGATTGTTTGATTGTAGGGCGGGGTCTCCGAACCCCGCCTTCGCGCGATA
>CBINOW010000058.1:0-25717 GCA_966252395.1 uncultured Oleiharenicola sp. | reverse complement strand
TTCACGCTCGCCGACCTCGCCAAGGGTGGCCAGTCGCTCGCCGACTACGGTCTCGAGAATCCCGCCCTCACGCTCGATCTGGTCGCCGCGGGCAAGCATCTGAAACTGCTCGTCGGCGACGACACCCGCACGGGCAACCGGCTCTACCTGTTCTCGCCCGATACGGAGCGCATCCACGTCGTGAGCCGCAGCCTCGCCGAAAGCGTCGGACTGCCGCTCAAGGACCTGCGCACGGACTCGATCTTCACCATTCCCGTGTTCGAGGTCCGCTCGCTCAACATCCAGACCGGGGCGCAGACCGCCACGCAGACGGGCACCCCTGCCAACCTCAAGGTCCGCCTGCGCCGCGAACAGTCGGGCCGCTGGGTCTTCGAGGCTCCCATCCTCGCCCGGGCCGACAAGCCCGGCGTGGAGATCACGATCAACACCCTCAACAGCCTGACCGCCCGCTCCTTCATCGAACGCCCCGAGGCCGACCGCACCGGCCTCGATGCGCCCATGCTCCGCGTCACCTTCGAGGGCAACGCCCGGCGCGAGACGCTGCTGCTCGGGGCCGCCTCCGGGGAGAACGAGTATTTTGCCCGCGTTGAGGACAAAAATGTCGTCTTCACCACCGAGGTTTCGCCGAAACTGCTGGAGGTCCTGCGCGCCTCGCAAGAGACGCTGCGTGATGCGCATGTGCTCGATTTCGACCAGGCCACCGTCACCTCCGTGACTCTCGCCGCGCCCGGTCAGCCCGAGCTCTCGCTGCAGCGGCTTGAAGCCGCCGGCGACGGTGGCGCCCAATGGCAGGCCGTGGTCCGCACCAACGGGCAGGCGCCGCTCACCACCGCCGCCGACCCTGGCGTCGTGCAGAACCTCCTTGAGAAACTGCACCGGCTCACGGCCCGCGAGGAAACCCTGCCCGACGGCCGCACCCGCCGCAAATTCCTTAGCGACGCCCCTTCCGCCGCCGACATCGAGAACTACGGCTTCAACCGCCCCGAGCGGGAAATCACGCTCGGCCTCACCACCGGCGGCGGACTGAGCGGCAACGAGCCCTCGACCGTGGTCCTGCAGATCGGCGTATCCCCCGAGCGTGCCGGCACCGCCTTTGCCCGGCTGACCAACCCGCCCTACGTTTACGAAATCCTGCCCGACATCCTCGACGATACGCCCGCCTCGGCCCGCCATTTCCGCCAGCGGCTCCTGCGCAAACTCCCGGAGGGTGCGGTGCTGACCAGCCTCAGCCTGGTGGATCTTGCCTCGGGCACGCCGGTTTACACCCAGAAACTCAAGGAGGGCGACAAGTCCTGGGACGCCGCGCTGGGCGTCGAACCCGAACCCATCCGCAAGGCCCTGCGCAGCTTGCTTGATGAACTTGGCAACCTCCGGGCCGCCCGCTTCACGGGGGAGAGTTTCTCCTCCGATCAGGCGCCCACGCCCGAGGGCAGCCGCCCGTGGCGCTACCGGCTGGACTACACCGTGTCCTTCGCGGGAGCACCCGACAGCCCGGCCAGCCTGTTCCTCACCGAACGCCTCGGCGGCAGCACGCTCGTCGCAGGCACCGCCGACTTCGGCGGCGTGGCCTTCACGGTCACGCAGCCGATGCTCGACGCGCTCTTCACGCTCACCTACCGCGAGAAGCATGATCCCGGTCCGGTCGCAACCCCGGCTCCGGCCACTCCTGCTCCCGAGAGCAAGCCCCCGACCACTCAACCCTGAGTCGCGGCGGTCGCCGCCATGCCCACCGCGCCCAAGCATTCCTGGTTCAAGTCGGGCCTGCATTTCTGCGGGTCCTGCCTGGCGACGCTCGCCTGCTGGACACTGTGGATCGTGCTCGGCGCGCTGATCGCCGTCCTCCTCTACATCGCCTTGGCCAAGGAACTCCCCGTGCCCGGCTATGTGCTGCGGCGGATCGAGGGGGAGATGGCGCGGTCCGGCCTGATTCTCCACTTCGGCCGCGCGCGCTTCGACCCCACCGGAAAAATCCTGCTGCAGGACGTGCGGCTGCGCGCCGCCCAGTTCGAGGATCCTCTTCTCACGTGCCGCCTGCTCTACGTGCGCCACAACTTCTGGTCACTGCTCTCCGGCCGGACCTTTCCCGAGGAAATCCAGGTCGAGGGGGCGGCCCTGCAGCTGCCGGCCATGCTCTCGCCGAGCGGCACCGCCGAACCGGTGATGCGCGATCTCGCCGCCACCCTCCGCTACGAGGACCATCTCTGGAGGCTGGAACAGTTCGCCGGCCGCCTCGGCCCTCTCTCCCTCTCCTTGCAAGGCGAGTTCACCCCGCCCCGCGGCGGACAAGGACAACCCGACTTGCAGCAGCTGACGGGACGCTTCCTGCAGTTTGCCCGCAAACTGGCCCCCATCGCCAGCCGCCTGGAGGCCTTTGAGGCTCCCTCGCTGCTCGTCCAACTCGAAACCGATGCCGGCGGCACAAACCGCGCAACCCTCCTTCTCACCGCCGCCTCCGCCCGCCAACCGTGGGACCAGCCCGTCGTGCTGGGACCCTTCGCCGCGGCTACGACCGTGATCCTCGACAATCGCCGCAGCCAGACCGTGCAGGCGCAGGTCGCGCTCCGTCAGCTGGAGGGACCGGCCGGCGTCACCGCCGACTCGATCCGTGTCCTGCTACAGGCCGAAATTTCCCCGGGTGAACTGACTGGTCGGGCCGGCGTGCTGCGGCTCGTCGCCGCCTCGCTCACGACCCCGGAGGGCACCGTCAGCGGTCCCGTGCTGCACGCCGACCTGGGCCGGTGGCCGCAGGTTCAGGCCGAACTCGCCGCCCGCCTGGAAGGCGAGACCATCCAGACGGAAGTCGAGGCCTCGCTGGGCGAAAAATCCGCGCGCATCCACGCCACCGGACGGGCGCATCACGACCTGATCACCCGGGCGCTCGCCAAGCACACGCCCCGGGCCGAGCCTTATTTCCGCTTTGGCGACCCGGTGACTTTCGACGCCGTGGCCGTCCTTGCTCCAGGTTGGCGCTTCGACCGGGTCGAGGCCTGGGTGAACGCCGGCCGGCTGGATTCGCGGGACGTGCCGATCACCTCGGCCCGCGGCCGCATCGACATCGTCGGCCGCAGCTTTCTTGCCCATGACGCCCGGGTAACGCTCGGCGATCGGAACTATGCGCGCGGTTCCTATTGGATGGATTTCGGCACAACCGACTATCGCATGCTGCTCGAGGGTCGGTTGCATCCGGTCGCGATCAAGGGCTGGTTCCGGGGCGACTGGTGGCCCGACTTCTGGAACCGCTGGTTTGCCTTCTCGGTCGACTCGCCGCCAACCGCCGAGGTGGACATCGCGGGGCGTTGGAAGAACCCGGCGCTCAGCGAAAATTTCGTGCGCGCCCACGTGAGGAACGCGACGATCTGGGGCGGCGATTTCGAGCAGGTGGACGCCACGGTCTTCGTCCGGCCCTCCTTCGCACACGGCTTGGCGCTCACCGGCACCCGGGCCGGCGGCAAAGAGTCGCTCACCGGCAGTTTCAAGCGGATCGGCGTGCCCGGCAGCCGCGACACGGACCGCTTCGAGTTCGACTTTGACACCAACGCCACCCCTGCCGTGCTCGCGCGCATGCTGGAGGGCCGGGCCGACGAAGTGCTGGCCTCGCTCGGCTTCACTTCGCCGCCGCAAATCCACGCCTGGGGTGCGCTGGACGGCGAAGGCTCTGTCCTCACACCGGACTACCGCTTCACCGCCACCGCCGGCACCCCGTTGACCTACTACGGATTCCCGCTGGAGCGCGCCAACGTGACGGGCAGGGTCGTCGGCAGCGAAGTGCGCGTGGAGCAGGCCGAGTTCGCCCTCGCCGGCGGCACAGGCACGGGCAAGGCCACCCTCACAGGGGAAACCGGCCGCCGGAAGCTGGGCTTCGACTTCTATCTCAACAAGGCCCGGCTGGGCGACACGGTGCACGCCGTCCAGCAATACGACGCCGCCCGCACCGGCAAACCCCTGCAGGCCGGTCCCGACAGCAAGTTCGTGCGCACGGCGTCGAACAGCCTGCTCGACGCCTCCCTCACGGCGCAGGGCGACCCGGCCGACCTGGCCAGCTTCAAGGGTTCCGGCCGCGCCTCGCTGACCGGCGGGGAACTCGGCGAAGTTCATCTCTTCGGCCTCCTCTCGCAGGTGCTCAGCGGACTGGCCCTGAGTTTCTCCTCGCTGAAACTCGACACGGCCTACACGAGCATCGAGCTCGATCGCGGCGAGCTGTTCTTTCCCGACCTCAAGGTCACCGGTCCCAGCGCGGCGATCGACGCCCGCGGTCGTTATGCCTTCGCCAGCAACTCCCTCGACTTCAACGCCAAGTTCAAGCCCTACGAGCAACCCGGCAGCCTGCTCGCCGTGGCGGTCAGCATCGTCATGAATCCGCTCACCAGCATCCTTGAGCTGAAACTGAACGGTCCTCTGAACGATCCCAAATGGTCCTTCGCCGTCAGCCCCGGGTCCAAGCCGGCCTCGCCTGAGCCAAACACGGCCTCTCCGGCACCGAGCAACGCCGGCACCGCGACCCGTCCCGCCGGGAACCCGTAATGCGTTGCCATGCGGGAGGCGCTCGCCAGACTGGCTGCGAGTCACCCCATGCCGTCCACTCAGAGCCGCAGCCCGGATTCCGTTGTCAGGCCGCTCTACCTCCTGCCGTTTGCCCTGATCACCTTTTGCGGTCTGGCAGTCCTGATCGGCTGGTGGACCGGGCACGTCACTTGGGTGCAGCCCCGATCCTACGATGCTCCCCTGCCCGCCAACGCGGCGGCCTGCCTTGCGCTGATCGGCCTGTCCCCCTGTCTGGTCGCCTGGCGCTGGAAGCGCACGGGACTGGCGCTCGTCTTCGTCGCCAGCCTGCTTGGCCTCGCAACTTTGCTGCAGTATCCGCTGGGTATTGACCTCGGCGTGGACGACCTGCTGGCCGACCATGCGAAGTTGGTGGCCGGCGCCGGAGTCGCCCGGATGCCCGTGGCCCTGGCGCTCGCCTGCACGCTCGCCGCCCTGGGTGTTACCTGGCTGAGCGCCCGCCCGCGCGACAAACACCTGCCCATGCTGACCGGGCTGCTGGGGTCTTTGCTCCTCGCCTACGCTCTCATCGGCCTGCTGGCCTACCGCAACGGACTCAATTTCATCCCGACCTGGCAGCAATACGCCCGCCTCGGCCCGCACACCGCGCTTCTGCTGGGCCTGCTCGGCGCCGGGCTTATCTGGCTGGCCGCCCGTTTGCAGACAAGTGAGGCGGACACCGGCCCGCGCTGGTTGTGGATGCCGGTCACAATCTGCGGCATCACCATCACGCTCAGTTTCTGGATCAGCCTGCGCGCCCGGGAAATCGGCTACCTCAGCGGCGCCACGCAGCTGACAATGGATTCCGTTGCCGCCCTTTTTGCCGGTGAGACCGAAAACCACATCGAGACCATGCGGCGCCTCGCGCATCGCTCCGGCGACATGAACAGCACGGACCGGACGGCTTGGGAGCGCGACGTGAGCGCCATCGTGCATGATTTTCCCGGTTATCGTTCCGTTCAACTGACCGACGGCCTGTTGCGCACGGTGTGGTTCTGGCCCCAGGAAGGCAACGAGGAGGCCGCCTCCTTTGATCACGGCTCCGATCCGCGCCGCCGGGCGGCCATCATGACCGCCCACCGGCAGGGAACCTATGGCATCGTCGCACCGCTCGGCGACAACAACGCCAATCCCACGTTCGTCATCTACGCGGCAACCGGCCGGACCGCTTCCGCCAACGGCTTCATCGCGGCCGAGTTCTACTACGACCGCTTTTTCGAGCTCATCGACCGCCGCCTGAACCTTTCCGACCGTTACCAGCTGACGGTCGAAATTGATTCGACTGGTGGCGGACCGGGCACGCGGGTTTACCAAACCTCGACCGGACAGGACCTGCTCGACCCAAGCTGGCAGCGGACCACGCACTATCGCCTCCTCGACCAGTCGTTCGCCATCACGCTCACGCCCCGGCCCGCACTGGTCGCCGCCACTCGCCGCTTCCTGCCGGAGATCGCCTTGTTCTCGGGACTCGGCCTGAGCCTGCTGCTGGGCCTCGTGACCAATCTCGCGCAGGCCGCAATCCGCCGCCAGCGGTCCGCCGAGTCCACCAGCGCACAACTGACGGCGGAGAACGAGGAACGTCGCCGTATCGAGGCGCGGCTCAAGACCGCCGACGAACGCCTCACCCTCGCCTTCGAGTCCACCCAGACCGGCGTCTTCGAATGGGATGTCGAGAGCGACGCTGTTTATTGCACCCCGAGTGTGTGGAAACTCATCGGCAGCGATTCCACCGGCATGCCCGCCACCGGCGCGGGCTGGCTGGGCCTGCTCCATGCCGACGACCGGCCCGCCGTCCGGGCCGTGATTGACGCCCATTTCCGCGGCGAAACCCCGCTCATCGAGATCGAACACTGCGTCCATCTCGCCTCCGGGGAATGGCTGTGGCTTTCATTCCGCGCCAAGTGCACGTCGTTCAGCGCCGCCCGCAAGCCCCGCCGCGTGCTCGGCACCATCCAGAACATCAACGCCCGCAAGCGGTCCGAAGAGGCGCTCCGCCTCAGCCAGGCCGAGGCCCGCAAGCTCTCGCTCGTCGCCAGCCGGACTGACAACGCCGTCATCATCGCCGACGCCCTGGGCCTGATCGAGTGGACCAACGAAAGCTTTGTGCGCCTCACAGGCCGGTCAGCCGCCGAGGTGCTGCGGCAGCCGCTCCTCGACCACCTCGCCAACGCGGCCGAGGATTTCGCCGCCCACGCCCGCCTCGCCGAGGCCTTGGAAAAGGGTGAAACCCTCGCCACCGACGCCGTCCAGGTCGCCGCCGACGGCCGGCGTTTCCACGTGCGCCTCGAGGTGCGGCCGGTCCTTTCCGACGAGGGCTACATCGAGAACATCATCGCGATCGCCACCGACATCACCGCCCGGGTGGAAACCGAACAGCAGCTCCGCCGGGCCAAGGAGGAAGCCGACGCCGCCTCGCGCTCCAAGTCCGAGTTCCTCGCCTCCATGTCGCACGAGATCCGCACGCCGATGAACGGCGTGATCGGCATGACCAGCCTGCTCCTCGAGACCGAGCTCAGCCCCGAGCAGCGCGACTACGTGAGCACGATCCGCACGAGCAGCGACTCTCTCCTCACCATCATCAACGACATCCTCGACTTCTCGCGCATCGAGTCGGGCAAGATGGAGATCGAACTCCAGCCCTTCGAGCTCGCGCAGTGCGTGGAGGAGGCCCTGGACATGTTCTCGGGCGCCGCCGCCGGCAAGGGCATCGAGCTGGCCTACGCCATCGATCCCGCCGTGCCCGCCTGTGTCGCCAGCGACATCATGAGGCTGCGCCAGATCCTCGTGAACCTGATGAACAACGGCGTGAAATTCACCGCCCGCGGCGCCGTGACGGTGGAGGTCTTCGCGACCCCGGGCGGGGATGCCACCCGCCCGGATCTGGTGAACATCGAGTTCCGCGTGACCGACACCGGCATCGGCATCCCGCCCGAACGGCAGCACCTGCTCTTCCGTCCGTTCAGCCAGGTGGACGCCTCCACCACCCGGAAATACGGCGGCACCGGCCTCGGCCTGGCCATCTGCCGGCGCCTCGCGCAACTCATGGGCGGCGACATCGGACTCGAAAGCACCCCCGGCGCGGGCTCGTGCTTCCACTTCACGATCAAGGCCGAGGCCGTCGCGATCACCGACAGCCACACGCCGCCTCTGTTCGCCACGCTGCCGAACCCCGGCCCGATTCTCGCCGTGGACGATCTCAAGGTGAACCGAGCGATGCTCACCCGCGTGCTGCAGGACTGGCGGCTGGATCCCGTCTGTGCCGCCAGCGCCGAGGAAGCGCTCACCCTGGCCGCCGACCAGGCGGTGGGGGCCGCCATTGTGGACCAAGACCTGGGTGGCGCCTCGGGCCCGGAATTGGTGACCAAGCTGCGCAATCTCCGGCCCGGGCTGCCCGTCGTGTTGCTGACCCCGGCCGGCACCGCCACGAAGCGTCTCGACGGCGCGGATCCCCTCCTGTTCCGCCTGGCCAAGCCGCTGAAACCCTATGCGCTGCACGAGACGCTGCGCCGCGCCCTAGCCGGAGCCACTCCGCCCTCCGAATCACGCAACCCGCTCAGCAACGGCCCGCGGCTGGCCGAATCCGTGCCTCTCGACATCCTGCTGGCCGAGGACAACCCCGTGAACCGCAAGGTCGCCCTCGGCTACCTGGAACGACTCGGTTACAAGGCCGCTACCGCCGCCAACGGCCGCGAGGCCGTCAGCGCCGTCAAGGAGCGCCGCTTCAACCTCGTGCTGATGGACCTTCAGATGCCGGAGATGGACGGCCTCGACGCCACGCGCACCATCCGGAAGGAATGCCTGCCCGACAACCAGCCGGTCATCGTCGCCCTCACTGCCAACGCCATGCCGGGCGACCGGGAGCGTTGCCTGGATTCCGGCATGAACGATTATCTGACGAAGCCCGTGAAAATCGAAGACATCCAGACCATCATCAAACGGCACTTTCCCGCGAAGGCCGGTTGAGGACTTCAGCGGCTCACATCAGCCGCAGCCACTCCCGGATCTCGTCCTGCCGCGACGGATCAGCGGCCAGATTCCGGAGTTCGAGCGGATCGCGTTCAAGGTCATAGTAGAGCCAGGGCGTTGCCGCCTGCCCTGAGCCTGTCGAAGGGTCGGCGTTGAGGACGAGCTTGTGTTTTGCCGAGCGGAAACCGCGCCAGGCCACCGGACACTGTAACAGGATCTCCGTCGCCGCCGGCATCGAGATGAGCGCGTTGTCGCGCCGGCAGTGCCACTCGCGCCCTTCGGCCCAGGCCACCGCCATATGCGGCAGGTCCACCAAGCTCACCGGAGCCGGATCGCTTCGTCCCCGGTTCTCCGCCCTCAGTCCTCTGATCAGAAGCGGCACCCGCACCGACTCCTCATGCGGCCACGCCTTGCGAAACAGTCCGTGGCTGCCGTGCATGTCCCCGTGCACCGAAGTGAACACCACGATGGTTTCGCCGAGGTCCACCTCGGCGATGAGTTTGCCGATGGCGCGGTCGGTCGCCTCGATGTGTGCATAGTATCCAGCCAGCTCCTCGCGCGCCTGCTTCTCCACCGGCCCGCCGGCCGGGACGTTGCCCCGCAGTTTCAGGGTCGAGGGACTCGGTTCCGCCACATGCGGCGCCGGCGCGTGATAAGGCGGATGCGGCGCCTCCAGGCTCACGACGCAGAATGTCGGCTGTGCATGCGGAGTCCTGAGCCACTCGGCCGCACGTTGGATGAGAACATCCGCCTGATACCCCTTGAACCGCTTTGGTTGGGCCAGGCGCGTGCCGTGCAACCACGGATCGTTCAGCAGGAATCCACCTTCGAAACCCTCCCAAAACCCGAAACCGCCCTGCCGCTCCGGCGGCACCAGCGTCCTCGCGTGCACCTCCCCGACAAAGGGCGCCGTGCGATCGCGTGGCGCCAGGTGCCACTTGCCAAAAAAGGCCGTGGTGTAGCCGCGCTCCTCCAGCGCATGCGCCACCGTGCGGCCTGTAGCCGGGGTTGCTGACCCCGGTTGATACAGCGGCAGCGGATCCCAATAACTGCTCACGCCGTTCTCCGGACACAGCCGCCCCGTCAGCAAGGCCGCCCGCGCCTGCGGCCCCAGCGGATGGGGCGTCACCGCCTGGGTGTAGTTGACCGCTTCGCTGGCCAGCCCGTCGAGCCACGGTGTGCGGGCGTTGGCATCCCCCGCGTAGCCCGTGGCCTGCGCCCGCCACTGGGTGGTCACGATCCAAAGAATATTGGGTCTAGCAGACATAGCAAAGGCGCCGGTCTGCTATTCCCGCCCAGCCCCAGATCGCGCCGTAGTCTTGGACGAAGTCGGATGGGTGGTGACGATCCACAGGATGTTGGGTCTGGCCGACATGATAGGTTTTGCAGCGGGCACTCAGGTGGAACCTGCGCTCCGCGCAGGTTCAAGCCCGCGCGGAGCGCAGGCTCCACCCCGATATCAGCCACAAAGAGGAACAAAGGGCACAAAAATCGTCACCTGTTCGCGACCAAACCGTGCAACCAGGTTGGGCTCGCTCCCGGGTCGGGATAACCGCCATCAACGGATCACTCGTAGCGCAGGGCTTCGATCGGGTCCAACGAGGCGGCTTTCCACGCGGGATAGAAGCCGAACACGATGCCGATGCCGGAACAAACCGTCATGCCGCCGAAGGCCCAGCCCCAGGGGAAGACCGCCGTGGCGTTGAGCATGCCGGCCACGACATTGCCGCCGATGACCCCGACAGCGATGCCGCCCAAGCCGCCGACCATGGACAACACCACGGCCTCGATCAGGAACTGCGTGAGAATGTTGCGCTTCTTCGCCCCGATGGACTTGCGGATGCCTATCTCCTTGGTGCGCTCGGTGACACTCACCAGCATGATGTTCATCACGCCCACGCCGGAGGCCAGCAGGGCGATCGCGCTGATGACGAAGGCGCCGACCGCCACGGTGTTGGCGATGCTGTTGAAGGCCTCGATGAGCGAGTCGTTGGAGAACACCTCGAAGTCATTGGGGTCCTCGGGGTCGAGCCCGCGCACCAGGCGCATCGTGCCGATCGCGACCTCCTCGATGGCCTTCAGCTCCGCCTGGTTTTTCGCCTGGATATTGACGGCGATGGAGCGGCCGGAGCGGCCATAGGCCTCGAGGAACTGCGAGATGGGCGTGACGGCAAAGTTATCCTGGCTCTGACCGAAGGAAGAACCCTTCTTGCTGAGCAGGCCGACGACGGTGTAGTTCTGGCCGTCGATCCGCACCATGCGGCCGAGCGGATTCTCATTGGGGAAAAGCTTGTTGCTCAGTTCGTCGCCCAGCAACACGACGGCCCGGCCGAACTCGACATCGTCGGGACCGAGGTTGCGTCCGGCGGCGATCTCGTAGTTGCGACTGCTGATGAAATTCTCATCGCCGCCACCGAGTATGACATTCGGATTGGTGCGTCGGTCGAGGTAGGTGGCCACACGCCCGCCGCGGCGCAGCATCAGGCTGACCTGGGCCTGCTCGCCCATCAGTTCCTTGAAACGCTGGGCCTGATGATAGTCGATGTCGCGGCGGTTCGCGAAGCGCTGGCGCGGGTCGCTGAAGTTCAGCGCCGGATACTTCATGAACTGAAAGCTGTTCGCCCCGAGCACGTTCAGGCCGCTCTCGATCGAGCCCTTCAGGCCGGAGATGACCGTCATCACGCCGATGACCGAAAAGACGCCGACCGCGATGCCCAGCATGGTGAGGCTGGAGCGCAGCTTGTTGGCCTTCAGCGAATCGTAGGCGAGCTTGAGGATTTCGGTGAAAAGCATGGCGGTTTATTCGTAACGCAGGGCCACCACAGGATCGAGTTTGCTGGCCGCCCACGCCGGGGCGAAGCCGCTGAAGATGCCGGTCAGGACGGAGACCGTAAGGCCAGTCACCACGAGGCCCGTGGAGAACACCAGCGGGAAGGACGGCGCCACGACACTGACCACACTGGTCAGACCAGCGGCGAGAGACAGGCCCGCCACTCCGCCCACGAAGCAGATGGACACCGCCTCGATCAGGAACTGAAGCAGGATGGTGCGGCGTCGCGCGCCCAGGGCCTTGCGGGTGCCGATCTCCTTGGTGCGCTCCTTCACGCTCACGTAGGTGATGTTCATGATGCCGATGGCCCCGACGAAGAGGGCCAAACCGGTGATGAAGAGCCCGGCCATGGCGATGCCGTTCTTGATCGGGTCAAGCTGCTGGCGGATGGTGCCCTGTTCGTTGATGCTGAAATCATCGCGCTGCTCGGGACCGAGGCCGCGGATGCGACGCATCAGGCCCTGCAACTCCTCCTTCGCCTCGGCCATGCGGGTGTTGTCAATTTGCACGCGGATCTCCCCACCCTCGCCCACCCGGTAGTAGCGGCGGAAGGTCGTCAGGGGCATGGCCACCATTGAATCCCAGCTGAACAATCCGAGGAAGCTGCCCTGCCGCGCGACCACACCGATCACGCGGAAATTCTGGTCCCGGATGCGGATGGTCTGGTCGAGCGGCGACTCGTTGGGAAACAAGGCATCGGCGACATCGAAGCCAATCACGCAGACGTTCGAGCCGGCCTGTCCTTCAAAATCGGTGAAAAACCGGCCTTCCTTCATGTCGGAGCGGGTGATGCGCGAATAGTCGGAAGTCGTGCCGAGCGTGTAGATGTTGTTCACCCGGTATTCGCCGCGGACGATGCTGGTGAACCGCTCGCCGTTGGGGACGGCCAGCTTCAGGGGGCTGTTCGGATTGGCGGCGATCCAGGCGTTGATCTGCGGTGCATAGTCGTGGCGGATCGGTTTCCGGTTCCGGTAATTCCACCAATCCTCCACCCCGGACCACGGCCACTTCGAGACGTAGAGAATGTCGTCGCCGAATCCGGCCATGCTGCGGTCCACGCCGGCGTCGATGCCCTTGATCGCCGTGCCCATGAGCGTAACCGCCACGATGCCGATGATCACGCCGAGCGCCGTCAGCGCCGAGCGCAGCTTGTTGGCCCGGATCTGGGCCGCCGCGATGCGAACGGATTCGCTCAACTCGTAAATCAGGCGGCGCATGGCAGGTTCAGGACGCCGGTGCGTCGCTTTCAATGAGTCCGTCGCGCAGGCGGACGATGCGGCGGGCGTGGCGGGCGATGTCTTCCTCGTGGGTCACGACGATAATGGTGTTGCCCTGGTCGTAGAGCTGCTCGAAGAGCGCCATGATCTCGACGCCGGTGCGGGAGTCGAGGTTGCCGGTGGGTTCGTCGGCGAGGATGATGGACGGGCGCGTGACGAGGGCGCGGGCGATGGCCACGCGCTGGCGCTGGCCGCCGGACAGCTCGTTCGGGCGATGGTGCATGCGCTCGCCGAGGCCGACGTTCTCCAAGGCCTGCTTGGCCCGCTCAATGCGTTCGTGCCGGGATACCCCGGCGTAGATCAGCGGCAGCTCGACGTTGTGCAGCGCGTCGGAGCGCGGCAGGAGGTTAAAGGTCTGAAAGACGAAGCCGATCTCCCGGTTGCGGATCTCGGCTAGCTCGTCGTCGGTCATGACCGACACATCCTTGCCGCTGAACTGGTAATGGCCGGCGGTGGGCGTATCGAGGCAGCCCAGCATGTTCATGAGGGTGGACTTACCCGATCCCGACGGACCCATGATCGCGAGGTATTCGTTGCGCCGGATTTCGAGCGCAACACCGCGGAGGGCGCGGATCGTCTCGTCGCCCATCTGGTAGAGTTTGGTCACGCCATCGATCTTGATGACGAGTTTGCCCGGCGGACGCGTGATGCGCTCAAAGGCGGGTGCGGGGGAAGGTGTCATGGTGCGGTAAGGCGGCGGGGCTCGGAAACCCCGCCCTACGGTCACTTCTTCTCGGCGGGCTTCTTGGGTTTCTCGATGCGGATCTTCTCGCCGTCCTTGAGCACGCGGGTGACCACGCTGAAGGGGCCGGTCACGATCTCGTCGTCCTTCTTCAGGCCCGACTTGATCTCCATGTGGGTGGTGTCGGCGATGCCGGTCTCGACATTGACCATCTTGACCTTGTCGCCGTCGCGGAGGAACACGACGCGCTGCAGGGCCTCGCGATCGGCCCGCAGGGCTTCGCGCTGCTGCTTCTCGTTGACCGCGGCCTGGGCGCCCTCGCCCTGCGTTTCCTTGGCCTTGGTCTCGCGAGCCTTCGTGAGGTCGTCGATGGTCTTGGCGCCTTCCTTGGAGCGGACGGTGACCGCCTGGATCGGCACGGCCACGACATCGGTGACCGACTTGGTCTCGATGTCCGCGTTGGCGCTCATGCCCGGACGGAGGGTGGCGTCATTGTCGAGGATGCGGATACGGACGACGAAGTTGGTGACTTCCTCCTGGGTGTTCTGGCCGAGGGTGCGGGCGGAGGACGCGATTTCCCAGACCTGGCCGTTGAAACGGCGGTTCGGGTAGGCGTCCACGGAGATGCGGGCCTTGTCGCCGATCTTGACGTTGATGACGTCGTTTTCGTTCACGTTCACCCGGACCTCCATGTTGGCGAGGTTGGCGATGCGCATGATCTCGGCGCCGCCGTATTGGCCGGTGCCGGCGACACGTTCGCCCACCTCGCTCATGCGGGCGGTGACGGTGCCATCAATGGGTGAGACGATGACGGCCTTGGCCAGCTGGTCGCGCATCTGGTTCAAGAGACCCTCGGTGCGGGCAATGTTGGCCAGGGCGCTTTCGTAGCCGGCCTTGGCGCTCTCGTAGGCGGTCTTGCTCGTGGTGAACGCGGCGTCGGAGATGAGCTGCTTCTGGTAAAGGTCCTGGTCACGCTTGTAGTCCTCCTCGGCCTTCTGGAGGTTGACCTTGTTGGAGAGACTGGAGGCCTTGGCGGAGAGCAGACCGGCCTCCTGCTGCTCGACTTGGAAGCGGTAATTGTCGGCGCGGATGCTGACCAGCAGGTCGCCTTTCTTGATTTTGGCGCCCTCGCGGAAGGGCATCTCGATGATTTCACCGGCGACCTCGGGGGCGATCTTCACCTCGGTCTCGGGCTGCACCTTGCCGGTGGCGTTGACCGTCTGGGTGATGGTCTTGATGACGGCCTTGTCGGTGGTGACGACGGTGGACTTGTCCTTGTTCTTGTTGGCGACAACCGCGGCGACGGCGGCCCCGACGACCACAAGCACGGCGAGGATGAGCCAGAGCTTGCGGCGGGATTTTTTCTTGGGCGCGGCGGAGGCCGGGGCGGTGAATTGGTTCGCAGGAGCGGACATGGGTGTCAGTTGGGTCGGCTAGATTGGGTGAAAAGGGAGGTGTTTGGCCAGCGCTTACTCCCGTCCGCAAAAACACAGGGGAGCCCCGACGGGCTCCCCTGCAACACAACTGATAACTACGAACGGACGGGAAACTGCCCGGGCCGGGCACAACGGAAACGTCAGAGCGACGAAAGGGGTGGTTTTAGCGGCCAAACGCGGGGCGAAGACGGCGGAAAGCGTCTGGGAGCGGTTGGGGCTGGGCATGGGCCTATCACACGGTAATCCGGCCAAAGTTGCACCCGGTTTTGATGAACGGAGCCCCGGCCGGATGGATGGCCTCCGGCCGTCCCCACCCTGGCCAACAAAAAGGGCGCCGTGGCCGGCGCCCTCGAGGAAACTGCATCAGGACAGCCTAGAACTTCACGCTGGCCGATACGTAGAAGAGGCGCCCGATCGGGTTGAACTCCGTGATATCGGCGTTGGAGAGGGAATCGAAGGTGGCCGACTTGGACGGCATCCGGTTGGCGATGTTGTTCACCCCCACCGTGACCTTGTAGCCTTCCAGCTGCTTCCACCCACCCTGCCATTCGTAGGAAAGGCTGGCATCGAAAACCGAATAGGCCGGGATCTTCTGCTCGTAGTCGGGCAGATAACCCGGGGTCCAGGTCGCGTCCGTGGTCGCGGAGTAGAAGGTGTGTCCCACATCGAACACGAACCCGCCGCGGCTCCACGATACCTGATTGTAGAAGCGCCAACGCGGGATGGTGCCGTTAAGGCCGGTGACCAGACCGGCGGTCGGCGTGAAGGGTGCCGCAGGCGCGACCTGGATGTCGTAGCCGAGGTAGTAAGTCCCCGCCGAGGAAAAGCGCAGCCGCCCCGCATCGGAGAGCTTCCACGTGTATTCCAGACGCAGGTCGAAACCATCCATCTTCGCCGATCCCAGGTTGCTGGCGGCGGGCACAACGAGGACGAGATTGTCGAGTCCGAGCGCCGACACCTGGCCCGGCGCACTGATGGTCGGCCCGGAGGAGGTGCTGATGTGGATCAACGACGCATAAGGCGAAGCGGCTCCGTTGACCTCGACGTCATGGAACACCTGATCGACGACGCCCGGGCTGAAAAAACTGCTGATGACCGCGCTCTGCTCGAGATTGAAATAATCCACCGAGAAGAGGAAGTCGGGTGCGTTCTTTGGCGACCACACGACGCCCGCCGACCAGTTGGTTGAGCGCGACGGCGACAACCCGAGCACCGGCGTTGTCTCCAAGCCGGCCTGGTTGGTGTCGAACTCGGCCAGTGGCGGGGTGAAGCCGATGGCGACGGGCGAATTCAGCTCGTAGAGCGTCGGCGCCGCGAAGGACTTGGAGAAGGTCGCCCGGAACAGCAGGCTGTCGTCGAAGGGTTGGTAACGGAACGCCACCTTGGGCACAACCGGGTCGTCGGTGTCGCTGTAACGTTCATAACGTCCGGCCACAGTCAGCTCGGCGCGGTAGATGCCGGCGCGCTTGTTGCTGTCGCCGACGAGCGGGATGCGGGCCTCGGCGAAAAGCGACTGAATGTCGCGTGTTTGCTCGAAGGGATCAATGGTGGTGCCCGAGTCGTAGGCGAAGGTGGCCGACTGGCTGTCGAGATCGGACTCGGCGGTGAGTTTTTCCGAGCGAAGCTCGACCCCGGCGGCAAAGCTGAGCGAACCGCCCGGCATGCGCGCCAGGTCGCTGCCCACGAACTTAAGGTCCACGGACTGAAGCGTGCTGTCGAACTTGCCGGCGGCCTCGCCGAAGACGCCGTCCAGCGCCCCCGCCGCCTGCTGGCGGTTGAAGAGGTTTATCTTGCCGGCGCTCACCGCCGCGACGCGGGCCGCGGTGCGCACCAGTCCGCCATTGGCAAAATCCTGCGTGCCAAAACTGTAGTTCACGGCCCCTTCCCACTGCCAGCGCTCACCCGCGTGCCCCTTCAGGCCGAAGACGCCACGCAGCGCGCGGGTGTCCGCCGTGTAGGTGCGCGGGTGCTCGATGAAGCGGTTGCGCACACTGACGTCGATGCCAAGCACGTTGGCGGGGTCGGACGCTGCCAGGCGGATCGTCAGTGGTTGGGCGTTGAGCTGCGAAAGCGTGTCGGTGCGCGACAGCAGCAGGTCGCCGAAGTAGCGGATTCCGCTCTTCAACTCGCCATCGAGCGCCAGTGAGCCGATCTCCTTTTCATTCGCGAGATACATCGTGGTGTAGCGGGACAGGTCGAAGAAGCGCAAGATCTCGCCCGTGTCGTAGGGGCCGGTGTAACCGCGGGCCGCCAGGGTCGCGCCGGGCTTCGGGGCGGAGAGCGCAGGATCGAGAAACCAGTAGCCGTTGGGATCGCCGGTGAAATTGCCGTCGGCATCGTAGGCACCGACCTGGATGGCGCCGGCGAAATTCGTGGTGCCATAAACCGGCGTGGCGAAGGGCCGCTCGTAGTTGAACAGCGGATCGGTCTTCACCCACTCGTAGGACGCGGTGAAGCGCGGACCCTTTTCGCCCAGACGCCCGCCACCGACGAGGTAGCCGGATTTCTCCTCGTAGTGCCCGGTGTTGCGCGTGAAGGCGTAGCGTCCACCGGCCTCGACGCCCTTGAAGTCGGACTTGAGGATGATGTTCACCACGCCACTCACGGCGTCGGTGCCGTAGATGGCGGACGCGCCGTCCGTCAGGATCTCGATGCGCTCGATCGCGGAGATCGGGATGGCGTTCACGTCCACAAAGACATTGCCGCCGGTGGCTCCGACCGGGGCCGAGGCCACGCGGCGGCCGTTCACGAGCACGAGGGTGCTGACGTTGCGCAACGCGAGGGAGGACCCGCCGTTGGTCAGGCCGCTGCTGATGTTGCCGTTGTCGCCACCGAGGTTGGCGTTGCCGCTGAACTGCGGCGCAACCTTGCGGATGACCTGCAGCAGGTCGTTGGTCACGCCGCTCTGCCCGATGATCTCGCGCGTGAGCAGCGAAATCGGCGCGACCGGCGTATCGCCGGCCGTCGGCAGGTTGGACCCGGTGACGACGAGGCGCTCGAGCTGGAGCGTTTCATCTTCTCGTTTGTCCTGCGCGGAGGCGATCAGGACGAGGGACAGTCCGGCCACGGCAAGGAACCCGTGGCGCACGAACCGCCCGGACAAGGCGGGAGGAGTGGTTTTCATGGTTTAGGTGGAGTGCGGCGACCACGCCCGCGGTCGCCTCGGTCGGCGTCAGGGAACTCACACCACGCCCAGTCTCACAACGGCGATACGACCAGACGGCCGAACCGCGCGACCAGTCCACCAACCGGCGCGCCAGACACCCCGGCGCGCGTCATATCAGGTAATAGAGCCGCGTTTAGCGGGTTTCCTGCTCCCACACCATCGCCGCCCCGGCGATGCCGGCGTCATTGTGCAGACGGGCGGGCACGACCTTGGCGTGCGCCTTGATGTAGGGCAGGAACTTCTCGGCCTTCTTGCTCACGCCGCCGCCGAGGATCAGCAGCCCGGGCGCGAACAACCGTTCGACCACGGAAAGATAGACGTTCACGCGCTCGGCCCATTCCGGCCAGTCGAGCCGGGCCCGCTTGCGCACGGAGGCGGCGGCATAGCGCTCGAAAGGTTTGCCTCGCCACGGAATGTGGCCGAGCTCGGCGTTGGGCAGCAACCGTCCGTTGTGGAACAGCGCAGAGCCGATGCCGGTGCCGAAAGTAAGGAGGATGACCGTGCCGTTCTTGCCGCGGCCGCGTCCGAATTGCATCTCCGCCAGGCCGGCGGCATCGGCGTCGTTGATGAGCCGCACGGGGCAACCAGTCGCCCGGCGGAAGATCGCCGCGCCGTTCTGCCCGACCCACACGTCACCCAGATTGCCCACTTCGCCGATGCGGCCGTTTTCAATGATGCCGGGGAACCCGATGCCGACGGGGCCCTTCCAGTTGAAGTGTTTCACGATGGCACGGGCGGCGGCCAGACCCTCCTTGAGCGAGCATGGAGATTGGATCTCCACGCGATGACGCTCCGCCAGCAGGCGGCCGGTCTTGGTGTCCACGGGCGCGCCCTTGAAGGCGGAGCCACCGATGTCGATGCCGAGAACTTTCATGGGTTAGGGGCCGGGAAATTACGCGGGCCGGCCGACGGCTTGCAACTCCGCAGGCGTCGCGGCGCGCCGGGCCACCAGTTCCACGTCGAAGTGCAGGTCCTGCCCCGCCAACGGGTGGTTGGCGTCGAGCAACACCCCGTCGCCCTCGATGGCCAGGATGGTCACCACCGGGTCCTGGCGGTCGGGCCCGGTCTGGAACTGGTCCCCCACCCTGACGTCATCCACCGGCAGCCGTGCCCGCGGCACCTTCTGCACCAAGGCGTCCTCGCGCAGGCCATAACCCCGCTCGGGCGGCACGACCACGAGGCGTTTTTCGCCGGCCTGCATGCCGGCCAGCTCGGTCTCCAGTCCTTCGATGATCTGGCCGGCTCCGGCAATGCACGCCAGCGGCTCGCCCCCGCGCGAAGTGTCGAGCACGCGCCCCTCGCGGTTGCGCAGGGTGTAATGGAAGGTGAGGTGAAGGACGGACATGGGAAGGCCAAGTCACGGAGCCGGCCGAAAAAGTATCAAGTAACAAGTTTCCAAGTAACAAGAGCCCCCGGCCTGACTGTTCCCTTCTCCTGATACTTGAGAACTTAATCCTTGTTACTTCCCGGCCCGCAGGCCGGGCTAGGTTTCCTCCCGCAGCACGGCCAGCGGCGGGTGGTCGCAGATGCCGCGGTTGGAGAGCCAGCCGGTCAGCACGGTCAGGGCGCTCACTGTCGCCCAGCCCCCGAGCAGGACGGTGGCCGACGGGGCCGTCCATTTGACCTGGAAGACCTGCCACGCAAGCGCCCAGTTGGCACCGACCGCGAGCAAGGCGCCCACGGCGGCGGCGAGCGAGCCCAGCGCGAGATACTCGGCGAACATGATACGGTTCACCTGCGCCTTGGTGGCCCCGAGCGTGCGCAGCAGCACGCTTTCCCGCACGCGCTGGGAGCGCCCGATCAGCACCGCTCCGGCCAGCACGATGCCGCCCGTGATTACCGTGAATAGCGCGAGAAATTCGACCACGAACGACGCCTTCGAATAGACCCCGTCGATCGTCTGGATGATGAGAGCGAGGTCGATGGCCGAGACGTTGGGATGATCACGCACGACGGCCTGCTGCACCCGCGCCGACTGCGTGGCGTCGGCGACGCGCAGAGCCATGATGTGAAATTTCGGCGCCGCCTCGAGCGCACCCTCGGGAAACACGAGGAAGAAGTTCGCCTGCATACGCCGCCAGTCCACCTGCCGCAGGCTGTCCACCTTCGCCTTCACGGGGACGCCCTGCACGTCGAACACGATCTCGTCACCGATTCCGACCTGCAGGTCGCGGGCCAGATTCTCCTCGACCGACACCGGCACCACGTCCAACTCGCCCTCCACGCGCCCGGTGAACTTGCCAGCCGTCAGCTTCTCGCTGTCGGCGAGCGCGCCGCGATAGGTGGAGCGGTATTCACGGCGCAACGTCCACGCCGGCACGCGCGATTCCTGTGCCTTCAGAATCTCACCGGTGCTGCGACCTTTGACCGAGGCGATGCGCATCGTGATGATCGGCGCGTGCTGCCTCACCGGGGCGCCGTTTTCGGCCAGCAATTTCTTCAAAGGTTCCACCTGGTCGTCCTGAATATCGAAGAGCATCAGGTTCGGCCGGTCGCCACCGCCGACCACGCGGAGCTGGCCGAGGAGCGTGTCGCGAGAGAGGTAAAGCGTCATCATCAGGAACGTGCCCAGACCCAGCGACACGAGCAGGAGCAGCGTGCGGTTGTTGGGCCGGTGCAGGTTGGCGACGCCCTGGCGCCACGCGTAGGGCAGGCCGCGCGGGGTGAACTTGCGCGCCAGCCAGGACACCGCCTGCGCCAGCCCAGCCAGCACGAGGAAACTCACGAGCAGGCCGCCCGCAAAACCCACGCCCCAAGTCAGCCGTCCCGTCTGCCACCAGGCGAACCCCAGCACCAGGCCCGCGATGACCAGGATCAGCACGAAGCGCCAGATGTCCGCGCCCTGCGGCGGCACATGGGCCGAGCGCAGCGTGAGCAAGGGGGAAACGCGTCGGACTTCCAACAGCGGCAGAAGCGCAAAGAGCACGCTGACCACCACGCCGGCACCGAGCCCGCGGAATAGCGCGCCCCACGAGACCGTCAGTTCAAACGAGAAGGGCAGGAAATCCCGCAACAGAACCGGCAGCGCCAATTGCACGCCCAAGCCCAAGGTCGCTCCGAGCGTCGCGCCCAACACCCCGAGGCTGAGCCCTTGGACGAGATAGATAGCGAAGCTGGTGCGCGCCGTCGCCCCCAGACAGCGCAGCATGGCGACCGTCGGGATCTTCTGCCGGATGTGCGCATGGACCGCGCTAGCCACACCGATCGCCCCGAGGAAGAGCGACGCGAAGCCGACGAGGCTGAGAAACGAGTTCACATTCTGAATGGACTGGCCCAGCTCGCGTTTGCGTTCCTCCACGGTGTCGTAGCCAAAGCGCTGTTCGCGAAAGCGCTCGCGCAGGTCGCGCTCCAGCGCCTGCACGTCGAAGGTCGCGGGAAATTTGAAATACAGGCGGTGCCGCGAAAGGCTGCCCGGTTGGAGCAATCCCGTGCCGCCGACCGTCGAGAGCGGCACGAAAACACGTGGCGCCATCTGCGTGACCGCCGCCGCCTCGCCCGGGATGGCGCGCAGGCCGCCGGCCACCGTGTAAACGGCGGAGCCCAGCCGCACACTGTCGCCAGCCTTCAGCCCGAACTGGACCATCAGGCTTTCCTCGAGCACGGCATTCATGCCGCCGCGCAGCGCGGCGCGCGCGCCGGCCGGCTCCGTGTTGAAATCACCGTAGAACGGAAACTCGCCCTCGATGGCCCGCACTTGCACAAGCCGTGTCGGCCCGCCCTCGCGCGGCACGATGAGCATGGAGTTGAAGGAAATCTCGCGCGCCCGGTCCTCGCCGAGCGTGGCGAAGTATTTCGCCGGCTCCTCGGGAAACTCGGTGCGGGAGTTGACCGTGAGGTCGGCCCCGAGGAGCGACTTCGTCTGCTCCTCGATCGCCAGCCGCAGGTTGTCGCGCACCGAGCCCACCGCGACCAGCGCCGCCACGCCGAGCACGATCGCGAGCGAAAACAGCAGCAACCGCCGCCGCGAAGCCCGCGTATCCCGCCAGGCCATTTTGAGGATGAATCGCATGGTCGATCAGCCGTGGTTGATAGCTTCGTCCGAGATCACCGCACCGGAGCGCAGGCGGATCACGCGCTGGGTGCGGCGAGCGAGTTCGAGGTCGTGGGTCACGAGCACGAGCGTAGTGCCGCGCTCGCGATTGAGGCCGAAGATCAGGTCGGCCATCGCGTGGGCGGTGTCACCGTCGAGGTTGCCGGTGGGTTCATCGCAGAAAAGGATGCGCGGGCGGTTGATGAAGGCCCGGGCCAGCGCCACGCGCTGCTGTTCGCCGCCGGATAGCTGGACCGGATAATGGTCGAGACGGCCGCCCAATCCCACCCGCGCGAGCAACTCGGCGGCGTCAGACTCCTTCACGCCGTTGCCGCGCAGTTCGAGCGGCACGAGGACGTTCTCGAGCGCGGTCAGCGTCGGGATCAACTGGAAGTTCTGGAAGACAAAGCCGACCGACTCGTTGCGGACCAACGCGCGCTGGTCCTCGGAAAGTCCGCCGATTTCCCGCCCAGCCAGTTCGACCGTGCCGGTCGAAGGCTGATCCAGGCCCGCGCATAGTCCGAGCAATGTGGTCTTGCCACTGCCGGATGGCCCTACGATGGCGCAGGTGCCGCCGGCAGGGATGTCGAACGATACCTCCTGCAGCACAGTGAGCGGTCCTGCCGCGGTGGCATAGGTCTTGGTCAGGCGCTGGACTTTCAGGATGGATTGGACACTCATTGCGGAAGACAAATATGGCCCCGAACAAGAGTGAACTTGGCGCAAAGCGCAAAAGCCAATCGTGGTGGGCGGTCCTTCTGCTGTTCTGGGTGGCGACCGCCTGGGGCGCCGCGGAAACCCGCACCGTCATTTTCTTTGGTGACAGCCTGACGGCGGGCTACGGCGTTGATCCTGACGAGGCCTACCCCGCGTTGGTGCAAAAGAAGATCGCCGAGGCGGGCCTGCCCTGGCGGGTGGTCAATGCCGGTCTCAGCGGCGAAACCACCTCGGGCGGCCTCCGCCGCCTCGATTGGATCCTGAAGCAACGGGTGGACATCTTCGTCATCGAGCTGGGCGGCAACGACGGGCTGCGGGGCATTCCGCTCGCCACCACGCGATCCAATCTCGAGGCCATGATTCAACGCATCCGCCAGCGCTACCCGGACGTAAAAGTGGTGATCGCCGGCATGCAATTACCGACCAACATGGGACCCGACTACACCCGGGCATTTTCCGCCATCTACACCGAGCTGGCCCGGGACAAGGAGACCGTGCTCATCCCCTTCCTCCTTGAAGGCGTGGGCGGCGTGGCCAGTCTTAACTTGCCCGACGGCATCCACCCCACCCCTCAAGGTCACCAGATCGTGGCCGATACCGTATGGGATATCCTCCGCCCCCTGCTTTGAAACGCCTGACCATCCTGCTCGCCGCCCTGTTGTTGCTCCCCCTGCTCCATGCGCAGCGGGAAGGCACCATGCCCGCCTGGCTGGACAATCTGCACCTGACCGCAAGCGGCACCTTCGGCAAGACTGACAACATCAGCCGCACCTCCCACGAACCCTCCCGCAAGGACGCCGAGAGCTACGAGATCAGCCTCTCCAGCACGCACAGCCGACAACTCAATCGTAACCTGCTGCTCATCGCCACCGCCGAAGCGAGCACCCTCTCCGTGCCCGACTACGACCTGACCGACAGTTCCCGCTTCGGCGGCAAGCTCACGCTTCAGCGCAAGTTTGGCCTTGGTTCCCAGGCCACGGTTCTGCAGTTCAGCGCTTCCGCCAATTACAAGGCGGCCCGCCTCGCCGACGACCGGGGCTGGACCACCGAAGCCGGCGTGCAGCTTTCCAAGCGCGTCCTGCCCAATCTCCGTCTCGCCGCCAACGCCAACTGGCTCGAGCATACCGCCCGACGGAACACCTTCGACCTTGGCCAACACAGCTACTCGGCCGACTTCCGCTGGGATATCAACGACCGCTGGAGCCTCTCCGGCAGCGCCGGCCGGCTCTCGGGCGACATCGTGGCCAACGCCTCCTGGCCCATCTGGGGCACGATGCTCTCCGGCGGCTTCGGCCAGACCATCTTCAACTATTACACCTCGCGCCCGTGGCACACCACGAATCTCTACGGCAGCGGCTGGGTCTCCTACAACGTCGAGGCCGACGTGGATCTTTGGTCCGCCTCGCTGGGTTTTGCCGTCACGGAAAACACATCGCTCGAGCTCCGTCGTTCGGCCGCGTTCGTCGTCAACCGGGTGGGCGTCACCTATCCGACTGACTCTTGGAGCGTCGGCCTGAGTCATCGCTTCTGAGCGCGATTCTTCGCTTCGCAGCGGGCGGCAAACCTGTATGCTGCCGCCACTCGACCCCACGTTCCGCCCATGTCCGTTTTTCGCGTCCTCCTGCTTCTTAATCTCGCCGTCTGCCTGCACGCCGCGGAATTCACCTGCACCATCTCCAACGCGAAGGGCGGCGACCCGCTCCCCGACGCCGCCGTGTCCCTGATTCCGCTCGACCATCCGGCACCACCGGTGGCGGCCGACACCCAGGTGGAGATCGCGCAGCAGGATCAGGAATTCTCCGTTTTTCTCACCATCGTCCAAACGGGCACCAAGGTCGTCTTGCCCAACCGCGACAACGTCCAGCACCACGTCTATTCGCTCTCCCGGCCGCGCCGTTTCGAACTGCCGCTCTACAATCCCGGTCAGACGGAATCCATCGTCTTTGAACTGGAAGGTCAGGTCACCATCGGCTGCAACATCCACGACTGGATGATTTCCCATGTCGTCGTGGTGCCGACGCCCTGGTTTGCGAAGTCCGACGCCCTGGGCATTGCCCGGATCACGGCACCCGCCGGCCGTTATCGCGTGGAAATCTGGCATCCCCGCCTGACCAAGCCCGAGACCCGCGAAATCACCCTGGCAGACGGCACCGCCGTCCAGGAGACCTCCGCCCTCCCCCTCAAGCCCGACCGCCGGGTGCGCCGCTCCTCCGGGGGCAAGACCGGCGGCTACCGCTGAGCTGTGATGCTGAGCCTCCCCCGTTTCCGGCGCTTCAGCACCCAGCTGCTCCTGCTGCTGGCCGGTCTGTTCGCCGTCGTGCAGGTCTCCGTCTATCTGCTGGTGACCCGCGCCAACGAGGCGAACGCCCGCGAGCACATCGCCCAGAATCTGCGCACGGGCGCTAAAATCTTCCGCCAATACATCAGCGAGCGCATCGAATACCTGACCGGCGCCGCCATGGTGTTGAGCAACGACTACGCGATGAAGCAGGTCTTCATCCATGACCCGGTTGATCGCGAAACCCTTCGCTCGATCCTCGAAAGCTACGCGGATCGCCTGCAGTTCAACAAAAGCGTCACCCGGCCGCCCATGTTCTTTTTTTCGCTCGAAGGTGAACTCCTGGCCGATACCGGCCGGACCCGTCAAGCGACAGAGCCAAACACCGCGCCCTTCCGCCACCTGATCAAGGTGATTGAAAACGGCGATGCGGAGCAGGCCAGCGGCTACGCTTATCTCGACGGCAAGCTGCAAGTGCTGGTCTTGGCCCCCCTCTACGCCCCCAAGCCAAATATCCAGGGCTGGCTGGGCGCCGCCTACCCGATCGACACCTTCGCCCAAGCCATCAAGTCCACGACGCTGCTGGATGTGACCTTCACGTCGAATCCCTCCGTCGGCAATCTGCGCGTGCTGTCCACGACCCTCGAAAGCAGCATGACCGAGGATATCGTCCGTCACCTGCGCACCCATCCGGACCGGACCGAGGAACTGCAAAACCTGTCGCTCGCCGGCGAGCCCTACGTGACGCTGCTGGAACCCCTCGAGTTGCTGGAGGAGGCCCCGGCCCGCATCGCAT
>CBINOW010000057.1:0-25854 GCA_966252395.1 uncultured Oleiharenicola sp. | reverse complement strand
GCTCATCTGGACGTAATGTTTGGGGCCGACCTCCGGGCGGCCCGGCAAGATTCGCGCATTCATCCGGCCCGCCCGGAGGTCGGGCCCTACCCCTTTTGATACCTTTGAATGCGCCCGGTCTCACGCGACCGGATAGCCCAGGGTGCGCAGCTGGGCCAGGACGTCGCCCCGCCTCGCGCCGAGGACCTTGAACTCGAGTTCCTCCGGGCATTTCGGGTCACGGTGATGAATCCGAATGCCGCTGAAGAACCAGGGATACATCCCGCCCCGGCCCAGTTTGATGACCGCCGCCCGGGGCAGCCGAAAAGTGCCGAGCGGGCCGGAGACAACCAGTTCCTCGGCGCTCGCCGCGAGAAAGGCCGCGGGCGGCAATCCGTAGGTGGCGCCCAGACCGTTGCCCATCTGCCCTTCCCAGCGAAAATCGGGCGCGGCAGGGGCCGTGGAGGTGACGGAAACAAGCGGAGACGTGTTCATGGGTTTGGATCGTTCGGCTCCGCGCACGACGACTTCCGGTATGGATCTCAACCGGGAACGAGGCCGCGAGCAAAGCCATGCAGGGATGAAACAGCGGCCCGACTGTCTCTTTGCCTTTGGAGAAACCGTTTCCCCAAACCCGCGGTCAGTCGGTCCATTTTTTCCGGAGATGCAAGCTCCGACCGGCCTCAGGCCCGCCTCAGCGGGCGATCAGCTGCAGCATCTGGGTCGGGATCTCGCCAAACTCCACGTAGAGGTAGCGGGCGATCAGGGCCCCGGCGGTGCTGAGCAGCGCCATGCCCAGGAAGGCGCGCACCGAAAAGCTGAGGATGAAGACATTCATGCGCGAGACCGCGCGACCCAGCACGGAAAACGCGAGCGTCACGAGGAAGTTCAGCGCGATGAACGGCGCCGCGATGCGCAGCCCGAGTTCGATCACCCGGGCCGTGGCCTCGGTCACCTGCTCCATCACGCCGTGCCCCATCAGCGGCATGCCCGGCGCGGCCAGCTCGAAGCTGCGCGCAAAGGCGGTGATCACCGTGAGATGCGCGCCCAGCAGGAAAAACAACAGCACGGCCAGCGCCATGACGAACGCCGCCAGCGGCTCGGAGGAGACGTCCGGCGCGCCGAAACCCGGCGTGGCCGCGAGACCGATTTCCGAGGAAATCATGCGTCCCGCCATCTCGACCGCCGCAAAAGTCATGCGCACCATGAATCCCATGGCGAGGCCGAGCACGACCTCACCCGCCGCGGCCAGCGTCAGCTGCCAGAGATCAACCGGCAAACGGCCCTCGGGCACCATGCCGCTGACCAGGATCGCGAGGCACAGCGCGATCGCCACCCGCACCATCGGCGGAATGCTGCGGTCGTTGCCGAGCGAGGGCAGCAGCAGCACGATGCCCACGGCCCGCAGGAAAACCATCAGGAAGGCGAAAAAATAGCCGGCACTCATGACAGAGGCGGAGGGCAGAAAACGGAACGCGGAAAGCCTCCAAAGCAGGACAGCCAGCCGCGACGCGTCATCCTGATCCCGCGGTCGCGGGAGAAGGATCCAAGATCCTGGTCGTCAGCGGCCATTGGCGGGAAACCCTTCGCTCAGTGGGCGAGACCGGGCATCCGGTTGATCACCGAGATGGCAAACTCCGTGAGCGAGCGCAGCAGCCAGGGCGTGAGCAGCAGCGCGAGGCCGGCCAGGGCAATGAGCTTGGGCGCGAAGGTCAGCGTGGGCTCCTGCAGCGAGGTCACCGACTGGAGCAAACTCGACACGAGGCCGACCACCATGAGCGTGATCAGGAACGGCGCCACCATGTAGAGGGCGAACACGACCGTGCTCTTGAAAAGGTCGATGGCGATTTCGGGATTCATCTGAAAAGTTTAAGTGGAAAGTTTAAGTCGAAGAGAGAGGCGGCGCGGTTCGGCGTTGGTTGGCTTGAACTTCAACTTCGCACTTCAACTTGCCTCGGCGCTAGCTGAAGCTCTGCACGAGCGACTGCACGATCAGGTGCCAGCCGTCCACGAGGACGAAGAGCAGCAGCTTGAAGGGCAGCGACACGACGTTGGGCGGCATCATCATCATGCCGAGGGCCATCAGCACGGAGGAGACGAGGAAGTCGATGACGAGGAAGGGCAGGAACAGCAGGAAGCCCATCTGGAAGGCGGACTGGAGCTCGCTCAGCACGAAGGCGGGGATGACGACGCGCAGCGGCAGGTCCTTGACCGCCGTGGGGCCGTAGCCGCCGAGCTGGAGGAAGTATTCGAGGTTCCGCGTGCGGGTCTGCTTCAGCATGAAGTCGCGCAGCGGCGCAGCGCCCTTCTCGAAGGCCTCGGCGGAGGTGATCTGCTTGTTCATGTAGGGCTGCACGGCCTCGGCGTTGATGCGGTCGAAGGTCGGCCCCATGATGAAGAAGGTCAGGAACAGCGAGAGCCCCACGATGATCTGGTTCGACGGCGCGCTGGGCACGCCGAGCGCGGTGCGCACGAAGCCGAGCACGATGACAATGCGCGTGAAACTCGTCATCAGCAGCACCAGCGAGGGCGCCACGGAGAGCAGGGTCATCAGCAGCACCAGCTGCACGGCCACGCTCAGGTCGGCGGGGCGGTCGGCGCCCTCCAGGTTGATGTTGAGGCGGAGCGGGCTCGAGGCGGCCGCCGTGGGCGCCGGGGCCGTCGCGGCCGGGGCGCCAGCAGGGGTGATCGTCGCCTCCTGGGCAAAAGCGCCCGTCGCCAGCAACACGCTGGCGACGAGGAGGAGCAGGAAAGTGCGGAAACGCGGCTTCATTTCTGCGGCGGTTCGCTGCCGTCGAGCGGCGTGAGCATCTCGATGCTGCCGGGGCACACACCGAGGAGAAATTTGCGGCCGTCGTAGTCGGCGACGACGAGATACTGGCGCGAGCCGAGCGAGCGGCTCTCAACGATGTTCAGGCGCGCGGCCTGGCCGCCGCTGGCGGTGAGACGGCGTTTCTGCCAGAGCCACCAGCCGGCGGCCGCGGCGACGGCGGCGGTGCCGAGCAGAAGGAAGGTGTTGGTGCGGCCGGCCTCCTTCGAGGCGGGAGCGCCCGCGGGCGCGGTGCCGCGCGGGTAGATGACCTCGTCCTTCTCCTGCGCGGCGAGCGGCAGCGAGCAGGCGAGGAACAGGGCGCAGATGAGCGGGGCCGGCCTCATGGCTGGCCGCTGCCGACGAGCTCGGTGATCTTGATGCCGAAGTGGTCCTCGACCACCACGACCTCCCCGTAGGCGACAAGCTTGTCGTTGACGTAGAGGCCGACCGGGTCGTTGGCCTGCTGGTTGAGCTGGACGACGGAGCCGGTTGAAAGCTCCAGCACGTCGCGCATCGGCAGGTTGCACGAGCCGAGCTGGACGGTCACTTTGACCTTCACGTCGAGGACGATATCAAGGGTTTTTTCTTCCATGGGAGGGAGCGGCGGTAACGGGTTGGAGGTCGGCGTCGAGCTTGGCCGTGAGCTGCACCGCGACCCGGTCGGCATCGAGGCCAACCGTGCCGGTGAACTTGGGCACGCCGTTGAGGAGGACGTTGGTGTGGCGGATCTGGTCGGCGGGCATCTCGACGACGTCGCCGACGCGGAGGTTGGTGATCTCGCGGAGACTGATGGTGAAGCCGTTCCACTCGGCGCGGACCGGCATCGTGATGCTGTCGTAGGACTCCTGCCAGGTGGCGCGCTTGGCGACCGGGGCGGCGACCGTGGCATCCTTCTGGCGGCGGGCCTGCATGCTGCGGACCAGCGGCTCGATCGTGTAATAGGGCACGCCGATCTGGATCTGCTCCGAGCAGTCGCCGAAGCTGGCTTCGAGCGTCATGGCGAGCACGACGGCGTCGCGCGGGGAGGTCTGGAGGAACCGGCCGCTGTTTTCGTGGCCGATGATGAGGGGCGTGAGCTCCTGCTCGGTCTTCCACTGGTGGCACCACTCCTCGAGGATCATGTGGACGACGTCGTCCATCAGGGCCACCTCGATCTCGGTGAGGTAGCGCTCGGACTTCACCGAGTGGCCGCGGCCGCCGAGGAGGCGGTCGGCGATGGTGAGGGCGAGCCGGGGATTGATGTCGATCACACTGACGCCGGTGAGCGGCTCAGCCTTGAACAGGCAGATGTGCGTCGGGCTGGGCAGGGATTCGGTGAACTTGGCGTAGTTGGCCGTCGTGAGCTTGGCCATCTTGAGGCCGAACTCCATGCGGAGGAACAGCGAGAGGCGCGCGCTCAGGTAGCGGATGAAGTCCTCGTGCACGAGGCGCAGCCGGCGCAGCTCGAACTCGGAAAGGAAGGCCGGGTTGCGGAAATCGTAGGGCTCGACCTTGGGCTGCGGGGCGCCGGGAATCGCCGGGCGACCGTCCGCACGGATCAGCGTGCGCTTGGCAACGCCATCCCCGGCCGCGCCCTGGGCAAGCAGCTTGTCGATCTCGGATTGATCGAGGAAATCACTGACGGGTTTCTTGTCGTCGGCCATGGAAAGAAGGGACTAGGGACGAAGGACCAAGGACGAGGGCCCCTTGGACGGGGAAACGGGGAGAATCCGCGTTGGCATGCTTCGTGTCATGGGTCGTTGGTCCTTGGTCGTTGGTCCGGCGCAAAGCGCCCTACTGGACGACGAAATCGGAGAAATAGACCTGGTCGGCGACGCGCGAGCCGAGCGCCTGGTTGTAGGCGGTCACGAGTTTCTCGCGCAGGACGTTCTTCGCGCCGGGTTCCTCGAGGTCGGCGAGGCTGATGGACGAAAGCACGCCGAGCGTGACGTCGGTGAGCTTGGCTTTGTTCTCCTCGAAGGCGTCCTTGATCGTGTCGGGGTTCACGCCGGTGATCACGAAGCTGGTCTTGAGGTAGCGCGTGCCCATGGTGCCGGAAAGGTTCACCACGACATTCGTGAACTCGTAGGTGTCACCGCCGGCGCCACCGCCCTCCTCCTTGCCGCCGTGGCCCTTCTTCTTTTCGCCGTGGCCCTTTTCGGCGGCCGTGGCCTCCTTGGGGGCCTCGGCCGGCGCTTCGCCCGAGTGGGCGGCCGCCAGCTTCTGCTCGAGCTTGGGCAGGAGCACGAACTCCGCCACCGCCCAGCAGGTGGCCGGGGCGGCGACGACGGCGAGCAGGACCGGCAGCCAAGTCTTGACCACGCCCGGGCCCTTGGCCGGCGTTTCGGCCTTTTCGGGCGATTTGTCGGCCGCGGGGGCGGCGGGGGCTTCCTTGGCTTCGGGCTTGGCGGCCATGGCGGGAAATCAGTTCAGGGTTAGTTGCGCTTCAGGTTGACGATGTCCTCGAGCACGGAGTCGGAGACGGTCACGAGCCGGGAGGCGGCCTGGAAGCTGCGCTGGGTGGTGATCAGGTCGGCGAACTGCTCGGTGAGGTCCACGTTGGACTGCTCGAGCGCGCCGGACTGGATCTTGGTGCCCGCGGTGGGCGCGGCCGGGACCGGCAGCGTGGCGGAGACGGCGCTGAAATCGTAAAGGTTGTTGGCCTGCTTGAGCAGCTTCGACTCGTCGTCCACCGAGATGACGCCGATCTGCTGGGACGTGTCATCGGGCGTGCCGTCGTTGTAGAAGGCGGTGATCGTGCCATCGAGGCCGATGCTGATGTTGCTCACGGCGCTGAAGTTCGGCACCACGATGGGCGCGTTGGCGGCACTGAGCACGGCCTTGCCCTGGGCGTTCACGAGCGCGCCGGTGCTGTCGAAGTGGAACGCGCCGTCGCGGGTGGCGAAGTCATTGGCGCCGTCCTGCACGACGAAGTAGCCCTTGCCGGCGATGCCGAGGTCGGTGACCTTGCCGGTGCTGGTGAGGGCGCCCTGCGAGTAGTGCGTGGCGATGTTGGCGAGCTGCACGCCGGAGCCGATCTGCGCGGAGCCGCTGGCGGTGCCGACCGTGTTGCTGAAGGTGTCCGAGAAGCTCGTGGACGAGCTCTTGTAGGCGGTGGTGTTGACGTTGGCGATGTTGCCGCCGATGACTTCAAGGCCCTTGCTGAAGGTGCGGAGAGCGCTGACGCCGGAGGTGAGGGTGCCGATGAGGGGCATGGTTGCTTATGGGTTGGAGGGTTGGCTGAGGATCAGGCCGCCGGAGGAAGGTCGGCCGTGGTGGACGGGTAAACGGGAGCGGTGTATTCCACGCGCTGGACGCTGGAGAGGGAGTAGCGGACGCCATCAACGACGAGCACCGGTCCATTCAGCGTGCTCTCGACGGCGGAAACCTGGCCGGTGACGGGCAGGCCGTCGGCATCCTCGACCGTGACGTTGCGGCCCAGCATGCCGCTGGCCGTGAGGGTCTGCTGGTCGGAGCGCATGAGCGCCATCTCCTTCACGAGCGAGCTGCTCTGATCGAGGGCGGAGAACTGCGCCATCTGCGCGATGAAGGCGGTGTCCTCCATCGGCTTCATCGGGTCCTGGCTCTTGAACTGGACGGCGAGCAGCTTCATGAAGTCGTCGGAGCCGAGCGTCTTCTTGGTGTTGCGCACGGCGGGTTCGCCGTAGCCGTAGGTGGGGCTGGTGCTGGTGGAAGTGGGGTTGGTGACGGTCATGGCTTCAGGCGAGGGCGGAGAGACGGAGGGAGGTGGGCAACAGGACCGGAACCCGCGGCGTGGCGGGCTCGGGCACGAAGCTCTCGCTGAGCGCGGAGCGACGGGTGAAAGGCGACTGGCCGGACCAGGGATCGTGGCGGGAAGAGGAATGCTCCTGCCCCTGCTGCTGGGCCTGACGGTGGGCCGACTGGTGCTGTGCACCGCTGTCGGTCAGAGTGCCCGGAGTGGCGGGCGAGAAGACCGGATCGAGGAAACGCTGCAGGTGGGCCGGCGAAGCCGCGGCCACCGCCTGCCATTCCGTGGCGATCGCCTCGCGCAGGGCGGGCGAATCCGTGCGAAAATCGGTGTGCACCAAATCGCCGCGCAGCTCGACGCGCACGCTGAGGTCCTCGCCGCCGAACTTCAGGCGCAGCTGCACGCTGCCGGCCTTCTGCATGCTCGCGGTGAACTGCGCCTCGGCCAGGCTGGTGACGGTGGCGACAGCGCGCTCGGCAAAATTCTGTCCCGCAGGAGCAGCCGGCTCGACCGTGATTCGCTCGGCCGTCGGCTGGGCCACTTGGAAATCCGCACGGGCAGGCAAAACCGACAAAGTCTCGGGGTTGCGGGGTTGGCGGATTTCCTCGGTCGGGACAGTTGAGATCACGGGCTCCGGTTTAGCAACGCCGATGCCAGCCACCGGAGAGTCAGACTTAAGTTCCTTGTCACCAGTGAATACAAAATTTCTTTCGGACGACGAAACCACAGATTCCGCGCGGGAATTTTTCCGCACCGCCGAAGCGGCAAATTTTTCCGGAAGCGCCGTCGCTCCCCTGCCCTGCCCCGCGTTGGCGGGCAGCTGCAGCTCGACGCGCACGACGGCCTGGCCGGGCAGTTCCAGCTCGGCCTGGACTTCCAGCGGAGTGCTCTCGCCCGCCGCGGCCTTGGGTTCTGTCGCGGCCGGATTCGGCACCTCGACCAAGTCGAGGCGGCACTCGATGGCGCCATCGGTTGCGACCGTGACCTCGGGCAAGGTCGGGGCGGTGTTCGCCGCCTGCGGCAAAATCGCCGACTCAGTGATCGAAGGCTCACCCGTTGAAACCGGCGCCGCGAGCTGGAACTCAGCGGGCTGCGGCGCGGCGGTCGCGAAGGGCGGTTTGGCCTGCAGCGGGAGTGACGTGGGGAACTCCGCGCCGTTCGGGAGGGTAAATCCGGCGACGGTGACCGGGCGCTGGGCCGGAGTCGCAACCGCTTCGCGGGCCAGCGGAGCGCGCTCCCCAACTTGCGTGGCGGACGCTTCCGCCACGGCGGCCTCGGGCGCCACGGGAACGGCGGATTCACGGACCGGTTTCGCCG
Source organism: uncultured Oleiharenicola sp. (assembly GCA_966252395.1). Taxonomy (GTDB): domain Bacteria; phylum Verrucomicrobiota; class Verrucomicrobiia; order Opitutales; family Opitutaceae; genus Lacunisphaera. The sequence goes on along the minus strand of CBINOW010000057.1, from coordinate 18,037 downwards.
ACACCGGCAGGCTGGTCGGGAAGGCACGGCCGTTGGGCAGCGGAGTCGTCACCGCGACGCGCTCACCGGAGGCCTGATTGGTCCTGGCCGAGGCGAGTGCTTCGGTCGCGGGGGCTTCGCCTTGCGCCGTCACCGGCTGGGGCGCCGCGGGCTGGAAAGCTTGGAGCAGCGTCGCCACGAAGGCGGCGGCCGCGGCGATTTCCTCATCGGACGGGGCCCGCACCGCGGGCGTGGGCTCGGCCGGCACTTCCGTCGGCGCGATCAATTCCGCGGCGGTGGCGACCGCCAGCGGCGGCGCGACGGTTTCCGCCGCGGTGGCCGCGGGCGTGAAGCCGGGCACGACCGGCTGCGGCGCGTTGGCGACGAGCACGACCGGGGCGACCGCCACGGCGGCGCCATCATCGCCGAGCAGCGTCGCGAACTCCGCGAGATTTGCTTCGGGTCCGACGCTCAGCGCAGTGAAGCTGGCGAGGGCCGACGGATTGGTCAGGGTGCTGCCGGCGAGGGTCGCGGCGGCGGGGCTGGCGGAGAAATTGGGCAAGGTGGAGGTCATGCGGAGCATCCATCCTTGGGAACGGCGTTGTGCCAGCCATGGCACGCCGGGTGAAATTGATCAGGTGGCCGACTTGATGGACTTCATCAGGCGAAGTTTTTCGGACAACAGGGCGGCCCGTTTGGCGAGCGTGCCGTCGGGCGAGGCGGTCTTGGCCATCTCCTCGAAGATCGGGGCGACGGTCTCGGACTTCATCAGGGAGAGAATCTTCACGACGGTGGTGTCGTCCATTTCGCGAAGGATCGCCACGGCGCCCTTGGGCGTGAGAGTCGCGTAGGTCTGCGCGAGGGAACGGAGGTTCTTCGACTCGTCGGCGGTGATCTCGATGACCTTGCGGCCGATCTCGGCGCGCATGGCCTCGATCTCGGAGCGGATCTTGGCGAGTTCCTGCTGCTCGGCGGCGAGGCGCGCGGCCCGCTGGTTGAGCTGGTCGGCCTGCTGGCGCAGGCGGGCGCGCTCCTCCTTCAGCTCGGAGGAAAGGCCGTCGATCTCGATGGTCCAAAAATCCCAGCCCTGCGCCTTGGCGTCGTCCTCCGGCGCGTGCGGCACGGCGGCGATCGCGGCGGCGACCAGCGTCTCGGCTGCGCGCCAGAACCAGCCGAGGCCCGTAAGCGTGCCGAGCACGATGCCGAGGACGGCGACGAGAGGGGGACTGGCGAGGACTTTCAGCTTGTTCATGAGAGAGCGGGTTGGCGGAAGGCGCGGAAGCCGGCGAGCTCGTCGAGCTCCTCCTGGCCGGCGCGCAGCGTGGCGAGGCGGTGCTTCTCACGCGCCTTCTCCTCGAGCTTGGTGACGATCTTGAGCCGGCGGTTGGCCTCGATGTATTCGGTGCGGCGCAGGTTCATGTCCTCGCGGGCCTCGATGACCTCGCGCTCGGCGTCCATGACGGCCTGGCACTCGCCGCGGTAAACGCGCAGCAGGGCCGCGGCCTCGGCCGCGAGGAACTGGCCGGCGCGCCCGTGGAAGAGCACCTCGGCGAGCTCGGCGGTGCGCTTGCGCAGCGCGGCGAGCTTTTCCTCGGTCTGGACGTAACGGTGGACGGCGGCGGCAAAAACCTCGCGGGCGCGCAGCTCCTGGTGGGAGCGGAGCAGGCCGACGGGCTGGAGGGGGAAGCGGAACTTTTTCATGGCGCGACGATGCCTTTGATTTTGGCGTAGCTTTCCGTCCGGGATGAAAACTCGTGCACGCCCTGCCGCAGGAACTGACGGAGCGGCTCCTGCAGGGAGATGGCGCGGTCGAGCTGGGGGCTGGCGCCCTTCTGGTAGGCGCCGATGGACACGAGGTCCTCGTTCTTGCGGTAAAGCGCCAGGTGCTCGCGGGCCGCGGCGGCGTGGGCCACCTCGGTGGGCGTGCAGATGTCGCGGGTGAGGCGGCTGACGCTTTCGAGGACGTCAATCGCCGGGTAATGGTTGAAGTGCGCCAGCTGGCGCGAGAGCACGAGGTGGCCGTCGAGGATACCGCGCACGGCGTCGGCCACGGGCTCGTTCATGTCGTCGCCCTCAACGAGCACGGTGTAGATGGCGGTGATGGAGCCGTGCTCGCCGGCGCCGGTGCGTTCCAGCAGGCGCGGGAGCATGGCGAAGACGGAGGGCGTGTAACCGCGCGTGGTCGGCGGCTCCCCGATGGCGAGGCCGATCTCGCGCTGGGCCATCGCGAAGCGCGTGACCGAGTCCATCATCAGCAGCACGTTCTTGCCCGCGTCGCGGTAGGCCTCGGCGATCGAGGTCGCGGTGAAGGCGGCACGCAGGCGCAGCGGCGCGGAGGTGTCGGAGGTGGCGACGACGACCACGGAGCGCTTCATGCCCTCGGGGCCGAGGTCCTTCTCGAGGAATTCACGGACTTCACGGCCACGTTCACCCACGAGCGCGACGACGACCACGTCGGCGTTGCAGCCGCGCGCGATCATGCCGAGGAGGGTGGACTTGCCCACGCCGGAGCCGGCGAAGAGGCCGAGGCGCTGGCCGCGGCCGAGGGGCACGAAAGTGTCGATGGCGCGCACGCCGGTCGGGAGCGGGTCCTTGATGCGCTGGCGGCGCAGCGGGTGCGGCGGCTTGGTGTCGTGCTCCGAGCGATCCACCGGCAGGAGGCCGAGGCCGTCCATCGGGCGGCCGAGCGCGTCGAGCACGCGGCCGAGCAGCTCGGGACCCGGGCGCGGCAGCGGCGGACGATCGGCGGCGGCGACCTCGCAGCCCACATGCAGGCCGGCGGTGTCGCCGAGCGGCATGAGCAGCACGCGGTGTTCGCGGAAACCGACGACCTCCGCCCGCACCGAGTAACCGGTGCGCGGGGAACGGACGTCGCAAATTTCGCCGAGGCCGACGTTGGGGCCCTCGGAATCAATGATGAGTCCCGCGATGCCCGTGACCGTGCCGACGCGCTGCACGGCCGGCACATGCCGCACCTGGGTGCGGAGGACATCAACCATCGGGATGATCGAGGCGACGCTCATTGTCCGGTGAGGCCCTGGGCGAGCACGGTGAGTTTGGTCTGCTGGCGCGCGTCGGTGAGACCGAAGCGGCTGCGCACGAGGCAATCGCCCGGCTGCAGGTTGGCGTCGCTCTTCACCTTCAGGCCGGGATAGCGGGCCAGCCAGCCGGGGTTGACCTGTTCGAGCAGGGCCACGTCGCGCGGGCAAAGCGAGAGCTCGAGACCTTCGCGCTCGGGGAAAAGCTGTTGCAGGGCGTCGTGGCAGAGCTTGCCAACGACCTCGGCGGACGGCTCGTAGCCGGCGAGCAGACGGCGGGCGAGATCCACGGCGAGCGCCGGGAGCGCCTCGCGCAGCTGGGTCGCGGTGGCGGTCTCGACCTGGGAAAGTTTGCTGAGCACGCCCTCGCTGAGCTGCTGCATGTCCACGCGCATCTCCACGAGCTTCTGGTCCACCGCCTCACGGGTGGCATCCACACCCTTGTGGTAGGCGGCCTCGACCTTGGCGGCGACCTCGGCCTCGGTGAAGACGCGGCCGGCGCCCGGCAGCACGGCGCCGATGAGCGGACGGTCGAAGGCGATGAGCTTGGCGAGAGCCATGGGATTATTTCCGGTGCGGGTTACGCGCCTTGCGGCCGGGACGGCCGGGGGAGCGCGGGCTGGAGCGATACGGGGCGACAACCTCGTCCTCGCCGAAACTGCGCATGATGCCGCGCTGGACCCAATCGGGGAGCGCGGGCCGCGTCACGAACGGAGTGCGGCTGTGGGTGTGGCTGGGAGTCTGGAGAAAGTCGTGCATGGCTCAGGCGATGACCGCGGCGGCGTCGGCATCGATGGTGATCTGACCCTCCTCCTCGAGGCGGCGGACGGCCTGGATGATGAGATCCTGCGCTGCCTCGACGTCCTTGAGGCGGACCGGCCCGAGCATCTCGATCTCCTCCTTGAGGCTCTCGGCGGCGCGCTTGGAGAGACCGGCATAGACCTTGTTGCGGAGCGGTTCGCTGGCGGACTTCATGGCGATGGCCAGGTTGCCGGAATCGATCTCGCGCAGGATGCGCTGCAGATCGCCCGACTGGAGACGGTTGAGATCCTCGAAGCTGAAGAGCTTCTTGCGGATCGCCGCGCTGAGCGCGGCGTTGCGCTCCTCGAGGCGGCCGAGCAGGGTCTTGCTGAGGTCCTTCTCGAGACTGTTGAGCAGGCCGGCGACGGCCCGGACGCCGCCGCTGTGGTGGAAGGCCGGGCGCTTCTTCGTGTCGAAATGCTTGCCGAGGCTGCGGGCGATCTTGTTCACCAGCTCGATGGAGGTGGACTCGATGGTGCCGAGACGCTCGATGACCTCCTCGCGCAGATCGGGACTGAGCAGCGGGAAGACCTCCGCCGCCTTGGTCGGCTCGAGGTAGGACAGCACGAAGGAAATCGTCTGCGGCTGCTCGTTCTTGATGAGGTTGAAAATCTGGCGCCCCTCCATGTCGCTGATGTCCTTGATCACCTCGATGGAGGTGCCGATGGCCGGGCCGACGCGGCCCACGATGGCGGAGGCGCGATGGTCGCCCTTGGCGAGTTCCAGCGTGCGCTGGACGAAGCCGATGCCGCCGGTGGCGGCCTGCACGCTGCTGGCCACGACGACGGAAAACTCTTCCACCGCCTGCTTCACGACGTTGTCGGGGATCATCTCGAACGCGGCCATTTCGCGGCTGAGGTTCTCGATTTCGATGTCGTCGAACTGCTTCAGGATCTGCGCGGCGGCCTCCGGGCCGATGCTGATGAGGAAAACGGCCAGCTTCTGGTGGCGGTTGAGCTTGCTGTAGTCGATGTCAGCCATGGCGGTTCAGAGGACGGCGGTCAGTTGTTCTTCGTGGTGGCGGGTGTGCCGACCCAGTCGCGCAGGGCGGTGCCGATGTTCACCGGCTTCTGCTTGATGAGGTCGTTCAGCATCTCGGGGGTGACGGCGTTGCCGTTCTGCAGGGAGCGGGCGGCCATCTCGGGCGGCATCGAGAGCACCTCGACCGGCACGGGCTCGGGCTTCTGGCGCGAGAGCATGCGGAGGAAGACGAGGAGCACGAGCGCGGCGCCGGCCACGGCGGACCAGCGGCTGCCGGCCTCGATCCAGCCCTGCCACTTGTTCTCAGCCTGGATGGCCTGGATCTGCTCGGAAACGGGCTCCACGGCGAAGGGCACCTCGGTGAGCGTGACGATGCTGTCGAGCGACTGGCCGGGCTCGGGCTTGAGGCCGAGCGCGTTGACGACGACCTGGCGGAGCGTGGCCAATTCCTCGGCGGAGCGCGGCTGGGCGACGGGCTGCGGCGCGGGGGCGCCTTCCGCCGGCGGGGTCGCCGCGGCAGGCACGACGGGCGCACGCTGGGCCACGAGCACGGCGGCGGTCACGTTCTTGATCGTGCCGGGATTGCGCGTGGTGTTGGTGAGCGTGCGGTTGATCTCGTAGGTGGTGGTGCGGTTCTTGCGGTTCTGCTCGCTGTTGGAAACGGGGCGGTTCGCCGTGCCCTCGGTCGCGGCCTTCTCGGGCACGTTGGCGCTCACGCCGACGGCGCCGCCGCCGGCGCGGGTCTCGCTGGAGGTGTTGACGTCCTCGGTGGAGGTCTGCGAACGCACGACCTGGCCCTCGGGATCATAGACCTCGGCGGAAATGGTGGTGGCCTCGGTCTCAATGTCGGCGGAGACGCGCACGACCGCGTGGCCGGGGCCGATGACCTGCGCGAGCATGGTCTCGACCTTTTTGGAGAGGTAGTCCTCGACCTGCTGCTTGTAGCGCATCTGCGAGGAGGCGGTGCCGAGGGTCGGGTCCTGCTTGAGATCCTCGGAGAGCACGCGGCCGCGGTTGTCCACCACGGCGACCTGATCGGGCCCGAGGCCCTGCACGGCGTTGGCCACGAGATGGCGGATGGCGTTGACCTGGTCGATCTCGAGGCGGCTGCCGCCCATGTCCACGAAGACGGAGGCGGTGGGCTTGATGCCGTTGTCGGTGAGGAGGAGGCGATTCTCCGGCTGCACGATCATCACGCGCGCGGCGCGGACGCCAGCGAGCTGGCTGATGGTGCGGGCGAGTTCGCCCTGCAGCGCGCGGAGGTAGTTGGTGCGCTGCACGAAGTCGCTCAGGCCGAACTGGCCCTTGTCGAAAATCTCAAAGCCCACGCCCTCGCCGCTCGGCAGGCCCTTGGCCGCGAGATCCATGCGGAGCTTGTAAACGCGCTCGGCCGGCACGGAGACCGTGCCGCCGCCGGCGGAAATCTGGTGTGGGATATTCTGCGACTGCAGGTAGCTGATGACCGCGGCGGAATCCTTGTCGCCGAGGCGGGCGTAGAGCAGCTGGTAGTCGGGCCGGCGCGACCAGAGGACGACGGCGATCATGCCGCCGATCACGGCCACGGCGGCGACGACGAGCGACACGCGCTGGTTGAGGCCGAGCTGCGACCAGAGATCGAGGAGGGATTGGGCGAATTTCTTCATGCCAAAAATGGAGGAGAACGAGAAAGATTAGGAGGAAGAGAACGATTCAGGCTCACACCTGCATGCGCATCAGTTCCTGGTAGGATTCGACGAGCTTGTTGCGCACCTCGACCATGAGGCTGAAGGCCACGGAGGCCTCCTGCATGGCGATGACGCTCTGGTGGAGCTGGTCGCTGTCGCCGAGCAGCACCTGCTTGGTGAGGTCGGCGGCGGTGGCCTGCTTCTCGGAGACGGTCGTGACGAGACCGTCGAGCACGGTGCCAAAGTTGGCGGAAGGCTGGGCCAGGCGCATGCCGTCCGGCAGGGGCGCGGCGATGGCGGGCTTCTGCGCGCCCTCGAGGCCCTTGAGGGGCATGGCGTTGATCGCGGCGGGGGAAATGGAACCGATGACGGACATGGGGGCGGGGATTCAGCGGGGCATCACTTGCCGATCTCGAAGGTCTTCATCGCGAGCGTGCGCGAGTTCTTCACGACGGAGAGGTTGGCCTCGTAGGCGCGGGAGGCGGTGATGAGGTCCACCATCTCGAAGGCGAGGTTCACGTTGGGCATCTGCACGGTGCCGTCGGGACCGGCGTCGGGATGCTGCGGGTTGTAAACGGCCTGGCCGGGGGCCTTGTCCACGGAGATGCCGGAGACGGAAATGGTCTGGAGCGGGGCGCCGCCGACGCGCTTCACTAGCTCGTTCTCGAAGGAGACGATCTTGCGCTTGTAGGGGCCGCCCTCGGGCGTGCGGGTCGTCTGGGCGTTGGCGATGTTCTGGGCGACGATGTCGAGCCGGATCTTCTGGGCGCTGAGGGCGCCGGAGGTGATTTCTACGCCGGAGATGAGGTTCATGGCGGGGATCAGGCGACGCGGCCGGTGATGGCCATCTTGAGCTGCTTGATGTTGCCGGAGACGACTTCGCTCAGGAATTCATACTCCACGGCGTTCTTGTTCATCGCGAGGAGCTCGCGTTCGATCTCCACCGAGTTGCCGTCGGGGCGCACGGAACGCGCGGAGGCATCCTGGACCAGGGTCGGGCGGAGGGTGTCGCGGGTGGCGAGCAGGTCGCCGGCGCGGGTGCGGGACTTGAGCTGCTCGGCGAAATCGGCCGAGACCTCGAGGCGGCGGTAGCCGGGGGTTTCGGAATTGGCGATGTTGGAGGCGATGGCCTCCTGGCGGAGCGCCGCCGCGTCGAGAAGCTTCCGCGCCAACTGGTAATTGTCGGACTGGAAGATGGGATCGATCATGCCCGCTCCCTTACCACGCCGCATGCCAGCGGCCGGCGGTGCCGCTGTAAGCACTGATGGGCAACGCGATAAATTTTTCTGACGCGCGCCGGCGGCCGCGCCGTAAAAATCCGCCGCGAGCGCAGGCAATTTTTGCCGCTCCGTTCCGGGGACTCGGACGCTTTTTTGACGAACCCTCCTTAATAGCCATCGGATTGGGCCGATGGACAGGGAGCTGAAACCATATGAGGGAAAGTGAGTTCGAATTCATCCGCAATCTCGTCTATCAGCGCAGCCGCATCTGCTTGGATGCCGGCAAGCGCGAGATGGTCTCCGCGCGCCTGGGCAAACGCCTGCGCGCCACGAACCTGACGACGGTCACGGAATACTGCCGCCTGCTGCAATCGCCGCAGGCCGGCGAGGAGCTGGCCCACCTGATCGACGCCATCTCCACCAACCACACCTTCTTCTTCCGCGAGAACGCGCACTTCGAATTCGTGCGCGACCGCATCGTGCCCGAGATGCGCCAGCGCCGCCGCGCCGAGCAGTGGCCGCGCTTCCTCGCGTGGAGCGCCGCCTGTTCCTCCGGCGAGGAGCCCTACTCGCTCGCGATCACGCTGCAGGAAGCCCTCGGCACCGAGTGGGACTGGCACATCCAGTGCACCGATATCTCCCACCGCATCCTCGAGCAGGCCGGCAAGGCCATCTACCGCAACGACGTCATCGAACGCATGCCCGCGGCGACGGTCCGCAAGTATTTCCAGCAGGGTGTCGGCCCGCAGGAGGGCAACTACCGCGTGCGCGCCGAGCTGCGCTCGCACCTCGCCTTCCACCAGCTCAACCTGCTCGACCGCGAGTCCCCCCTGCCCGAGCTCTTCCACGTTATCTTCTGCCGCAACGTCATGATCTACTTCGACCGGCAGACGCAGGAGGAGCTGGTCCGCCGACTCGCCAAGAAGCTCATCCCCGGCGGCTACCTGCTCGTCGGTCACTCGGAGAGCCTCACGGGCATCAACCACTCCCTCGAACTCGTCCGGCCCGCGACCTACCGTCGCCCACCGTCCTCTTAAAGGGTGAGCCTGTCGAACCACTGAACCCATGTCCGTCGTGCGCAAAATCCGTGTCCTCATCGTCGATGATTCCGCCTTCGTGCGGAAGATCGCCACCGACACCCTCGGCGCCGACCCGGCCATCGAGGTTGTCGGCACCGCCGGCGATCCCTACCAGGCGCGCGACCGCATCCGCGAGCTGAAGCCCGACGTGCTCACGCTCGACCTGGAAATGCCGCGCATGGACGGCCTCACCTTCCTGCGCCTGCTCATGGAGCATCGGCCGATGCCTGTCATCGTGCTCAGCTCCCTGACGCAGCGCGGGTCCGATTACGCGCTCGAGGCCCTCAAGCTCGGCGCGGTGGACGTGCTCGGCAAACCCAACGGTTCGAGCTCCTTCGGCACCCTCGGCCCTCGCCTCATCGCGATGGTCAAGGCCGCGGCCACCGCCCGCGTGCGCCTCACCGCGATGGGCGCCGCCGCCGTCCAACGCACCCTGCCGGCCCCGCTGCGCACCGACCCGCGCGCGCTCATCCTCCTCGGCGCCTCCACCGGCGGCCCCGAATCCCTGCGCGAGGTGCTCACTGCCCTGCCCTCCGGCCTGCCCGGCATCGCCATCGTCCAGCACATCCCGGCCGGCTTCTCCAAGGCCTACGCCGACCGGCTCAACGGTATCTGCGCCTTCCCTGTGCGCGAGGCCGTGGATGGCGAACGTCTCGACCCGGGCATGGCCCTCATCGCCCCCGGCAATTTTCACATGCTGCTCGGCTGGCACGGCGACCACTACCGCGTGCGCGTGACCGACGGCCCGCAGATCTGGCACCAGCGCCCCGCCGTGGACCTGCTCTTCAAATCGGCCGCCGACTGCGGCGCCGGCCCCCAGGCCGTGGCCGGCATCCTCACCGGCATGGGCAAGGACGGCGCCGAGGGCCTCTTGCGTCTGCGCGAAAAAGGTGCCACCACTTTTGCCCAGGACGAGGCCAGCTGTGTGGTTTACGGCATGCCCAAGGCCGCTTGGGAAAACGGTGCCGCCCAGCGCCAGCTTCCCCTCGACCGCATCGCCGCCTACCTCACTTCCCGCCACCTCGCCCGCCTCTCCCACCCCCCCCTACCCCGCCCGACGGCCGCGCCCACGCCCTCAAGACCGAACAAACCCACACCCACCGGATCGTGGACGACGAGCCCCTGGTGCTCGGCGCGCTCAAGGAAACGCTCGAGCGCGAACGCTACCACGTCGTCGCCTGCTCCAGTCCCGTCAAGGCGCTCGCTATCCTCGCCGAGCGGCAGTTCGCCGTCATCATCTCCGACCAGCGCATGCCCGAGATGCTCGGCCTCGATTTCCTCGTTGAAAGCCGCAAGACCCACCCGAACGCCTCGCGCATCCTCGTCACCGCCGTCCTCGCCCTGCCCACGATCGTCGAGGCCATCAACCGCGGCGAAATTTTTCGTTTCATCGCCAAGCCCTGGCTGCGCGAGGAGCTGCTGGCCACCGTGCGCAACGCCATCCAGCGCCACGACCTCATCGTGCGCAACGAGGTGCTCCAGGCGCGCTCGCAGGAACTCAACGCCCAGCTCACCGTCGCGAACACCGAGCTTGAGCAGAAGGTGAAGGACCTCGAGACCGAGCGCCAGAAGCTCGACGCAGCCAACCAGGAACTTTCCACCCGCTACGACAGCTCGCTGGAACTCTGCCGCCGCATCCTCACCGCCTACGACCCCGTGCTCGGCGGCCAAGCCAAGACGCTCGTCGAGCTCGCCACCCGCATGGGCGAGTCGGAGCATTTCGGGGCGGACGAACGCCAGGCGCTCGTGTCCGCTGCGTGGATGTGCGACCTTGGCCTCATCGGCATCTCGCGCGAGCTGCTGCGCACGTTCCGCCAGTCGCCCGGCAGCCTCACCGAGCGCGAGCGCGGCACGTTGCAGAACCACCCCGTTTACAGCCAGACGCTCGCCGCCCTCGTGGACCCCGAGCCCGCGATCGGCGCGATCATCCGCGCCCACCACGAGCGTTTCGACGGCACCGGCTATCCCGACGCCCTCGCCGGCAAACACATCCCCTGGGCCGCGCGCTGCCTCGCCGTGGCTGTCGGCTACGTCGAGTCGGGCCTGCCCAAGCAGGCCGCGATTGACCAGCTCCTCGCCCGTTCCGGCACCTATTACGATCCGGAAGCCGTGCGCCTCTTCCTCAAGGTCTCGAACCTCGTGCACCTGCCCCGCAGCGTCCGCGAGATCCTGCTGGAAGAGCTCGAGCCCGGCATGGTGCTGGCCAGCGGCATCTACAGCCCGCACGGCCTGCTCTTGATCGGCGAAGGCCAGCTCCTCGGCCCCGCCACGATCAACAAAATCCGCGACCACAACCAGATCGCCCCGATCAGCCAGCGGCTGCTGGTGTATTCCTAATCACCGGAAGCCAAGGCCGGAGGAGTTGCACTTTTCCCTTTGGAAAATGACAGGCTGCTGGTCAAGAGGAGGCAGTGACAAATCGGCCCGTTGTCAGGCACCTCACAAGTCTTTTCCCCAAGCATTTTCCGCGTGGAAATGACTTGCGCCGCATAATCGGGAATTGCCCAAGAAGGATTTAGGCAATTCTCTCCGGCTCATGAGCACCTGCGTGCAAAGACTCGTTTTCGAGTCCCACTAACACTGTTAGCCAACGAAAGCATGGCAGAGCTCGTCTACAAGGAACCTGAACCGATCACCGACCGTGAGGTCGTGGCTGCGATTAAGAGAGATGATCTGGAACTCGTGCGGCTGATTCCCATCCGGCTCGGGTTCAATCACGAGAATTGGAAGTTCATACAAGATAACTCTGAGCGTTCTGATTCGCCGTAGCGCGAATCGGGACGCCGGTTGAACCAGCCCGTTGCGAAGGAGGACAGAGTAGCGCGAGCGCTTATGCGCTTTGTGTTGGGCGCGCGTGGGTGGGGTATGATCCGGAGTGATAGGTGACAAGCCGGCCGCGCGGGAGCTTGGCCCTCCGCCGAAAAGCCCGCGCGGAGCGAGGGCTTCACCTCAAGGCGTCACAGAAATCAGGCTTTCCAGAAATCGTCGCGCTGGGCGACGACGGGGACGGGCTGAGCCGAGGGCCGGGCGGGGGCGAGCGGACGTGAGGAGGCGACCGGGGCGGGGGCCGACGTCGCCTTGGCGCGGGCGCCGACGAGCTGGCGCAACTCGTCCACGAGGGTCTGCAGGTGCGTGGACTGGCTGGAGAGCTCCTGCGCGGCGGCGGCGGACTCCTCGGCGCTGGCGGCATTAGCCTGCGTGATCTTGTCCATGCGCGAGACGGCCTCATTCACCTGGGCAATGCCCGTGGACTGCTCGGCGGAGGAGCCGGCGATCTCGACGACGAGCTCGTCCATGCGGCGGACCTGGCCGACGATGCGGTTGAGCATCTCGGAAACCTCGGCGCTGACGCGGACGCCTTCGTCGCTCTTGGCGAGGGCGGCCTCGATCTTGCCGGCGGTCTCTTTGGCGGCGGTGGCGGAACGCTGGGCGAGCGCGCGCACCTCATCGGCCACGACGGCGAAACCGGCGCCGGCCTCACCCGCGCGGGCAGCCTCGACGGCGGCGTTGAGCGCGAGGATGTTGGTCTGGAACGCGATTTCGTCGATGGTCTTGATGATGTGGGCGATCTCGCTGGAGGAGGTCTTGATGCCGGCCATGGCGTCGGTCATGCGCTGCATGCCGGCAGCGCCGGCATCCACGGCGGCGCGGGCCTCGGTGGCGACCTGCTTGGCCTGCTGGGCGGACTCGGCGTTGCGCTTGGTCATGCTGGACATCTCCTCGAGGGAGGTGCCGGTCTCCTCGAGCGCAGCGGCCTGCTCGCTGGAGCCGTCGGCGAGGCGGGTGCTGGTGGCGTTGAAGCCGCGGGCCTTGGCGTTGATGTCGCTCGCCTCGTCGCCGAGGGCGCCGGAGAGCTGGCCGAAGCGGCGGCTGACGCGGAAGTTCAGGAACTGCACGGCGCCAACGGCCACGATGGCGAGACCGCCGATGATGGCGCCGAGCACGAGCGTGGTGCGGAGGTTGTGGTCGAGCACCTCGCGGGTCTCGTGGCCGTTGCGGGTGGAGAGCTCGAACACGTGGGCCTGCAACGCGCTGAGGGCGGTCTCCACGGCGGTGTAGTCGTGGGCGACATCGCCGTCGAGGATCTGCATGGCACGCTCGAAGTCGCTCGCCTTGAGGGCGGCCTGAAGGCGGCCGACGGAGGCGTCGTATTTCGCGAGGGCGGCCGACACCTTTTCCTGCGCAGCGCGGGCCTCGGCGGTCTCGATGAGGCGGCCCAGCGCGCCCATGTGCTCGCCGACGGCGCGGCGCAGCGCGCCGGCCTGGGCGAGTTTGCGGGCCTGAGTTTCCTCGTCGCGTCCCGTGACGTATTCAAGGTTGGCCAGGTTGTATTTCAGCACCGCCTCCTGCAGCCGGGCCAGCGACTGCAGGCCGGGCAGCAGGCGCTCACTGAGCTCGGCCGTGCGGCCGGAGCCCGTCTTCGAGAGACGGAACGTGGTCGTGCCGAGCACCACGATCAGCGCCGCCAGGAAAGCGAAGCCAAGGGTGATGCCGAGGAACGAGCGGCGCAGGTTGAGAACGGTGGAGCGGGAGGCGGACGAGGACATGGGGACGGAGGTGCGGGAACGGAGACCGATCAGGAGGCAGGCGTGAGCGTGGCGACGGAGGTATCCGCCGCGGCGCTATCCACGAAGCCGATGGCGCCGGGCGTCTCGGCGACGAACTTGCGGAGGTCCTCGGCGCTGTCGAAGGCCTTGGGCGCGGTGCCGCCGCCGGTCATGGCGAGGCGGCGCCAGTGGTTGTTGAAAGCGCTGGCGTTCATGGCGACGGAGCCCTGGAGGAACTCGTCGGCGACGGGGCCGGTCTTGAGCACGGCGATGACGACGCGGCCGGCGGAGTCCCAGGCGACCTTCTTGCCGAGGAAGACGGCCTTGACCGTGGCGGCGTCGAGCTTCTCGGCGGCGACGTTTTTATTGCCGATGAGCACGGGCGCGGCCGGGGCCGCGGTGGCGGCCAGCGCGAGACCGGCCAGCGCAACGAGAGTGCGGAGGAAGTTGGTTTTCATGGCGGTGGGGGCCGACGGGCTCAGAAGCTGAGGGTGGTCTTGGCCGCGATCACGGTGTTGTGGTTGCGGCGTGTGGGAGCCGGGTTCGGGATGCGCGTGGTGTTGAAGGTCTGGTAGGTGCCCTCGAAGTAGTGGGCCTCGACCTTGAAGAGGACGTGCTCGTTGAGGTCGAAACGGACGCTCAGGGCCGAGTCGTATTGGTGGCGCCGCGGATCCGAGGTGTTGCCCACATAGCGCTGCAGCAGCTGACCGTAGTAGGCGCCGACCTCGAAGCGGTCGTTCAGCCGGCGGGCGGCGGAGAGATACCAGCCGGTCCAGCCGGAGTTATCATGAACCGTGGGGAGGACCGGGGGCGCGCCGTAGTCGAGCTTGCCGCCGCACTGCTGCCACTCGGCGGCGAGCACCCAGTTGCCGGTGACGTATTCCACCGAGGCGGTGTGCCAGCTGAACTTCGCGAAGTTGGACCACAGGTTCACCGGCGGGTAGGCGCCGAACGGGCCGCTGGTGGAGAGGTCGGCATACTCCGAGTAGGAGTAAACGGCCTTGAGGCCGTTGACCGGCGTGTTCCAGGCGAGCTGGCCGCCCATGACCGAATCGATGGCGAGGCCGTTGGGGCCGCCCGCCGCGAGGGAGTAGAGGCCGGAGTTGTTGTAGAATTCCGCCACGCCCTTCTCGGGGGAGATCGGAATGTCGCCATAGAACAGCTTGTAGTCCACCGAGCCGCGGCCGACGCCGAACGAGCCATAAACCATCGCGCCGTCGAAGGAGGCGCTGAAGTCGCGCAGCACCGGGTTATAGACAGCGGTGGGCAGGAACACAAAGGGGCGGACGACGTCGAGGTCGAGCGCTTCGCCGTAGAGGCCCTTGGGATACTTCACGCGGCCGGCGCGGATGCCGAACTCGGGGCGGAAGTTGTAGTCGGCCACGGCCCAGTCGAGGATGACCTTGTCCCGGCCGATGTTGCCGAAGCGCTGGGCGAAGCCCTGGGCGCCGAGACGCAGGTGCGAACCGATGGTGGTCGAAACATTGAGGGCGGCCTCGCGGAAGTCCCACGTGCCATCGAGCGACGTGGTCGGGAAGTTGTTCTCGGAGCTATAGAGGTAGCCCTGGGAGAAGAAGCCGCCGATCTGGATGTTGTCCTTGGGGCCGACGGTGATGGCGGCAGCGGAATGCGTTGCGGTGAGGCCGGCGAAAAGAACGGCCAGGCACACGGGGAGGAGGGTTTTGGATTTCATGTTCTTCGGTTGGAATTTTTTCAGTCGATCGCGGGACCCGGGGCAGCAAAAAAGGCACAGCCGACAGCCCGGGTGCGGGCGGTTTGCTGTGCCTCCGACTTACAGGCCTGAATATCCTGTCCGTGAAAGCTACCCGCGGGCGGCCCGCGGATCTATGTGTCCTCTCCTATCGGGCAACTGGCAGGGGTTCTTAAGGGTAAAAAGTCCTTACAAGCCATAACCGGCGAAAAAGCCGCGAGCCCGAACCGGTTGGCCTGCAGCGCGAACGATGTCCGGGACGATGGACCCAAGTTAAAAAGGAAAGCCCGCCAAACCTGGCGGGCCTTCCCCACACACACCGAACCTATGCTGAAGTTCATCGGCGCGATCCGGCGGCGCTTTAGTGCTCTATCAAACAACCGGCCGGCAGGCGCCCCACCCTCGCCGGCGGGAGAAAATCAGCCGCAAAGTGCATGCGTGGTCTAAAGTTTGGCGGTGGCGCGACGACTGATGAAGGTGACGGCCCACGCGCCGTAATCGATGCTTCCCACACTCCATTCACCTGCCAGGGCCAGCGCGCAGGCCGCGCAGGCGTGCAAACCATGAGCGGTGCGCCCTCCATTTCTTCGCTTTCCTCGCTCTTTGCGCAGCGGGTCGTGGTCGGAGTCGGCGACATGGCCGTGTCGAACAACACGAGCACCATGCTGAGCACCTACGCACTTGGGTCGTGCATCGGGGTGATCGCCTACGATCCCGGCGTGAAATGCGGCGGCATCCTCCACCTGATGCTGCCCGAGGCCTCGGTTTCACCGCAAAAAGCGGCGACCCAGCCCGCCATGTTTGCGGACACGGGCCTGCCCTTGTTTTTCAAAAGCCTGATCGGCCTGAAGGCCGAGCGCGCGCGCCTGCGGCTCTTCGTGGCTGGCGGCGCCAGCGTGTTGTCCGGCCAGGACCCGTTCAAGATCGGCGAGCGCAACACCCGCTACACGTTGGATTTCATCAACCAAAACCGCCTGAACCTGCTGAAGACCGACACCGGCGGCTCGGTGAACCGCACGGTGCACCTGGAGCTGAACACGGGGAACATGAACCTCATCAGCCCGAACGGGAAGATGAACATCAGCCTCGCGTAAGGCGGGCGAGTGCGAGGCGCACCGGGCGAGGGTCATACGCCGCCAAACCCAGGGACGACAGGCTGCCCCGGCGCAGGTTCGAGATACGTTACTCGCGAAGCGTGGAGCCGGCCCGCCCCCGGGCCGGTGGGTAAGCACTGGATTCTTCGCTGCGCTCAGAATGACCGTTTAGGAGGTATACCTCCCGAGTCGTGTCATTCTGAGCGCAGCGAAGAATCCAAGAGCGGACAAACCGCCGAACCCGTGCCAACACGCACACCGGCTTGGCCGGTTGATTTCCTCACAGCGTGATCGCGCCTTCGTTGAGGCGTTCGCCGAGGCGGGCGGAGGCTTTTTCCAGCACGATGGGCATGGCGGCCTCGAGGGTCTCGGGCGTGAAACCCCATTCCTTGAGGAAGGCACCATGCACCACGCCGAGGAAACCTTCCTCCATCACACCGGGGCCCATGGATGTGGCCAGGTATTTGGCGGCGTGCAGATGCGCAAGCAGCGGCAGGGTCTCGACGGGCGCGCTGGTCGGCGTGAACTGGTGCTCAACCGCCTGCACGAAGAGCGCGGGAAAATTCCAAGCCTTGAGGAGGCGCACGCCGGCATCGGCGTGATGATAGCCGAGGACGGTGCGCTCGGCCTGTTCCCAGGTGCAGCGGGTCTGCTCGGCGCAGGCGCGCACGGCGGGATAAAACTCCCGGCAACCGTGGGCGAGCGCGAGCTTGCCCATGTCGCACACCAGACCGGCGGTGTAGGCCACCTGCGGGTCGAGCCGTTCGGTGGTGCTGGTGAGCACCTCGGCCGCAATGGCGGTGATAAGCGCGTGGCGGCTGAAGTCGCCGGGCGACCAGCGCAGGCCCGGACCGGCGCTGCTTTCCCAGCGACCCACGAGGGCGAGCGCAGCGAGCCGGTAAATTTCCTTGGCGCCGAGGCGGAAGACCGCCTCCTCCACCGTGACAACCTTGCCGCCGCCGAGCGCCGCCGAGTTGGCCAGGCGAAGGGTTGCAGCGGCCAGCGAGGCGTCGAGCGAGATCAGGCGCTCGATGTCGGCCGAGGAGCTGTCGTCGCTCTGCAGGGCCAGCGAGAGCCGGGGGAGCAGCGAAGGGGCGCAGGGCAGCTTGAGCGCGGCATCGCACACCTTGGCGAGGGACGGAGGAAGGAGGTTGGAAGACATCGGAAGGAGCAGCGGATCAGGCGGCTTGCAGGATCGAGGCGGGATCGAGGATGAGGGCGATGTTGCCGTCGCCGAGGATGGCGCCGCCGGCCACGCCGGGGAGGCCCTGCATGAAGGAGCCGAGGTTCTTGATGACGACCTCCTGCTTGCTGATCATCTCGTCCACCAGCAGCGCGGAGGTGCGGCCGGAGTGCTCGATGATGACCACGATGCCTTCCCAAGGCTTCTCGGCGTCGGCCGGGATGTTGAAGCGGCGGTGCAGGCGGTGCAGCGGCAGGATGCGGCCGCGCAGGTCCATGACCTCGCCCGTGCCGTGGACCGTCGAGATGCTCTCGGCGGTGGGGCGCAGGGCCATCTGCACGGAGGTGGTCGGGAGGATGAAGCGGTCCTGGCCGACGCGCACGACGAGGCCGTCAATGATCGCCATGGTGAGGGGCAGCTTGATCTTGAAGACGGAGCCCTTGCCGACCTCGGAGGAGATCTCGATCTTGCCGCGGAGCTTCTCGATGTTGCGCTTCACTACGTCCATGCCGACGCCGCGGCCGGAAACGGCCGTGACCTTCTCGGCGGTGGAGAAACCGGGGGCGAAGATGAGGGCGTAGATTTCCTCGCGGCTGAGCGCGGCGTTGGGGGCGACGATGCCCTTCTCGATGGCCTTCTTGAGAATCTTCTCGGGATTGATACCGCGACCGTCGTCGCGCAGCTCGATGACGATGTTGCTGCCCTGGTGGTAGGCGCTGAGGTGCACGGTGCCGTTCTCA
>CBINOW010000056.1:0-25909 GCA_966252395.1 uncultured Oleiharenicola sp. | reverse complement strand
GAGGCGGCGTGGATCATGACGCCGCTGTTGCGACCGGCCCAGATGGGCGCGTCGGCCATCGGGGTGCCGGTGAAACGGTATTCGAGGCGCAGGATGTAGCGCGCGTAGGGCAGGTTCGTGTAGAGGTGGCCGAACTGCTTGTCGAATTTGGCATACTTGTCATAGGCGACCTTGATGATGCCGTCCTCGACGCGGAACGTGTCGGCGTAGTTCTCGCCGAGCGGGTGCTTGGCGAACTTGGGTGTCCAGCCCGTGAGGTCCTTGCCGTTGAAGAGCTCGATCCAACCTTCCTCGGCGGCGTGCAGGGGAGTCAGGCAGACGACGGCGGTGAGCAAGGCGAGGCAACGGACGGCGGATAGGTTCATGGGGTTGGGCCAGCATGTCCGCCGCCGGCGCTTTGACAAGCCGTGCCCTAATGTTTGCCCGGGGTTTCAGTTCCGTTGCCGGTGCGACGGCCTAAGCTGGAATCATGTCCTTCGTGTCCACCCCCGCGAGCGTCGCGTTCGGCGCTTTGGAAACCCCTGTCCGGCTCAACGACGAACAAATCGAGGCCCGGTTGCGTGAACTGCTCGCGCAGCTCACGCTCGACGAGAAGCTCGGGCTGATGGACGGCGACACGCCGTTCTGGCCCGGACTCGCCGAGATGATGGCACCGGGTGGCTACGGCAGCCGGCCCTGGGTGGCGGGCGCCGTGCCGCGGCTTGGTCTCCCGGGCATCCGTTTCGTGGACGGGCCGCGCGGCATCATCATGAAGGGCGCGACGACGTTCCCCGTCTCGATGGCGCGGGGCGCGTCGTTCGATCCCGCACTGGAGGAGCGCATCGGTGACGTGATCGGCAAGGAACTGCGCGCGCTCGGCGGCAATTTCTTTGGCGGCGTGTGCATCAACCTCCTGCGTCACCCGGCCTGGGGGCGCGCGCAGGAAACCTACGGCGAGGATCCGCGTCACCTCGGCGCGCTTGGCGCCGCGCTGGCCCGCGGCGTGCAACGGCACGTCATGGCCTGCGTGAAACACTACGCGCTGAACTCGATGGAGAACGCGCGCTTCAAGGTGGACGTCGTGCTCGACGAGCGTGCGTTGCACGAGGTTTACCTGCCGCACTTCAAGGAAGTCGTGGAGGCCGGCGTGGCGTCGGTCATGAGCGCCTACAACAGCGTGAACGGCGAGTGGGCGGGGCAGAACCGCACCTTGCTCACGACCATCCTGAAGGAAGAGTGGGGCTTCGCGGGTTTCGTCATCACGGATTTTATCTTCGGCATGCGCGATGTGCTGAAAACGGCGCTGTCGGGTCAGGACATCGAGATGCCTTTCGCCATGCACCTGAATAGCGGCCTGAAGACGTTGGTGGAAAACGGACAGGTGCCGCTCACGCGTATTGATGATGCGGCGCGACGGATTTTGCGCCAACAGGTGCGGTTCGCCTCCGGGCGTGATCCGCAGCACTACGGACGCGAGATTGTGGGTTGCGCGGCGCACCGCGCGTTGGCCCGCGAGGCGGCGCAGAAGAGCATCGTGCTCCTGCGCAACGAGGACGGCATCCTGCCGCTCAACCCGGCCGTCGGTAAGATAGCGCTCATCGGCCGCCTCGCCGCGGTGCCCAACACCGGCGACGGCGGCTCCAGCAACACCAAGCCCGACCACGTGGTCACGCCGCTCGAAGGCCTGCGCGCCGCGCTGGGCGGCGACAAGGTTGTCCACGATGACGGCAGCGACCCGGCACGCGCCGCGCAGGCCGCGGCCGCCGCGGAGGTCGCGATTGTGGTGGCCGGCTACACGCACGAGGACGAGGGTGAATACATCCCGCCCGACATGATTCCAATGTTCGCCCCGTCCTTTCCGCCGCCGAAACCGGAGGAGGCGGTGATTGCGAAAAAGATTCTGCCCGGCCACGACCAGCAGGAGGGAAGTTTTTCGCCCGGAGGCGACCGCGAGCGCCTCACGCTGCATCCGCGCGACGAGGTGCTGATCCAGGCGGTCGCCGCGGCGAATCCGCGCACGATCGTCGTGCTCATGGTCGGCAGCGCGGTGATTACCGAGGCTTGGCGCGAAAAGGTGAAGGGCATCGTCGTGCTCTGGTATCCGGGCATGGAGGGCGGTCATGCGTTGGCCGACATGCTGCTCGCGCGCGTGAATCCCGGCGGCCGCTTGCCCTGCACTTTCCCGCGAAAGGCGGAGGATCTGCCGTTCTTCGACCGAGCCGCGACGAGGATCACCTACGATCTCTGGCACGGCTACCGGAAGCTGGCCCGCGACGGCGCGAGGGCGGCGTTTCCCTTTGGCTTCGGCTTGAGCTACACGACATGGCGGTTGTCTAACCTACGGCTGGCGCAGACCGCGCTCGGAGCCGGCGACACGCTGCAAGCGACGGTGGATGTCACCAACACCGGCCGTGTGGCCGGTGACGTAGTCGTGCAGCTCTACGTGTCGGCCAAAGGTTCAAAGCTCGCGCGCGCCGCGCGTGAACTGAAGGCCTTCGCGCGAGTGAGCGTGGCCCCGGGCGAGACGCGAAGTGTCTCGCTGGAGGTTCCGATTGCCGCGCTCGCGTATCGCGCCGCCACCGGCTGGATCGTGGAACCGACCGCTTACGAAGCCATAGTGGCCCGGCACGCCGAAGAGGCGGGTTTGGTCGCCGCGTTTCAGGTCAGCTGAATACGGTCGCGCGGTTCCGTCCTCAGGGTTCGGTGACGAGGGCGAGGCGGAAGCCGAGGGTGTGGTCCACGCGCGCGGCCGAACCGCCGGCGCGGGCGGCGGAACGCCCGACTTCCTTGGCCATCAGCCAGCATCCGCCGCGGGCGATGCGGTAATGTCCGTTTTTCGGACCCGTGGGATCGGTCGCGGCGCGGCCGGAATAGAGTTCATACCAGTCGCGGCACCACTCGAGGACGTTGCCGGACATGTCGTGAAAACCCCAGTCATTCGGGCGGCGTTGCGCCACGGGATGCGTCGTGCGGTCGCTGTTTTCATCATACCAGGCCATGGCCTCGATCGGGCCGGCATACGCGCCGGTGGTGCCCGCGCGGCAGGCGTATTCCCACTGCGCCTCGGTGGGCAGGGTGTAGCGCCAGCCTTCGGGCAGTCGGCCGGCGGCGCGTTCGCGCGCGGTGAGTTTTTCGCAGAACGCCATGGCATCGAGCCAAGAGACATGCTCTACGGGCGCATCGGGTCCGGCATCCTTGAAGCGGCTGGGGTTGTTTCCGGTCAGCGCCTCATACTGGGCTTGCGTGACCTCGGTGCGGCCCAGCCAGAAACCGCGACTGAGCGTGACGCGCACCTGCGGGCCCTCGGCCTTGTCGCGGGCGGGCTCGTCGGGCGGGCTGCCCATGAGGAAGGCGCCCGGTTCGACCCACAGGAGCTTAAGCGCGAGGTCGGGGATGACGTGTGGCGCGCCGGCGCGCGGGCCGCCTTCTTCGGCGCGCACGTTGATCCCCAAAACGGCGGCGCATAAAAACAGCAGCAGCCGGCGGTGACAAACGGAAGCAAACATGATGCGGCGGAAAATCGGTGCGACATCCACCCTCAGGGCATGGGATCGCGCTGCGTGGCCGGCAGGTAGCACGTGACCGTCGTGCCCCGGCCGGGTTGCGACTCCACGGTGAGGACGCCGCCGTGCCGTTTGATGAGCACGCGGCAGAGGGTGAGGCTCAGGCCCATGCCCTTCTGCGTGCTGCGGTCCTTGGTGGAGAAGTAAGGATCGAAAATCCGCGGCATCACTTCCGGGGCGATGCCCATGCCGGAGTCGGTGATCGCGATGCGGACGTGTTCGCCGGCCTCCAATTCGGAGGGCAGGCGTTCGTGCAGCGCGGTGTTCGCCGCCTCGATGTGCACCTGTCCGCCACGGGGCGTGGCCTCGCGGGCGTTGAGCAGAAGGCCGTGCAGCACCTGCGTAAGCTGGGTGGCGTTGACCCGCGCCGGACGCAGATCGGGGGCGACCGTGCAGCGCACGTGCAGGCCCGAGTCCCGCAGGGCGGCCTCGACCGCCTGTGCAACAAGACCGCCGACGGGCTGGGCCTGGCGCGCGGCGGTGTCCGGCCCGGTGATTGTGAGCAGCTGCTGGGTGAGGGTTTTGGCCGTGAGGATGGACTGCTTGGCCTGTTGCACAAACTGGGCCTGCTGCGGGGAGAGCGGGCCGCACAGGCCGACCATCTCCACGTTGAGCAGCATGCCGGCGAACAGGTTGTTGAAATCGTGGGCCATGCCGGCGGCGAGGACACCGGCTGATTCCAAGCGTCCCATGAGCATGCGCTCATGATCCAGCTGGCGGCGCTCGGTGATGTCGCGAGCTACGGCGAAAACCAAGCGTTCGCCCGGTTCGGTGGTCGATTGCCAGGAGAGCCAGCGGTAGGAACCATCCTTGCAGCGGTAGCGATTCTCGAAATTCCGAAGGGGGATGCCGTGGGCGAGGGCATCGCGGGCCTGCAGGGTGCGTTCCCGGTCCTCGGGGTGCATGAACTCCTGCACGGGATGGGACAACAGCTCCTCTTCGGACCAGCCCAATACCCGCGTCCAAGATGGATTTACGCGTTTGAAGTAGCCGTCGAGGCTCGCGATGCAGATCAGATCGAGCGAAAGGCGGAAGAGACGGTCGAAGTCCGAATCCCGGGAAATCATGGGCGTGTCGGAGGTGGCGGAGGCAACTTGCATGCGGATTGGCTATGCAGCTCTTTAGCACGCGCAACCGCGATGTGCAAAAATTCCGATGGAAAACAGGCGGGCTGTTGGGCGCTAAGCCCTTGCGCTCGTGGAAGGGCTTAGGCTCAACCGCGACGGAACCAGAAGACGCCGCCCGCCAGCATCAGCAGGCTGGCGGCGGCGTAATACCAGACATGGTCAGGCTGCCGGACCTTGCCGTCCCAGGTGTTGGCGATCTTGGTGCCGACCGCTTCTGAAACACCGGCAACTGACTCGGACCGCCGGTAACCGAGCACGGCGACGACCAGACCGGCGCTAAGGAGCAACAGGGCGATGATTTTTCTCATGGGAGAGGCGGGTGGTTCAGACCTTGGCCGGATCGGGATGAGTCCACGGACCACGGTAGGGCCGCGCGAGGCGGCGCGTGGCCTCGGCGTCGCCGGGCACGGTGCGGGTCTTGGGGTCGTAGATCACCGGACGCCGGAGCTCAAGGGAGAGATTGGCGAGCTCGCACATGGCGCTGGAGAGATGGCCCTGCTCGATGTCGGCGACCGGGCGGGCGCCCGTTTCGCGGCAGCGGAGGAAGTCCTGCACGTGGCGGTTCTCGGTTTCCTCGTAAACGTTGCCGTTGAAATCGAGGTTGGCCAGGTCGCCGCTCTGGGAGAACAGGTTGCGGCCCTCCACGGCGCCCTTGCCGGCCGGGGTGAAGACGTATTCGTAGCTGGTGAGGTTGAGCGTGCCTTTTTCGCCGATGAGGCGTGCGCCCCACTGGTCGCTCCAGTGGCGCTGGGGAATGGGCGAGACGCCCCAGGTGCGGTGCTCCCAACTCACGTCGAGGCCGGGGTAACGGAAGACGCTGCGCTGGGTGTCGGTGATCGTGGCTGAGTAGGGTGCGGTGTCCGCCAGGATGCCGCCGGAGGAGGTGATCGAGTCCGGCCAGCCGAGACCGAGGAGCCAGCGCACCTTGTCGATCGTGTGGACGCCGAGGTCGCCGATCTGGCCGTTGCCGTATTCTTGGAAAGCGCGCCAGCCGCGGTCGGCAAAGCGCGCGCGGTAGGGCAGCTTCGGGGCCGGACCGGCCCAGAGTTCGAAATCGAAACCCTCGGGCACGGGCACCTCGGGGATCAGGCCGGTCGGACGCCCTTGCAGGTAGCTGTAGGCCTCGACGAGACCGATCTTTCCCAGCCGGCCCGAGGCGAGGTATTTTTCCCGGGCCTCGATAAAGAGCGGGCAACTGCGGCGCTGGGTGTTCACCTGGACCGTGCGTTTGTATTTTCGGGCGGACGCGACCAGCGCCTCGCCCTCGATCACATCCACGCCGACGGGTTTTTCGAGATAGACGTCCAGCCCCGCTTGCAGGGCGGCGATGGCCGGCAGGGCGTGCCAGTGGTCGGGCGTGGCGACGATCACGACCTCAAGGCCGCCCGCGGCCAGCATCTCGCGATAATCCGCGTAGGTGCGCGGCACCTCGCTCTGAATGCCCGCGACCTGCTTGAGCGTGTTGGCCAGCGCCGGCCGGTTGGGGTCGGCCAAGGCCACCACGTGAATCGGCGCGCAGCGGGCGAAGACGCCGAGGTTGACGCCGCCATACCAGCCGCAACCAATGAGGCCGAGCTTGAGGCGGGGTTGGGCGGCAGCGGCGAACAGGCTGCGGGGCGTGGCGACGGCAGCGCCGGCCAGCGCGAGAGACGAGACGAACGTGCGGCGGTTCATGGGGCGTGGGGTGTGCCGCCACCTTGCTAACCGCCGGGAAGAAGGCGAATGCTATCCGCGTTCTAAAGGCGGGGCGGACGCGCCCCCGCCGCGCTCAGACCTTCGGACGGGCGAGCGTTTGGAGGTATTCCTCGTAGCCCATGCCGGCCGCCGCCGCGACTGCCTCAGGAGTGGGCTTGGCGGGCGGCAGGGGAGCGTTGGCCTTGACCGCCTTGCTTACAGCCGCCGCGAGGGTCTTCTGAAAATTGCCACCCGGTTTGGCCGCCCACACATCGTGACTGAAGTGCTTCAGTCCAGTCGAGGCCGGCGCGGTCCTGCCGACGACGACCTGATAAACCAGCACCTCGGCACCGTGGTCGTAGATCCAAGTCTCGAAGCCGCGGCCGCGGCGGACGGACACCGGCTCGCCGAGCACCTCGAGGGCGTCGTCGGCCGCCATGCCGACCTTGAGTTGCGCCCAGGACTGCTCCGCGGAAAGAGAGGTGGCCGAAACGAGGCAGAGGAGGAAAAGGCGGAGCAGCACGATGACTGAGATAACGGCACCAGCTCAGGCCGGCGCGAGTCCGGAAACGTCGAAACGGGTAAGCGCCGGGTAAAAGTCCCCGGCGGTCCTGCGGCGGATGGTTTTTGAGGCCGGATTTGACGGCTTCTTAGCGAACAAAACCAATTTCTCCGGATGAGCCGGCGAACCCGATCTAACACCGAGATCACAGAGAGCACGGAGAGGAGCTCAAGGCAGGTTGGCCACGAAAAGGCGCAAAAATTTCCGGCCGCCGGACTAAGTCGCAAAGCGCCTCTAGGCGCGCGGGAGATTTGGACAGCCGGCCGGACGCTTTTTGTGCCTCTTTGTGGCTAAAACGGTTTGGACCAGGCATCCACAAAACCAGCTTGAACTTCCGCCGCAGCGGCGAAAGCTGTCCGGCCTGTTCCCTGCGAGTGTAGCACAATGGATAGTGTAGTGGCCTCCGAAGCCATTGATCCGGGTTCGACTCCCGGCACTCGCACCACCTGTGAAGGTAACACGTTATCGGCGATGAAGGCCCACGGTTTAGTGGCTCTGCCACTGGCTTTTCGGCAGTCGAGGACCAGGTTCGAGCCGAATACTTTTTTGGCGAGGACCCTCTTTTGAGAAAGTGAGCCCTCTTGGGCGATTTTCTCCAATGATTGAGCCTCTAAAATCCAGCTTTTGAACGGTTCGAGCCAAGGATTTTGCCCCTGCGTGAGCGTGGCAATATCCTGCTCGAAAAGCTTCCTTTGGCCCATGAGGGCCTCCTTACGCGAGAGATAGGCATCGCGGTCGATCTCCCCTTCGAGGCGCATGTCGAGCAGGCGTTGAATCTTTTGGTCAAAACCCGCTATGGCCGTGCGCTTCTCGGCCACCTGCTGGGCGGTGGCTTGGGCGGTGAGCTTCCGCTCGCCCTCAAGCCGGGAAAGCATCTGCGTGGCCCATTCCCCGCGCAGGCCATAGGGTGCAAGGAGGCCCGAAATCTGGCAGTCCAAGACTTCTTCGCGAACGTAGGGCTGGCAGCACTTCACCGCCTTGTTCTTCTTCGTGCAGCGATAGTAGGTGTGGCCCTTCTGGACCTCGGCGGTGATGGAGGAGCCGCACGAAGAGCAGCGAAGTAGTCCAGTATAGGGCTTGGGTTCACCCCCACGGACGGGTTCGGTATTTTTCTCTCCATTCGTGCGCGTCCGAATGCAGGACGCGCAGGACAATTCAATGATTCGCTCTTTCAGGTTTCGGAGATGGATTGCATCCGCCGAAACCGAGAAGAATTCCATCAACCATCTTGCCTGCGGGCGGCCGATGATTCTAGCTCGGGACGAACATCGGGCCGTTGTTCATGGCACTCCGCCCCGGCGGGCCAGCCGGGGCGGTTTCAAGTAGGAAACGAAGGTGTCTTTTGGGATGGTATAATCCCAGCGTTACCGAATCACCGTTTGTTCTCAGCCGCGCCTCTATTACCTTGGCGGCTCGTTACAAAGCGCATGTCGCCAACGAACCCCCGCCGCTTACGAGAGCCGGCGGACGTTCGCTGGGCTCTCGGGCTTGGCGGAGTAGAGGCCCGGCTGCGTATGAGCGATTTCGTTATCTTGGGAACCAGAGACATCTGGGGAGAAGAAGAGCCCTTTGCTCTTTTCGGGCCGGATAGACGGCATCATCTCTATACTATTGGGAAGAGCGGAGCAGGCAAGACGACCATGCTCCGCAATTTAATTCTACAGGACATTGAGGCGGGGCGTGGAGTGGGCATTATTGATCCTCACGGAGACCTTGCCGATGATCTCCTCGATCACATACCGCGCTACCGCATTGAGGATGTGACCTATTTCAATCCCGCAGATGTCGAGTATCCAGTCGGCTTTAACCTACTCGGCCAAGTGGCCTCTGATAGACGGCATCTGGTCGCATCTGAAGCCGGCTGGGAACTTGAACTTCTGATCGCCTTTCACGCTAACTAGGGTCCAGTCGGTGAGGGTGACCGTTTGCTCGCCGAGGTTGGTAATGGTCGCTTCATCGGCAAGAAGATCGACATCTAGCGCAAGGCTTGGACCACTGCTTGCTGGTGGTGCTGCCGGCGAGGCAGGAGCCGCTGCTGTTGCGTTGGGCTCAAACCAGACGGGTGCCAGCCACGCGCGGTCCTGCTCCTCTCGATCCTCGTCAGTCTGAATGACCTTCACGAAGAAATATTCATCGCCGCCAGTGTATTGCACGCCACTAATCGTCACTGTCCCGTTTCCGGTTGCTGAGACGCGCTTCACCAGATCGGCCTCATCTGTTCCGCCGATGACATCAGAGTATATGGATACCGCGGGGATCGAAGAAGCTACACTGCGCGCTGAGGTTCAGAAATTCTATACCGTGCTAGATACACGCCGAAATGCATTCGTAACGGTGGAAGAACCGACAGATCGAAGTGCAGTTTCGTGCCCTGCCTTCGGTAGAGAATCGGTTT
Source organism: uncultured Oleiharenicola sp. (assembly GCA_966252395.1). GTDB lineage: Bacteria > Verrucomicrobiota > Verrucomicrobiia > Opitutales > Opitutaceae > Lacunisphaera. The sequence continues at coordinate 16,609 of CBINOW010000056.1, read as the reverse complement.
CTTCTTTAAGGCCTGAGCATAGCCCACCTCATAATAAACGTTGGGGCGTTCGTAGCTAAGGTCGGCAATCAAGTGTTCGCAGGTCGCGATCTCATCAAGAATTCGGTCAGTTATTTGATCCGAGTGCTCTATCTCGTCAGCCCGTTGAGCTTTGATGCCGAAAGCGCGGCAGGTTTCCTTGATCGCCACGAACACATCCTCAATCTCGGGAACGTCAGGATTGATAGCCATCAAAATGAAGGCTGTATTTGGTTTAACCAGTGGGGCGGATCAGCGAGCGGGCATGAGTTTGGCTCGGCAAAGCTCATGTCGGGTCGCCCGCCACCTAGGGCCACGCTTTCGGAGGGCTCGCTGCTGAGGGCATACCCGAGTCTGCGAGGGGATGCACGAAAGCAAAAACCTCAGAATGGGTGGCCTAGACCCCGCGGTAGCGGGGTAACGCGTCCGAGCGAGACCCCTGAAAGTGGAGCGAGGATGCGGGCTGTGGCCTGGAAAATAAAAAACGCCGTGGAGCAATTGTATTCCGTTCGCAGCTATTTGACCTGCGCATAAAATACAAAGTCTCGCTCCAACTGATTAAACCGAACCTGGAACGCTACCGATTCCTGAAAGCCTTCGGCGGTAGATACCGGCTCAATCCCTATCAGGTAACTACTCGCATTTCGTGCTTCGGTCGGAAAATCCACTTTTAGTCGGTGGCTATCATGACTTGTGCTAACAATTTCGAATGGTTTGTTCAGCGGTGACCAAATTCGGATAAACTTTTTAACAGCGCCTGACGATGTTGCCCATATCAGCTCTGATGCCTCGACCTCGATCCACTTGGGGATGTTAATCACAAGGTTCACCCTATAGGCTGCACTGCCGGATTCGTCTGATGAGATATCTATATGTTTCTTTTCTTGGCCTGATTTGGATCCTACTTTGAAGATCACTTTGATTTCCCCTTCTTCGCCGGGTGCTAAGCTGTCCTTGGACATCTCAACGGAGATGCATCCGCAACTGGGATGCACATCGACAACTCGAACAAAATGCGAGGATTTGTTTTTGAACCGCAGCGACTTCTCGATGGTCTTGGCGCCAATGTCCGCGGTGAGATCAATAGTGTCTTTCTCCCACGCTAGGCTCTGTGCGCCAAAGCCTATGCCCCATGACAAGGCGCTCGCGGCAAAGACCACCAAAGCAACGCGTGTGATGTAACGTTGCGCAGAGAAAAAGATGCTCATTTGGTAAATGCTTCTTCTGGCTTTTGAGGCGCATATTTGGGATTAAAGCCAAAGGTCGGCAAGTCCGGGCTGCTATACCCACTCCGCCAACAGATCGGCCTGCCACTGTTAGCACAAATCCAATTAAACGCCTGACGTAGCGTCATACTCTCAAGCGTGCCCTCAAATCGCTTCCACCGCTTCCGTGCTTCCTTGTTTTCGCCGATGGAAACGAGGAAGCTATATTTCTCCCCAAGAAGAGCTGAATTTTGCAGGGAATTGAATACATCATACATGTCCCCCCCGCGCATTTCGATAGCCGGTATGGTCAAACCGAAGGGGTAATAGGCGTAGCGTTTGATGTCTGCCGGGAAGAGATTTATCGAGCGATTTGCGGCATCAAATGCCCATTCGTATCGCAAGGTTCGACAGATATCGTTCAGCAATTTAGGCAGAGGAATATTTTCCGCGTGCAATGTGACTTCTGCAACATCCCGCTGATCAGTTTCGAGATTGAAAATGAAATCGGGCACATTGCGGTTCAATTCCTCCTGAACAGTGCGAATATCAGCGCCGTCAAACGAGACCGTAACAATGATCTTGCCGAGATCACTTAGATTTGAGTGCTGCTGACTATACAGTGACGCGGTCAACCATAGGGAACAAGCGGACACGATAACTTTGATGAAATTATGCATAGGATAAGAACATTAGGGGCAGGATGAACCAGGTGAGCAGCCTCCATCTTGGACACTGGCATTAGATGCGAGTTTTATCATGGTCCGCGTCTTTACCACGCCGCTTCCACTTACCTTGAAGGTTTGGTTGTATTTTACGCAGAGGTTACTGGGGATCGGGGTGTTGCGGCCGAAACCAACCGAGTCCGAGAAATTTCCGTTTGAATCAGTCCATGTATCTCCTGCTAGCAAAGCGCCAACTCCATACGGGTCTGCGCACCCTGTAATTGTTTCGTCGACCGATACACCCTCTGGAACGGCACCTCCAAATTGGTCCCTCACTTGATAGACAACCCTCCTTATGTATCCGTAATTGTATCCTTGCGGGGGGCCTTCCAGCGAGCTGCTTACCTCATGGACTGAGGTCGGTTGTTTGACTGTAAGCGAATGTGTATTGATGACGTTTTGGCCGTTCACTGTTGCAACGACTCCTACGGTAACGTCATTTGCTTGGCTACTCGCACCGATCCCGCGCACTTGGACTGAGCTGCCTGTTGTACCCGAGTCTGCGAGGGGATGCACGAAAGCAAGAACCTCAGAATGGGTGGCCCCGACCCCGCGGTAGCGGGGTATGGCGTCCGAGCGGAACCCAGAAAGTGGAGCGAGGATGCGGGCTGTGGCCCGAACTCGTCCCGCATACCAAGCGGTCGTCGCCGAAGCTTGCTTTGGCGATGTCCGCGACTGTGCGGGCCAGCTTCTTTGTAAAAAGAAGCGGTCTAAGCGAGCAGTCGGCCGGGCTTCACCGGAGCATATCGGAGCATCAAGGGGCGCGGTCGGACGGGCGTTAGGTCGCTCCAACAAGCCCCCGCAGATGCGCAGAGGAGCGCAGGAGCAGCACGGTTGTCTGCGAGCATTGAACCTGCCGGGCAGGTTCAACCCGTCTCGGTTTTGCTAAAGGACAGACCTGTCCTTTACCCGTCCGTGGGGGTGAAGGGGGAACCCGTGCCGCAGGCCCCGGCGCGTGAGCGCCGGGTGAGGGAGGTTGAGCGGAGCCGACGTGAGGAGGCGGAGCGAAACCGACCGAAGTCAGGGGTCTCCGAACCAGGCCGAACAGACGATAAACTGTTGCGCGCAAACGCTCGATTCAGATCCCCACCTATCCCCGCTGCGGGGAGGGGTGTGGGGAGGCCCTGTCGGGCTGTCCTTGACCCTGATAAAATGTTCGAGCGAGGTCATAGAGACGCACCAGCCTCCGCCGAGCGGAGCGAGGAAGAAGGCTGCCGTCCATAGGCTCGGCGACGGACGGAGTTTCGTTCGCCATGTGAAAGAGCCGAAGCAAACACATTCCCAATGAAGCCATCCCCTTTAGTGATCGTGCTCGATGCGATGGGGGTGATTTACCGGAACGGAGACGATGTCGGAGAACTCTTGATCCCGTTTCTCCGGGAGAAGGGATGCCGGCTGCCGATAGCCGCGATCGAAGAGGTTTATCATGCGCACAGTCTCGGTCGTGGAGAGCATGATTCGCTTTGGACCGCATGCGGGATAGCCGGCAACGCAGAGTCTTTGGACGCAGAATACTTGGGGCGTCACCGTCTGACTGAGGGATTGAAGGAGTTCCTGGCCGGATTGCGGCGACGAGGGCTTCGGGTCTCTTGCCTGTCCAACGATATCGCTGGTTGGTCGCGGTGGCTCCGGGAAAAGCATGCGCTCACCGGGGCTATCGAGTCATGGACTATCAGCGCCGAAGTTGGGTGCCGTAAGCCAGATGCGGGAATCTATCAAGCCATGCTCAGTGTGATGAAAGTTGATCCCGTGGACTGCCTCTTCCTCGATGATCGACCAAGGAATTTGGAAACTGCAAAAAACTTGGGGATGCGGACACTCCTGTTTGGTCCGGGTGGGAAACCGTCGGATTCAGGGAGCCATGTTTGGGTGTCGAGCTTTGCAGAGGCGATGCGGGAAATTGATGGCTTCGCAGCTCAGGAGCGTGGAAATAAATAAGGCGGGGTTCGGAGACCCCGCCCTACAAAGGAGGTCATCGCGAGCGACGACCCTGCATGGGAGATGAAGCCGCTCAATGCTTCACGTGCACGACCTTGGTCATCGGCTGGCCGATTTCCTTGAGGAGGTCCTGGAACCAGGGCTGCGTGACGTCGAAGGCCTTGCCGCCCTTGATGCGGGGGAACTCGATCGCACGGAGCTCGTTGCCGCGTTCCTCGTCGTGGCCGATGAGGCCGGTGACGCCACTCTTGGCGCACTCGACGGCCTTGAGCACGCAGGCGTCGATGAGCTTGAAGTCGGCGTCGTTGCACGGGGCGGAGCGGGCGAAATAGCCGCTCTTCTGCACGAGCACCTTTTCGGCGCCGAGCTTCTTGGCGAACTGCTCGGCGAACCACTTGCCGGGGTTGATGGTGTCGAGGCGCACGTGGCCGAAGGCGTCGCGGGCGACTTCCTGGCCGCTGGCGGTCAGCTCGGCGATGATCTCCTCGAGGCCGGCGCCCTCGGAGATGAAGAGGTTGATGTTGCCCTGCTGGTCCATGAGGGCCTTGAGGCGCTTGGCCTCGGCCTCGATGTCGAGGGCCATCTCGGGAATGTAGAGGCCGTGGACGGAGTAGCGCTGCTTGGTGACGCCGAGTCCGGGGATCCAAGGCTGGGCGGCGAGGCTCTTCTGGTATTCGCGGGCGGTGGCGGCGGTGAGCCAGCCGCAGTTGCGGCCCATGACCTCGTGCACGATGAGCATGCGGCCGGAGGCACCGAGCTCGGTGACGACGTTGCGGAAGAACCGGGCGCCCTGCTCGGCGGCGGTGTCGGCGCCGAGGCTCTGGCGGATGGGGATGATGTCGTTGTCGATCGTCTTGGGCAGGCCGATGACGTTGAGCTTGTAGTTGTGTTTCTGGAGGTGGGCGGCGAGGTCGGCGGCCGTGGTGTTGGTGTCGTCACCGCCGACGGTGTGGAGGATGTCGATGCCGTCCTTCTCGAGCTGGGCGGCGGCGACCTCGAGCGGGTGCTGGCCTTCCTTGATCAGGCCGCGTTTCACGGCGTCCTTGACGTTGGTGAGCTTGACGCGGCTGTTGCCGATGGCGCTGCCACCGTAGTTTTTCAGGAGGTGGGCCTGGGCGCGGACCTCGGGGGTGACGGGGTAGCTCTGGCCGAGGAGCAGGCCCTTGTAGCCGGAGCGGTAGCAGATGATCTCCCATTCGGGGCACTGCTGCGTGTAGTGGACGATGAGTTGTCCGGTGGCGGCGCTGAGGCAGGGGGCGTGACCGCCGGCGGTGAGGATGGCGACTTTCTTCTTGGTCTGGCTCATAGGTGGAAAAGGGGGCGGGAAACGTGCCACGGCCGGGTGCGCGGAGGCAACCGGGAATCCGCTTATGGCACGCACTTGGCAAGAAACGCCGAGGAGGGCGGCTCAGAGTGGCGCAAAAAAAGACCGGGGTGGGGGCACCCCGGCTCCAAAGAATCGCGAGACAGCCCGCGCGGAGCGCGGGCTCCACCTCAGGCCTTCTTGCGGGAATTCAGCCACTCGCGGACGAATTCAACGACGATGGGCAGAACGGAGAGGATGATGATGGCGAGGATCACCAGCTTGAAGTTCTTCTGCACGAAGGGCTGGTTGCCGAAGAGGTAGCCGGCGTAGGTGAAGAAGTAGATCCAGACGAAGCCGCCGATGACGTTGTAGGCGATGAAGCGGGAGTAGGTCATCGAGCCGACACCGGCGACGAAGGGCACGAAGGTGCGCACGATGGGCACGAAGCGGGCGAGGATGACGGCGCGGCCGCCGTATTTCTCGAAGAAGGCATGGGCCTTATCGAGGTGCTTTTTGCGCAGCCAGATCGAGTCCTCGCGCTTGAACACGGCGGGGCCGATCTTGTGGCCGATCCAGTAGTTGAGCGTGTCGCCGATCACCGCTGCGGTGAAGAGCAGGAACGCCATCAGGTGGACGTTGAGCACCGGGACAGGGTGTTCCGGGGTGGAGGCGCAGAATGCGCCGGCGGCGAACAGCAGGGAGTCGCCGGGCAGCAGCGGCATGACCACGAGACCGGTCTCGGCGAAGATGATCAGGAACAGGATGGCATAGGTCCACGCACCGTAGTCGGCGATCAGCTCCTTGAGGTGGACATCGATGTGGAGGATGAAATCGATGAGCTTCTTCGTGAGGTCGAGCATGGTGGGCAGCAAAAAGGGCAGGTCGTTGTGCGATCCTGCCCGGTGGTAAAAGGGGTGGGTTGGCTTAGACGTCGGCCTTGGTCTTGCGCAGACCCTGGACGCGGTCGCCTTCCTTCCACTGGCCGCGCTTCTTGAGGAGGGCCACGCGCTCAAAGCGCTTGAGGACATTGCGTTTGACGACCACGCCGCCGCCGGCGGCCTTGAGACTGGGATGCTGGGACATGATAAAGTGTCTGGTTTAAGGTGATTTTGTCTGCGTGAAGGGGCGGGATGTAGAGTTCGCCATTGCCCATGACAAGTATTTTTCGCCCACGTTTTCAGTGCTGACCTCGATCCACTGTGGAACGGAGTAAGGATGGTGGTTGTGGACCCAGGCGCTGAGCGAAGAGGCGTTGGCCGGCAGGTATTTGAACCAGACGCGGAACTCCTCGGCCTGCTCCAGTTTGCCCTCCCAGTGGTAGTGCGAGGTGATGGGGCCGTCCACCTGCGCGCAGGCGGCGAGCCGGGCCTCGACCGCCCCCCGGGCCAGCCGGTCGGCGTCGGCGCGATTGGCGGTGGTGGTCCAAGCGACGAACATGACGGAAGTTTCAACGGGTCCGTGCTTTCCGCAAAGACAAAATCCCGGCCGCGGGTGACAAATTAGCCCTTGACCCTCTGGGGGCGCGACCTACCTATGACCCTTTCATTTTCCCAGCCCATGAGAGACGAATACATCCGCGAAGCCCAGAAAGTCATCCAGGATCCCAACATCCTGATCAACGTGGTTTCCCGCCGCGTGAAGCAGCTGCGCCGCGGCAGCCGTCCGCTCGTGGAGTCGCTCGAGAAGCTCAGCCCCGAGGACATCGCCCTGCGTGAGGTCGCCGAGGGCAAGATCAGCTTCGAGCTGCACACAGCCTGAGGCCGGTTTCGTCCGGCAGTTTCCAATTCCGCGAAGCGAGGCCCCGGCCTCGCTTCTTTGTTTGCCGACCGCGCCACCGGGGCGCATCACTGAATTCCGACCATGGCCGCCAAGGCACACGATCCCGCCCGCTACTCCGAGATGCGCAACCCCAAGGCGCTGCGGGACTATTTTGTGCACGACAAGTTCGAGGCCGGCGTGAAGCTCACGGGGTCCGAGGTGAAGTCCATCCGCGCCGGCAAGGCCCAGCTGAGCGACGCTTTCGCGCGCCTGGACAAGGGAGAGGTCTGGCTGCACGGCGCCTACATCGAGGAGTATTCGCACGCCGGCACTTCGCAGCACGCCCCGCGCCGCCCGCGGAAGCTCCTCCTGCGCGCCTCCGAGATCCGCAAGCTCGCATCCGAGGTCGAGACCGCGGGCCGGCAGATCGTGGCGCTGCGCATGTATTTCAAGGAGGCGCTCGTGAAAGTTGAGATTGCCACCGCCACCGGCAAGAAGCAGTTCGACAAGCGCGAAGACGTCAAAAAACGCGAACAGAACCTCGAAGCCCGCCGCGCCCTCCACACCCGCCGATGAAGATTCCCGCCTCCCGCTCCCGCCGCCTTCCGAACGAAGTCACCGTCCGCGTGCCCGGCAGCACGTCGAACTGCGGCGCGGGCTTCGATTCGCTCGGCATGGCGCTCTCGATCTACAACGAGATCACGCTCACGCGCGGCGACTGGAGGGGATCGCGCCCGGCGGGCCCGAGTGACACGCACGGCCTCGACATGGCCGACGAGGCCGCCGGCCTGTTCTTCGTGCGCGCCGGGGTGGACGAGATCGGCTACACGCTCGCGATCCGCGGCGACGTGCCGATGTCGCGCGGCCTCGGCTCGAGCGTCACCTTGCGCGCGGGTGTCGTGGCGGCGCTCAACGAGCTCACCGGAGCGAAGCTTTCCAAGGACGACCTCTGCTCGCTCGTCACCCAGCTGGAAGGCCACCCCGACAACGCCACGCCGGCGGTAATCGGCGGCTTCTGTGTCGCGCGCTGCGACGCCCACACCGGCGAACTGCTCGGGGTGCTGCGCAAGCCCATCGGGAAGGAACTCTGTTTCGTCTGCGCCTCGCCCGACCAGGAGCTGGAGACCAAGAAGGCGCGCGGCATCCTGCCGAAGGAGCTGCCGTATTTCGACGCGGTCAAGAGCGTGAACAGCGCGACCTACGTGGTCGCGGCGTTTTTGTCCGGCGAATACGACCGGCTGCGCCACGCGGTGAAGGATTTTCTGCACGAGCCCTATCGTCTGCCGCTGATCCCGGGGGCGAAGCCCGCGATCGAGGCCGGCATCGCGGCCGGAGCTTTGACCGGCTGGCTGAGCGGCAGCGGCTCCACCGTGCTGTGCGTGGCTCGGCCCAAGGATGCGGCCAAGGTCGGGCGCGCGATGGTCGGCGCCTTCGCGGCGCACAAACTTTCCGCGACCGTTCGGTCGCTCCACACCGACAACGACGGCCTGAGTGTAATCCGCCGGGCGTGAAGCCCGGTGGGTTTGGCTGCCGTCAGGCAGTCTTGAACGGATTGCCCGTGACGGTGACGACCTTGACCTTCGGCGGGTGGGGGTCGGGCCAGTGTTTCACGACTTCCTCGGCGAGAACGGTCCACTTGAAAGGCTTGCGAACGATGGCCTTCAACGAGGGCACGGAGGCGAGTTCCCGCGGCGTGAACGACATGTTGTAGGCGGTGATCATCACGGCAGGAATGGAGGGATTGATCTTCTGCACCTCGGCGATGAGCTGCAGGCCGTTCATGTCGGGCATCTGGTAGTCGGAGATGATCATGCCGACGTTGAGTCCGGGGATCGCGCGAAGCGCATCGGCGGGCTTGGTGAAGCCGTGCACAGGGCAGGCGAGGTGGTCGCTCAGCAGCTGTTGCAAGAGGTCGATGTAGGAGAATTCGTCGTCAACCAGAACGACGATCTTGCCCGCATATTTATTCGTCGAGAGTGACATACAGGGGGAGAGGTGCCGTGGCCCGCTGGCGGTTTCTTTCTGGATGGATTACGGCTTGCCGTCCAGCGCATTAACTCATGATGGCGCAGCATGCTGCACGTTGTGCTCTTTCAGCCGCAGATTCCGCAAAACACCGGCAATATCGGCCGTATGTGCGCGGTGACGCGTTCGCGGCTGCATCTGATCCACCCGCTCGGCTTTGAAGTTACCGACAAAAACCTCAAGCGGGCCGGGATGGATTACTGGTTTTCATTGGACGTGCACCACCATGAGAACTGGACCGCCTTCAAGGCGAGCGCGGCGGCGCCCCGGCGGCTGTGGCTGTTTACGACGCATGCCACGCGACGCCTCTGGGATGTGAGCTACGCCGACGGCGACGGTTTGGTTTTTGGCAACGAGGAGTCGGGTGCGCCGGACTGGCTGCATGCGGAACTCAACGACGACCGGCGCGTGAAAATCCCGCACGCCAATGGCGAACTGCGTTCGCTCAACCTCTCGACCGCAGCCGGCATCGCGACCTACGAGGCGCTGCGGCAGGTGGGGATGCCGGGGTAACGGATTCCGGGAGAGGGCGCACCGCGGCGCGGAAAAGGTCAATCCGGCTCAACGCGCCGCGTTCAATGCGGCGACGACGTTGGCCGGCACGAATTTCGTCACATCGCCGCCCAGCTTGGCGATCTGCTTCACGAGCGTGGAGCTGGTGTAGCTGTAGTTTTCGTTCGGCATGACGAAGATCGCTTCCACGTTGGGCTCAAGGTGGCGGTTCATCAGCGCCATGTTGAACTCGAATTCAAAGTCGGAGAACGCGCGCAGGCCGCGGATGATCGCGTGCGCCTTCTGTTGACGCGCGAAATCCACGAGCAGGCCGTCGAAGCTGACGACCTCGACATGCCTGAGGTGGCCGACGTTGCCCTTGATGAGCTCGACGCGCTGGGCGGCGTTGAAGAGCGGCGACTTGGTCGAGCTCAGCGCAACGGCAACCGTCACGCGGTCGAACAGGCGCGCGGCGCGTTCCAGCACATCGAGGTGGCCGTTGGTGATCGGGTCGAAGGTTCCGGGGTAGATGCAGTGCTTCATGCGACCGATTTGGTCATTGCGAGGAGCTGGAGGCGACGAAGCAATCCAGTCCCTCGACAGGCTCGGGACCTTGAGCTTGTCGAAATGGCTGGATCGCCACGGCCCGCCGGGCGGGCCTCGCGATGACAATCAACTTGGCGCGGCCAGTTTTGGCGAGGCTGTTTTGCGTCAAATCCCGGTTGCCAAGGCCGGGGGCGGGCGCTCGACTCGCGCTCATGCGTTTCACCATCGCGAACTGGATGACAGTCTCCCGCGTGCCGGCGATGTTCATCATTGTCTGGCTGATGAACCGCGAGTTCCAGTGGGCCGCGACCATCGCGTTCTGGCTCTTCATCGCGGCGGCGCTGACCGACTGGTTCGACGGCATGGTGGCGCGCGCACGCGGCGAGGTGTCGTCGTTCGGCCGGTTCATGGATGCGATCATCGACAAGGTGATGGTCATCGGCCTGATGATCGCGCTGGTCGTGGGCGGGTATTTCATGGGCCACGAGGTCGCGGCCATGGTGCTGCTGCTGTGCATCCTGGGCCGCGAGTTCGCCGTATCGGGCATGCGCATGGCGGCGGCGGTCAAGGGCATCACCATCGAGGCCGACCAGGGCGGCAAGGTGAAGACCTTCATCCAGCTCAATGCCATCGGCTGGCTGATGGGCGCGCGGATGTTCTCGCGTGATTTCGCCGATGTCTTCGGCAACGAACGGTTGGCGATCGACATCGTGCACTGGACCGGCCTCGGCCTGTTCGTGCTCTCGGCCGTGCTCACGATCACGTCGGGCTATTCCTATTTCCGCCGCCACGGTCACGTGGTGCTGGACTGAGGTCATGCGGCTGGCTGAACCGCAATGGCCGCGCTGGCTGCCGGCGAAGCTGGTGGTGGCCGCCGCCACGCTCGGGCCGCTCGGCACGCGGTTGCCGGCGCCGGGGACGTGGGGTTCGCTGGCCGGGGTGCTCTACACGTTGGTGTTTTTCGGGCGCATCGGCTGGGTGCCGACGCTGTTGATTACGACGATGCTCAGTTACGTCGCGGTCGGGCTCACGGGCGAGGCGGCGCGTCGCCTGGGCAAGAGTGATCCGGGCGAGGTCAACCTCGACGAGTTCATCGTGATGCCGCTGGTCTTTCTCGGCTGGCAAAGCGCGAGTTTCACCGGGTGGCCATCGTGGGCGGTGCTCGTCGTGGGCTTAGGGCTGTTCCGGTTGTTCGACATCCTGAAACCGCTCGGCATCGCACGGCTGCAACGCTGGCCGGGCGGGTGGGGGATCGTGGCGGACGATTTCGCCGCCGCGCTGGTGGCGTGCGGTTCGCTGCACCTGATCGGCTGGCTGTGGACCTGGCGCTGAACGCGCGACTCAGGGCTTTTCGCCGGACTCTTTCCGTCGGGAACGGATGTTTTCAACCACCTGGCGGAAGGTCACCTCGGCGCGGACGCGGTTGCTGAAGCTCAGTTCGCTGCCATCGGGGCCCCACGAGGCCCGCAGACCGAGACCGAGCAGCCATTGGGTCTTGGAATTGAAGGTGAAGCGGCGCGGCACCGACCAGAGAAGGTTGGGGCGGAAATAAAAGAAGTGATCGGTCACGTCGCCCAGCACGGCCGTCGTCGCGTAGGTGGCGGAGAGGGTCCACTTGATCTGGCCGAGGTCGTAGATGGCGCCGGCGGTGAAGTTCATCGAGTCGTCGAGCGGCTGGTTGCGCACAGGCGTGCCGGCAATGTCGCTCTGCGAAACGAGATCCATGCCCGCGCCGGCGAAGGTGGTGAGCCGGCGGTTGCGGGTAGAATGATGTTGCACGAGGAATCCCGGCGCGAAGTGGTTGAGTCCGTCGGTGAGGTTGATGGGCGGGCTGCCGACCGGCACCTCGACGTTGAGGAAGAGGCTGGTTTCCATGTCGGGATCGGGCCAGGCGCGGACGATGTATTTGGAGCCCAGCCGCAGTTCGCCGATGCCGTAGCCGTCGTTGCCGCCTCCGAAACCGTGCGTGAAATACACGGCGGCCTCGGGGCTGATCTCGAAATGGTCGTTGATCGCCCAGCGAAAACCGGTGTCCAACCGCATGTAGTCGCGCCGCACCAGGTCGCCGAGGTGGGGATGGAGGGTCAGCTTCACCGTGCCCGCGGGATCGATGTCGGGCAGGTCGAAGTCGAAGATGCCGCGGACCTTGGTGAGGAAGGAGGGGCCGTTCTGGGCCGGGTTGGTGTTGTCGGTCGGGGCGGCGGTCTGCGCGACGGCCTGGAGGCCGAGCGAGACGGTTAAAATGAAAATGAAAACGTGGCGCACGGTTGGGTCAGGGCAGAATTTGGAGACTTTCCAGCGGCAGCCGCACCAGCAGCCCCTGCTGGAGCACGTCCACAGACACGACGATTCCCTGCGGGTTCGCCGGATCGTCCACATAGCCCTCAAGCCCCTTCAGCGGGCCGCCAGTCACCTTCACGAGGGTTCCCTTGCGCATCAGGGGGTGGACCATGGCCTCGAGGCCGGAGGCGCAGACGGTCTTCACGTCCTCCAGCTGGCGCAGGAAGACGGTTTCGTTGTCCACCAGCATGGCGCGCACCAGCAGATCCTGCTGGTAAATGCGGGTCTTTTTCTCGGGCTCGATCCGGACAAACACGTAGCCGGGGAAAAGCGGCTTGGTGAACACCTTCTTCTGCGTGCCGTAGCGGCGGACGCTTTGGATCAGCGGCAGGTAGTGCGCGAAGCGTTCGCGGGCCACGAGGTCGTCGAATTTCTTTTCGCAGCGAGGTTTGGTGTGGCACACGAACCAGCGCGGTTCGGCGAAGTCAGGCAGGTGCTGGCCCATGGGTCACAGCGCGGCCAACTGCCGGAGCGCATCGAGGTAGCCGGGGAAGCCCTTGCCGCTGATCATGCCGATGCAGGCGGCGGCGGTGTAGGAATGCCGGCGGAATTTTTCGCGCTTCCTGATGTCGGAGATGTGGACCTCGACCGCCGGCAGCGGGGCCACGCTCTTCAGGGCATCGTGCAGGGCGATGCTGGTGTGGGTGTAGGCGCCGAAATTGACGATGTAGCCGGCGATGCCGCGGTCGGCGAGGGCGTGGATGCGGTCGATGAGCGCGCCCTCGTGGTTGGACTGGAAGAAGGTGACGCCCACGCCGAGCCGGCGCGCCTCGGCGCGGATCAGTTTCTCCAGATCCTTGAGCGTGGCCGTGCCGGAGATCTCCGGCTCGCGTTTGCCGAGGCGGTTGAGGTTGGGGCCGTGCAGGATGGCGAACTTCTTCATCTTCGGTTTGGTCACCACGAAAGACACGAAATAGACCAAAGGAGAAGGCTCATTTCGTGGATTTTGGGTGTTTCGTGGTGGGTCGCGGTGGCTAGAGCGGGTTTTCCGTTTCGATAAACTCCCAAGGCAGGCGGAATTTTTTGGCCAGCTCGGCGGCGAGGGCCTTCACGCCGTGGGTTTCCGTGGCATAGTGGCCGCAGCAGAGGAGGTTGAGGCGGTGTTCCTGCGCGTAGTTGAACCACTCTTCGCGCAACTCGCCCGTGATCAGGGTGTCAACGCCGGCGGCGATCAGGTGGGGCACCGCGCCGTTGCCGGAGCCGCTGCAGAAGGCCACGAGCTTGGGCACGGCGGCGCCGCATTCGATGGAAACGACGCGCGGGTAAAGTTCCTCCAGGCGGGCGACGAGCTGGCTGCGCTTGAACTTATTGGGCGCGATCCAGCCGATAAGCTCGTTCTCGTGCGGCAGGAACTGGCGGCGGGGCTTGAGGCCGAGCTGGCGGGCGAGGACGACGTTGTTGCCGATCTCCTCGTGGGCATCGAGGGGCAGGTGGCTGGAGTAAACCGCGCAGTTGCCGCGCACGAGGGCCGCAAACCGGCCGTAAACCGCGCCGGTCAGCGGCTGCACGCCGCCCCAGACCAGGCCGTGATGAACGATCAGGAAATCCACGCCGCGCTCAACCGCTCGTTCAAAGGGCACGAGCCCGGCGTCCACGGCGGCGCCGACGCGCGTGACGCGTCCATCGTTGGCGACCTGCAGGCCGTTGACTGCGCCCGGGTAGTCCTTGAAGGACGACCGGCGGGTGCGCTTGTCGCAGTATTCCACGAGCTGTTGGAGCGAAGCCATGGGCGGAGGCTGGGGCAGGGGAACCTGCCGTGCAAGCGGGTGTTTACGGGTTGCCTCGCATCGTCGCCAGCGCACCGTGGAAAGCATGCCGGCCCGCAAGCAGAAGAACGACCCCATCGCCCTCGTCGCCCAGGCGACCGAGGCGTTCACGCAGCGCCCCAGCTGGGACGAGTATTTCATGGCCACGGCCAAGCTCATCGCCTCGCGATCCAACTGCGAGCGGCTCAACGTCGGCTGCGTCATCGTCTCCTCCGGCGAGCGCAAGAACCGTCTCATCGCCGCCGGCTACAACGGCTGGCTGCCCGGCACCCCGCACTCCTCGCGCATGCGCGACGGCCATGAACAGGCGACGGTCCATGCCGAGCAGAACGCCATCGCCGACGCCGCCCGCCGCGGCTCCAGCGTGGACGGTTGCACCGCCTACGTGACGCATTACCCGTGCATTAATTGCGCCAAGATTCTCGCAGCTGCCGGCATCGCCGAGATCAGATACCACGAGGACTACCGCAATGACGCGCTCGTGCGCCCCATCCTGCGGGATGCCGGCGTGAAGATCATCAAGCTCTGAGCGCCCGACGCGCCTGTTTTGTCATGAAGGAACGCCGCACCGCGCGGAAAACCCCGACCCTCGCCGGCCAGCTGTTGCTGGCACATCCGGTGCTGCGTGATCCGAATTTCCGCCGCACCGTGGTGCTGCTTTCCGGCCACGATGCCCAGGGCGCGATGGGTGTGGTGCTCAACCGGCCACTGGGCAAACAGCTGGGCGAGTTGAACCTCAGCTTCGCGACCAGCCCGCTCGCCGGCGTGCCGCTCTATGCCGGCGGACCGGTGGACCGGGAGAACCTGATCATCGTGACTTGGCAATGGATTCCCGCCGACAAGGCCTTTCAGCTCACCTTTGGCGTCGAGATCGATCGTGCCCGTGAACTGGTGGGCCAACCCGGGCTGACCATGCGGGCTTTTCTCGGCTACTCCGGCTGGAGTCAGGGCCAGTTGGAGAACGAGCTACGCCATGACACTTGGCTCACCACCCCGGTCGAGGGCGACTGGCTGCTCAAGCACGATGGCGTGCCCCTGTGGCGTCACCTGCTCACCCATGTGGAGCCCGACCTCCGGGTGCTGGCCGATGCGCCGGATGATCCGACCGTAAATTAGGCCTGTCAGGGAGTTACAGCAGTGGTGTAATCGCCGTCGCCCGTGCTCCGGCCGCCAAGCAAGCTACGGCGGTCCTGACGAAGAGATAGTACCCGCATAAAAAATATTTTCCTTTGACACTGCTTCGCGCGGGCCCCTTCTTCTGTCCATTGATGAAAGTCGTTTCCTCCATCAAATCCGCCAAGCTGCGTCACCCGGCGTGCCAGGTTGTCCGCCGCAAGGGCAAGATTTACGTCATCAACAAGGTCGAGCCGCGCTACAAGGCGCGCCAAGGCTGATTAACCTCCCTCCCTTTCCCGTGAAGACCGAAGGCCATCCCGCTCTCAACAACGTCTGCTTCCTCGACATCGGAACAGGCAAGAAATTTCTCACCAAGTCCACGATGAAGTCCGCCCGCGTCGAGAAGATCGACGGTCAGGACTATTTCGTGGTGGTGCGCGACGTGACCATGGATTCGCATCCCGCCTACACCGGCGAGAAGCGCCTCGTGGACACCGCCGGTCGCGTCGAGAAGTTCACCACGAAGTTCAAGCGCGGCACCGCCAAGGCCAAGTAAGGCCGGCCGCCAGTCCCGCTCTCCGAAGCCCTCCCTCGCGGAGGGCTTTTTTGTTTTCCGGCTGCGCCGGAAAACAATCGCGCCGCAGCCCACAGGGCGAAGGCGGATCTCCACAGCGTTTCAGGCCTGGGGCGTCGGCGTCATGGCAGCCAAAAAATCTTCCCTCCGCCTGCTTCTCTGTGTTCCGTGTCCTTCGTGGTGACCCAACCGACCAAGCTGCTCTGCCTCGACTGCGATTCAACCCTCAGCGCCATCGAGGGCGTTGACGAACTCGCCCGCCTGCGCGGGCCCGCCGTGCTGGCCCAGGTTGCCCAGATGACCAACGACGCCATGGATGGCAAAATCCCGCTCGAATCGGTCTTCGCCCGCCGGCTGGAAATCATCCGCCCCGGCCGGGCCGAGGCCGCGGCCATCGGCGGACAGTATATCCGCGAGATCGAGCCCACGGCCATGGCGACGGTGGCGGCGCTCAAGGCCGCCGGCTGGACGCCCGTCATCGTCAGCGCCGGCTACACCCAGGTCATCGAGCCGCTGGCGCAGTTGCTGGGCATCGGGCGCATCGAGGCGGTGCGGCTGGATTTTGACGCGGCGGGCAACTACATCGGATTCGATGCTGCTCATCCGGCCACGCGCAAGGGCGGCAAGCACGAGATCGTGCGCGCACTGAAAAAGGAATTTCAGCCCGGGCGCGTCGTCGTACACGCGGTCGCATCAGGAGGAAGAGGACTACGCCTGGTCCGGGCTGATCCTCGGAAGGCCGCTGCTCGGGCAGCGTGTCGCCGACATCCTGGCGTTCGTCGAAGCGCTGCCGCGCACGG
>CBINOW010000055.1:0-25934 GCA_966252395.1 uncultured Oleiharenicola sp. | reverse complement strand
CTTTTTGCAGGGCGTCTTCCTCGTCCAGACCATGCTCGCCCAGTCTCACCAGCTGACGACCAACGAGGCGCTCGACACCTATTATTTCGACGTCAGCGACGGGACCAACCCGAAGCTGCTCTACGCCAATCTCGCCGGTGAGGAGCCCCTGCGGGATGCGACGACCACGCTGGTTGCCCCTCCGACCGACGACCTCGCCGATCTCCAGACGACCCTCATGCTCGGCGGCCGCACCTGGAAGATGGTCGTCCGCCAGAACGCCGGTTGGGCGCAACGCAGCCGGTCCCTCCTGCCCGCGGTCGTCCTGGGCGCCGGCCTCACCATCACGGCCCTGCTGGCGCTTTTCGTGAACAATCTCCTGCAGCGCACCGCCCAGATCGAACAGATCGTGCAGGAACGCACCCGCCAGCTCCGGGCCAGCGAGGCCCGCCTGCAGGACATCCTGGACCACAGCCCCGCCCAGATCTTCCTGAAGGACCTCGAGGGCCGCTTCCTTCTCTGCAACCAGGCCTTTTGCAAATACAGCCGCCGGTCCCATCACGAAATTGTCGGCCACAAGGACGAGGACTTTGTCTCGGCCGAGGCCGCGCAGCGCTACCGGGAAATGGACGCCCAGGTGCTGGCCGCAGGCCGGCCGGTCGAGTTCGAGACGAAATCCGGCGAGGAGGCCGATCACTCCGTCTATCTCTCGCATCGGTTTCCCCTGTTTGACGAACAAGGCAAACCCTACGCGATCTGTTGCATAGCCAACGACATCACCGAACGGCATGCCGGCGAGGAACAGAAACGCCTGCTCGAGCGCAAGCTGCTGGAGGCGCAGAAGCTCGAGAGCCTTGGCGTGCTCGCCGGCGGCATCGCCCACGACTTCAACAACATCCTCACCTCCATCCTCGGCAACACCTCGCTGGCCGCGCTGGACCTGCCCGAGAATCACAAGGTCCGCCGCCAGCTCGCGCAGATCGAACGCGCCTCCCATCGCGCCGCCGACCTCTGCTCGCAAATGCTCGCCTACGCAGGCCGCGCCACGGTGCTGACGGCGCCGATCAACCTCGCCGACCTCATCCGCGACACGGCCGCCCTCCTCGAAATCAGCGTCGGCAAGCGCGTGCGCCTCGACCTGCTGGTGGACGAACCGCTGCCCGCCGTCATGGGCGACGCCACCCAGCTGCGGCAGATCGTGATGAACCTCGTCATCAACGCCGCCGACGCCATGGGCCAGCGCAGCGACGGCCAGGTGACGGTGCAAACCTTCGCCCGCGACCTGACGGCGGAATTTTTCCAAGGCGCGATCCAGTCGCCCAAGCGGCCGGCCGGCCGGTATGTCGGCCTGGAGGTGCGCGACAACGGCAGCGGCATGCCGCCCGACGTGCTCGCGCGCATCTTCGAACCCTTTTTCACCACCAAGTTCTCGGGCCGCGGCCTCGGCCTCGCCGCCGTGCTGGGCATCGTGCAAAGCCACAGCGGCGCCCTGTTTGTCGAGAGCACGCCCGGACGAGGCACCACGTTCCGTCTCTTCCTGCCCGCCACTGCCGCCCAGGCCGTTGGCTCGACGGCGCCCTTCGCCCCGATCCCGGGCTCGCTGCGCGGCACCGTGCTCGTGGTGGACGACGAGGAATCCGTGCGGATCGTCTCGCAGCAGGCGCTCACGCTCCTCGGCCTGACGGCGCTCGAAGCCGCCGACGGTGCCGCCGCCATCGAGCTGCTCCGCAATCACAGCGGGCCGATCAACCTCGTGCTGCTCGACCTGACCATGCCGGGACTGGCCGGTGACGAGACGCTGCGCCGCCTGCGCGAGATCCGCCCCGACCTGCAGGCCGTCATCATGAGCGGATTCAGCCAGGGAGAGGTGATGCAACGCTGCGCCAGCCTCGGCGTGGCCGGCTACCTGCCCAAACCCTTCGACGTGGCCGCGTTGACCACCCGGCTCAAGCCCCTCCTCGGTTAAGCCGTAAACAGGCTTTGCGCGCGGGCCGGTTTCGCTCAACGTGGCGCTTTTGTGACTTCCGCCACGCCAGCCCAACCCGCCAAGCCCCTCTCCCTGGGCGTCATCTTCCTGACGCTCTACATCGACCTGATCGGCTTCTCGATCTTCTTCCCGGTCGGTCCGGCCATGCTGGAGTGGTATGTGAACCGCGAGGCCGAAGGTGGCCTGCTGGGCACCCTCATCCGCCACTTGGAGGCCTTGGCCCACGCCGCCCACGCCTCCGATCTGGCCACCGGCGCGCTTTTCGCCGGCGCCCTCGGCTCGGTCTATGCGCTGATGCAGTTCGTGTTCTCGCCGGTCTGGGGCGCCCGCTCCGACCGCACCGGCCGCCGGCCCGTGCTGCTGCTCACGATCGCGGGCAACGCCCTGAGCTACCTGCTGCTGTTCTTCAGCGGCAATTTTCTCCTCTTCTTCGCCGGCCGCATCCTCGGCGGTATCATGGGTGGCAACATCGCCGTCGCCATCGCCGCCGTCTCCGATGTCACCACCCGCGAAAACCGCGCTAAGGGCATGGGCATCGTCGGCGTGGCCTTTGGGCTGGGCTTCCTGACCGGTCCGCTCATCGGCGGCCTGACCGCGGGTTTCAACCTCCTGGATCGCTGGCCCGGGCTCGCCGCGTTCGGCGTGCACCCGTTCAGCGTGCCGGCGGCCATCGCCTTCGCGCTTTGCCTGCTGAACCTGCTCTGGGTGCAGGCCCGGTTCCGCGAGACCCTGCCCCCCGAGGCCCGCGGAGCCGCCGCGGCGACCCTGCGCGAGCGCAATCCCCTCCACTCGCTGTTCCAGCAGCCCGACGCCGCCATCCGCCGCGTCAACGTCGTGGGCTTCGTGGTGACCTTCGGCTTCAGCTTCTTCGAGTCGGTCATCAGTTTCTTCACCGCCGACGCCCTCCATTACTCTCCGCGCGACCTCACGCTGATCTTCATCAACATCGGTCTCGTCTCCATCGTCACCCAGGGCGTGTTTGCCCGCCGCTTCGTGCCGCGCTTGGGTGAAAAACCCTCCGCCGTCGGCGGCATGGCGCTCATCGGCTTGGCTTTCGCCGGACTGGGCTACGCCATCGGCGTGGCGAAATCGGCGCCGCTGATGTATCTGATGCTCACCCTCAGCACCATCGGCTCGGGCTTCGCCAACGTCGCGCTTTCCTCGCTGGTCTCGCTCTACGCCAAGCCCGAGGAACAGGGCAAGGTGCTCGGCATCTACCGCTCGCTCGGCTTCCTCGCCCGCGCGCTGAGCCCGGCCGTTGCCGGCTGGCTTTTCTTCAACTCGGGCGGCACGATCACCTTCGTGATCGCCAGTGTCATCCTGCTCGTCTCCGCCGCCTTGGGCACCGGCCTGCCGCGCCCGCACAAATGACCACGGCCCACAGACCGCGGACAGCGCGTTCAGGGAAACCCGGCCCCACGCCGGCTAAGTTTCTCTGCCTTCTCGCCTCCGTCCTCTGTCTCCTGGCCTCCACGGGCTGCCTCAGCCGGGGCAGCCGCGCCCCGGCCTCCACCCGGGTCATCCCGCAGCCCGTCCGCATGCCGGCACGGATCCTCTCGAACTTCTTCCTCGTCGAGGCGAAGCAGGACGACGGCAAAACCTACCGTTTCATGATCGATACGGGCTCCTCGGTGATGCTCGTGTCCCCGGCGCTGGGCGACGCGCTCAAGCAGAAGGAACGCCGCGGCGCCCCGCCCCGCACGCTGCCCGTGCGCGGCGCCAACGGCCGTGAGATCACCCTGCCCTCCATCATCCTGCGCCACTTCCAGCTCGGCGACGCCCACTTCGACCGCGTGCCGGCTATTGTCTATGACTTCTCCGACCTGTCCGCCCACCTGGGCGTGGCCATTGACGGAGTCGTCGGCTTCCCGCTGTTCCGCGACACGTTGCTCACGCTCGATTATCCGGCATCCCAGCTCGAGATCGCCCCGCACCCGGTCGTCGCCCCGGCGGTTACCAACAATGCCCGCACCACGGTGCTCACCTACAACCGCGAGCAGACCACGCCGCTGGTGCCCGTGCAGATGGGCAACGAGTCCTTCTTCACGCTGCTCGACACCGGCAGCGACCTCGGGCTCTCCCTGAACCCCGCCGGCCTCAACCCGCGCTTCGTGCACGGGCCGCGCGTCGGCATGATCGTTTCGTCGCTGCACGGGGACAACCGCCAGCTCGTCGGCCGCCTCCAGCAAAACATCACGCTGGGCAACCTGGTCGTGCACCAGCCGGTGGTGGACCTCACCGACCAGCTCTCCTCGCTCGGCGGTGAGCTGTTGCGCCACTTCCGCATCACCTTCGACCAACAGCGCCACCTCGTGACCCTCGTGCGCGAGACCGAGGGCCCCGTCGAGATGCCGGGCCGCCGCAGCACCGGGCTGTCATTCCGCCGCTTCCCCAATTACTGGCGCCTGCTCGCCGTCGTGCCCGAAACGCCCAACAGCCAGATTCGCGCCCAACCCGGCGACCTCTGCGTGCGCATCAACGGCGAGCTCGTCGAGCACTGGACCTTCGAGCGTTACGCCGAGATCGTGCGCACCTCGCCCAAGATCACCTACACCTTCCTCTCCGGCTCGCAGGAAACCGACCACGAGGCGCAGGTGTTCGAACTGGTGCCGTAGACGTGTAGAGCCTGCGCGGAGTGCGGGCTGATCGAAACTCAGATGGAAAGCCTGCGCGGCCTGCCAGCCATAGGCTTGGCGACGGCTGGAGCGCAGGCTCGCCCTCAGCTGGTCATCTCGAACAAGAACGCCCCGGCGCCGTCATGGCCGTCGGTCCAAGGATAGGCCTGCACGCTGCGCGCCAGCTTGGCCCGGCTGCCCACGCGGCTGGCGAGGAAGGCCTTGATCACCCCGTCGTTCTCGTCGGCATCAATGCTGCAGGTGCTGTAAACCAACCGGCCGCCGGGCCGCACGAGCCGCGCGGCCGCGTGCAGAAGCGACAGCTGCTGCTGCTGGTGACGGCCAAAATCTCCGTCCTGCAGGCGCCACTTCACGTCGATGCGATGGCGCATGACGCCGGTGTTCGAGCAGGGCGCGTCAAGGAGCACCGCATCATAGCTCTCGGGCAGGCTCAGGTTGCGGTAGAAGACCGTGTTCACCTTGGTCAGGTCGGCCTCGACCATCGCCACCGTCACGCCGTGCGGGGCGCGCGCGAGGTTTTCCTTCAAACGGGTGAGGCGGATGTCGGTCTTGCCCGGGGGCGCGGGCTCATCGAGCGCCACGACGCGACCGCTCTTCATCGTGTCGGCGATGAGCAGGCTCTTGCCGCCGGGCGCGGCGCAGGCGTCGAGGATCGTCTCGCCGGCCTGCGGCGCCAGCAGCTCGATGCACAACCGTGTGGACGGATCCTGCAGGTAGAGCGCGCCCTCGGTCGCCAGCCGCCGGATCTCCTCCCAATGACCGGACTGCACCTCGAAATAACCGGCCCAGCGGGTCGGCGTCAGGAAATCAGGCACCGGGGCCTCGACCCGCCAGCGGGCATAAACCGGCGCGGGCTGCTGGTTCCATTCGAGCAATTTCCGGGTCGTCTCGGCGCCAAACTGCCGCGTCCAGCGCGCAACCAGCCATTCCGGGTGGGCGAACTCGGTCGCAAGGTCGGCCGGCCTGGCCGCCAGCCGGTCCGCCAGCTTGCGGGCCACCGCGTTGACCAACCGGGCCTCCTTGGGGCTGCAAACCGACTTGGCCCGCTCCACGGCATGGTGAATCACCTTGGCCGCAAGCTGAGGCCCCCCTTCCAAAAGCTCGAAACCGGCGATCATCAGCACGGCCTTCACCTTGGTGCGCGGCGGATGGGTCATCAGACCGGCCAGACCGGCCGCCAAGCGACTGGCCCAGCGGACCACGCCATAAAACCGTTGCTGCGCCCGGGCGCGCTCCTGCGAGCTGAGGCCCGGCGCAAGTCCTTCCAGCAGCGTGTCCACGCGCTCGGACCGCGCCAGCCAACGTTCGACCAGCCCGGCCGCCGCCACCCAGCCGCTCGGCTGGGGCTTGGCGGCTTCCGGAGCCGGATTTAAACCCTGTTTGACATCCCTCATCATTGTCGCCTGAACTAATCGGTTCACCGACTCGATACGCAAATATGAATTCCGAAGCCATCTCCGCGATCCTCAGCAAGCACCCCGCCCTCAAGGCGTCCAAAGCCAAGCTGGAGGCGATGGAGCCCGGCTCCTACGTCGTCCACCGCAGCTGGGGCTTTGGCCAGATCAAGGACTACGACGACGCCGACCAGAAGCTCATCATCGATTTCAAGGGCAAGAAGGCCCACCGCATGGACCCCGTCTTCTGCGTCAGCAGCATGGACGTCCTCTCCCCCAAGCACATCCTCGCCCGCAAGGAGACCGAAGCCGCCAAGATCAAGCAGCTCATCGAGGACGACCCGGTCCAGCTCGTGATCGACACCCTTTCCGCCTACCCGAACAACGCCGCCAGCGCCATCGAGCTGGAGATCGTCCTGGCCCAGGTCATCGGCGACGAGAAGTTCAAGAAGTGGTTCTCCAGCGTTAAGAAACAGCTGATCAAGGATCCGCGCGTCGGCGTCCCCGCCAAGAAAACCGAACTCTACGTGCTGCGTGACGAGCCCGTCACCGCCGAGTCGGAGATCATGGAGGAGTTCTCCAACACCCGCTCCGCCCGCCGCCGCATCTCCCTTGCCGAGGACCTCCTCGCCGCCTCCATCAAGGACGAGGCCAAGCAGTCGCTCGGCACCGTCCTCAACGGCATCACCGAGGCCGTGCGCGACAGCAACCAGCTTGACGCCGCCGAACGCCTTTACGGCGCCTTTGTGCGCGATGAACTCGCCAAGATCCTTGGCCACGAGGTCGGCACCAGCTCGCCCAACCAGTCGGAGCTCATCAAGGAAGTGCGCGGCCTGCCCGCCATCGCCGAGAAGATTCCCGTCCATTTCCAGTCCCGCTTCCTCGATCTCGTCAAGGAGACCCACCCCCTCGAGTGGCGCGAGATCACCTTCGCCCTCCTCAAGACCTCGCAGGGCAAGTTCACCACCGAGTGCATCAACTTCCTCCTCGAGCACGGCCAGGCCGACGAGCTCGCCACCGTCCTCAAGCGCTGGAAGACCGAGCAGAACCTCCGCGCCCCGGTCCTCCTCTGGATCATCAAGAACCGCCACTCGAAGAAGTTCGGCAAGCTCCTGCACGACCTCATCAACCCGCGCCTCCTCGGCGCCATCTTCTTCGCGATCGACTACGAGGCCCTCCAGTCCGCCGGCACCCGCCGCATCCCGCTGGCCGAGGCCCTGAGCGACGACGCCGACCTTATCTCCGACCTCCTGGCCGCCGCCGACACCGAGACCGCCCGCGACCTCGGCAACAGCCTGCTGCTCAACCAAGGCTTCGAGGAACTCACCAAGAAGTCCCTGCTCGCCCGCTTCATCAAGCTGTTCCCTTCCCTCCAGTCCCTGGTTTCCGGCGAGGCCGACACCAAGGAGGACCAGCTCCTCGTCTCCCGCGAGAGTTACGAGAAGAAGCGCCTCGAATACGAGGACATCGTCTCCAAGCGCATCCCCGAGAACTCCAAGGCCATCTCCGTCGCCCGCGAGCACGGCGACCTCAAGGAAAACTCCGAGTTCAAGATGGCCAAGCAGGACCAGAGCGTGCTCATGGGCCAGAAGGCCCAGCTTGAGCGCGACCTCGCCCGCGCCCGCATCACCGACTTCACCGAGGCCACCACCGACCAGATTTCCGTCGGCACCGTCGTGGACCTGCGCGACATCGCCACCGGCAAGGCCGTTCGCTACTCCGTGCTCGGCGCCTGGGACAGCGATCCCGACGCCCACCGCATCGCCTACAAGACCCCGCTCGGCCAGGCCCTCCTCGCCAAGAAGGTCGGCGAACACGTGAAGCTCAAGATCGGCGGCGTGCAGCACGAGTATCAGATCTCCAGCATCACCCGCTTCGTGGACGCCAAGTCCTGAGCCCCCCGCAGGGCGGGATCTCCGAATCCCGCCTCCCCCGGCCGCGCCACCCGCGCGGCCTTTTTGTTTTTCGGCTACGCCGGAAAACAATCGCGCCGTAGCCCACTCGGGCGAAGGCGGATCCCACCGGCAACCCGGCCCCACCCCCATGCTTGTCATCCCCCGCATTCCTCCCCATAGGTCGGGGGCCGCATGACCGACTCCTGGGACAGTCTCAAGGTTCTCTCCGACCCCACCCGGCTGCGCCTGCTCGCCCTCCTGCTGAAGGAGGAACTCTCCGTCGCCGAGCTGCAGGAAATCCTCGGCATGGGCCAGTCGCGCATCTCCTCCCAGCTCGGCCTGCTGCGCCAGGCCGGTTTCGTGAGCGACCGGCGCGACGGCAAGAAGGCCTTCTATTCCCTGCGCGCCGACCTCAGCCCCAAGCTTGTCACCGTGCTCCGCGCCGCCTGCGACTCCGTGGCCGACCTGCCCGAGTCCACCGACGACCGCAGCAGCCTCGAGCGCACGCTCCAGAAACGTCGCCAGCATTCCGAGCAGTATTTCAACCTCATCGCCGGCCGCCTCGGCAAGGGCTACTGCCCCGGCCGCTCTTGGGAGGCGCTCGGCCATCTCGCCCTGCGCCTCGTGCCCGCGATCACCGTGGCCGACCTCGGCGCTGGCGAGGGCCTCGTCTCCCAGCTGCTCGCCCGCCGCGCCGAGCGCGTCTGGTGCATCGACAACTCCCCCAAGATGGTCGAGGTCGGCACCGAGCTGGCGAAGAAGAACGGCCTCGCCAACCTCGCCTACAAACTCGGCGACATCGAGCAAGTTCCCCTGCCCGACAAATCAGTGGACCTCGCCATTCTCTCTCAGGCCCTGCACCACGCCAGCCACCCGCAGACCGCCGTCAACGAGGCCTTCCGCATCCTGAAGCCCGGCGGCCAGCTCCTCGTGCTCGACCTCAAGGAACACAACTTCGAGAAAGCCCGTGAGCTCTACCACGACCTCTGGCTCGGCTTCAAGGAGAGCGCCCTGCACGGTTTCCTCAGGTCCGCCGGTTTCGCCCAGGTTGAGGTCAACATCGTCGCCCGCGAAGAGGAAGCCCCGCATTTCGAAACCCTTCTCGCCAGCGGCGTGAAGGGCGGGAAATAACCGCCCGGGCCGACCGTTCGTCCGGCCGTCATCTTCGCCCAGCCATCGTGTTCGGTCCCGGTTAACACCACCCGATGACTGCATTCTGGCTCTTCCTCGACCGTCTGCACGCCACCGCCCGGCGCAACCGCTGGCTGGGCCGGCTGGCGGTTGTGACCCGAGTCCTGCTGGCTCTCGGCTTTCTACCGTCGGGCTGGACCAAACTCGCGGGGAATCGCTTCACCACCCTGCCGCTCGACAACCCGGTTGGGTTCTTCTTCGAGGGGCTCTACCGCACCGGCTGGTATTGGAATTTCCTCGGCGCAGCCCAATTGCTCGCCGCGCTGCTCCTCTTGATCCCACGCACCACCACGCTGGGCGCGGTCGTCTATTTTCCCATCATCGTGAACATTTTTCTCATCACGCTCTCGATGCAATTCAGCGGCACGCCGGTCATCACGGGCCTGATGCTGCTGGGCAGTGTCTTCCTGCTCTGCTGGGACTACGACCGGCTCGCGCCGATCCTTCGCGGGTCGTCGGCGTGAAACCTACTCGGACTTCATCCGCTCGTTGTAGAAAGCCTCGACCAGCGCGAAGGTTTTCTTCGCGTCGCTCTGCTTGAGCGCCTCGGCCGCCAGTTTCTTCGCGTCGCTCATTTTCATCGCGCGAACCAAGTAGCGCACGGAAGGCACGAGCGTGGGCGTCATGCTCAGTTCGTCCACGCCGAGGCCGAGCAGGAGAGGCGCATAAAGGGCGTCGCCGGCCATCTCGCCGCACACGCTGACCTTCAGGCCGCGGGCATGCCCCGTTTCCACGATCTGCTTGAGCACGCGGATGACCGCAGGGTGCGTGGGGTCGTAGAGGTGGGCGATGCGGCTGTTGCCGCGGTCAATGGCCAGCAGGTATTGGATGAGGTCGTTGGTGCCGATGCTGAAGAATCCGCTGCGCTCGGCCAGCAGGTCGCCCGCGATGGCCGCACTGGGGATCTCGATCATCGTGCCCACGCTGACGTTGTCGTCGAAGGCGAGCTTGCGCTGCCGAAGCTCGGCCTTGGCTTCGGCGAGGAGGGTGTTCGCCCGGTCCAGCTCCTCAACACCGCTAATCATCGGATACATCACCTCAACCTTGCCGTGCGCACTGGCGCGCAGGATGGCGCGCAGCTGCGTCTTGAACAGCTCGGGGTTTTCCAGGCACATGCGGATCGCACGGAACCCCAGGAAAGGATTGGCCTCGGGCCCGATCAGTGTGGGATCGCCCGGCAGAGGCTTGTCGCCGCCGACATCCAGCGTGCGGATCGTCACCGGTGCCGGGGCCATGCCGGCCACTATCTCCCGGTAGGCCGCGTATTGCTGGTCCTCGGTCGGCATCCGGTCGGTGCTGAGAAACAGAAACTCCGTGCGGTAAAGCCCCACGCCGGCCGCGCGGTATTGTTTCACCAGCGCGATCTCGTCGGGCTTTTCGATGTTGGCGCGCAATGAAACCGGCACGCCGTCAAGGGTCTCGGCCTGCAGGTCGTTGGCGGCGAGCAGGCGCGACTCGAAGGTCTGCTTGGCCTTCTGGATCTTGCCGTAGCGGAACAGCGTCTGCTCCGACGGATTGATGACCACCACGCCCTCGTAGCCGTCCACGAGCAGCCAATCCGTGTCCTTCAGCCGGGTCGTGAGGCCCTCGGCGCCCACCACTGCGGGAATTTTCATCGAGCGGGCGACGATCACCGCGTGGCTGGTGCGGCTGCCGGCGTCGGTCACGATGCCGAGGGCGGCGCTGCGGTCGATGCCGGCGGCCTCGGAGGGCGAGATGTCGTTCGCCACGATGATGCGCTTCTCCACCAGCTCGGTGAGACTACCGGCGGTCTGGCCGAGGAGCACATGGAGCACGCGCTTGGCCACGTCCTTGATGTCGGCGGCACGTTCGCGCAGATACTCGTCGTCAATCTCGGCAAAGGCCTGGATATAGCGCTGGGCGACGGCGTTGAAGCAGGTCTCGATGTTCAGGCCGCTTTTCTGGAAATCGCGGATGGTCTCTCCGATCAGCGCCTGGTCCTCGAGCACCATCAGGTGCGCGTCAAAGATCAGGGCCTCCTCCTCGCCGAGGTTCTTGGTGACCTGCTCGCGGATCTTGGCCACCTGCTGGCGCGTGGCGATCAACGCCTGCTCAAAGCGCGCGATTTCGGCCACCCGCTTGTCGGGGTCCACCGAGTAACGCGGGATCTCCAGCTCGCTCTGCAGGTAGAGAAACACCTGTCCATAGGCGATGCCCTTGGAAGCGGCGAGGCCCTGGACGATGATTTCGCTTTTGGCGGGGGTCGGCATGTC
The DNA here is from genome assembly GCA_966252395.1 of uncultured Oleiharenicola sp. Lineage (GTDB taxonomy): Bacteria > Verrucomicrobiota > Verrucomicrobiia > Opitutales > Opitutaceae > Lacunisphaera. The sequence goes on along the minus strand of CBINOW010000055.1, from coordinate 14,618 downwards.
GGCGCGCTGCGCGATTAACGAACCGGCGCGCGACCCGGTCAATGCGGAACTAGACCAGCCGCGCCTCCCGCATGAATATTCCCGGCCCCCACAGCTCGCGGATGCGGTGTTTCATTTGCGTTACGACCTCGGACGGCCCCGCCTGCCCTGAGCCTGCCGAAGGGTCACGCACCAGCGCGTAACAGGTGCTGCCGCTGCCGCTCATCGCGACCGCCACGCCGAACTCCCGGCGCAACCGTGCCAACAGCACCGGCAGCGCGAGATATTTCTCAAACGCCGCCGGCTCCATGTTGTTGAATAAAAGTTCCTCGGCCGGCGCCGCCCCGCCCAACCACCCGGCCAGCTTCGCCTCGGCCGCCGGCACCGGCAGGTAGTCGGTGCCGCGCGCCACCATTCGCCCGTAGGCCCAAGGCGTTCTGATCCCGAAACCGGGTTTAAACAGCAGCACGGAACGCCCGCACAACCGCTTCGCCGCGGGCGCCGGCAGTAATTCCACCCGCTCGCCGCGTCCGCGCATCACCACCGGCGCATCGCGCAAAAACAGCACACAGTCCGACCCCAACCCGGCGGCCAACCGCTCAAGGCCGGCGGCATCAAGCTTGTCGCCGGAGAGCCGGTTCAGCGCGCGCAGCGCCGCCACGGCGTTGCTGCTGCCACCGCCGAGCCCCGCGCCCATCGGGATGCGCTTGGTCAACTTGAAGTGAACCGGCTCGCACCACCCCGTGGTATGCGCAAAGGCCTCCGCTGCCTTCAACACGAGGTTGCTCCCATCCACCGGCACCTCGGCATGGTCGCACTCCAACGAAAAAACTCCTCCGGTCTCCGTTCTCCGGCCTCCGGCTTCCGCCTTCAACTCGTCCCCGAAATCCAACGGCGCCGCCACGGACACGAGGTCATGGAAGCCATCCGCCCGGCGGCCAGTCACGGCCAGGAACAGGTTGATCTTCGCGGGGCTGAAAACGGTCACGTCCATGCTCGGCACCACTCATGCACGATATTCCGATGCGCTCCTAGCCCAAAAGCCTGGCGCATTTCTCTCTTTGATTAGTGTGCATTAGTGTCCATTAGTGGTGCCCCGATGCCCTGCGACCTGATCCTCGCCCTCGACGTCCCCACGCGCGAAGAAGCCGCGCCGATCCTCCGCCAGTTGCGCGGCCAGCTCCGCTGGGTGAAACTCGGCCTCCAGATGTTCACCGCCTACGGGCCGAACTACGTGCGCGAGGTCGCCGGCATGGGCTTCGACATCTTCCTCGACCTGAAGCTGCACGACATCCCCAACACCGTCGGCAAGGCGGTCGAGTCGCTCGGCCCGCTGCCCATCAAGATGCTCACGCTGCACACCTCCGGCGGCGGCGAGATGATGCGCTTTGCCAAGGCCGCCCAGGAAAAGACGAATCCCAACCTGCTGCTCCTCGGCGTGACCGTCCTCACCTCGACCGACGCCGCCGGCCTCAACGAAATCGGCGTGGGCGTCTCGCCCGCCGAGCAGGTCGCCCGCCTCGGCAAGCTCGCCACCGACTCCGGTCTGCGCGGCCTGGTCTGCTCGCCGCTCGAGGTCGAGCTGCTCCGCCGCACCCTCCCCGCTTCCACGCAACTGGTCACCCCCGGCATCCGCCCTTCCGGCGAGGCCGGTGGCGACGACCAGAAGCGCGTGATGTCACCTGCCGAGGCCGCCCGTGCCGGCTCCAGCTACATCGTCGTCGGCCGCCCTATTCTCAAGGCCGCCGATCCCGCCGCCGCCGCCCGCGCCATCCTCGCCGAGCTCAACGGCGCCTAGCCCATCCGGCTCGGCCTTGTTGCTTCCACTTAAACCCTCAACTTAGACTCCACCCATGTCCCGCACCGCCGCCATCCTCCTCGCCGCCGGAAGCAGCCGCAGAATGAATGGCGCGGTGGAGGACAAGGTCCTCGCCCCTCTCGGCGGCAAGCCGGTGTTCGCCCACGCCGCCGCGACCTTCGTGCGCAGTGGAGTCGTGGATTTCTTCGTGGTCACCTACCGTGACCAGGCCCAGATGGTCGGCCTGTCCGCCTACGCCCCCACGCCCGCCGTCTTCGTGCGTGGCGGAGCGGAGCGGCAGGATTCCGTCGCCGCCGCGCTGGCCGAGCTGCCCGACGACATCAGCCACGTCTTCATCCACGACTGCGCCCGCCCGCTGGTGCGCGCCGAGCAGCTGGTCGGCCTCTACAAGATTGTCCGCCGCGAGCACGCCGTCGTCCTCGCCCACCGCGTGACCGACACCATCAAGGACCACCGCGGCGAAGGCCGCCTGCGCACCCTCGACCGCAAGCACCTCTGGGCGATGGAAACGCCCCAGGTCTTCGCCCGCGACCTCATCTGCAAGGCCTACGCCAAGGTTGCCGCCCGCAAACTCTCCATCACCGACGACGCCTCCGCCGTGGAACTGCTCAAGCACCCCGTCGCCCTGCTGGAGAACCCGCACCCGAATCCCAAGCTCACCACCCCCGCCGACCTCGCCTACCTGGAGTTTTTGCTCACGCAGAACAACGGCTCCCGCGCCCCGTTCGCCGCGCCTTGAGTCCGATTTTTTCGTGTATTTTGTGGATTTCGTGGTGACCTTTCTCCCATGAACTTTCGCATCGGCCACGGCTACGACATCCACCGCACCATCGCGGGCCGGCCCCTCGTCCTCGGCGGCGTGAAGTTCGACGCGCCTTTCGGCCTCGACGGCCATTCCGATGCCGATGCGCTCACCCACGCCATCTGCGATGCCCTGCTCGGCGCCGCCGGCCTGCCCGACATCGGCCACTTTTTCCCCAACACCGATCCGCAGTGGAAGAACGCGGATTCCCAGGTTCTGCTGCAGCGCGTGATCGCCGCGCTGCGCGAACGCGGCTGGGCCCCGGTCAACGTGGACGCCACGCTCATCGCCGAGAAACCCAAGATTGCCCCGCGTCTCGCCGAGATGAAGGCCGCCCTCGCCCGCTCCACCGGCCTGCCCGTGGACGCCGTCGGCCTGAAAGCCACGACCAACGAGGGCAGCGACGACATCGGCCGCGGCCTCGCCATCGCCGCCCACGCCGTGGCCCTGATCCGGAAAGCCTAGCCAGGAAGAGGCACGAAAATGCACGAAAAGCGGGCTAAGCTCGGGTCTGTCCTACCTCTGATATTTTGCGCCTTCTCGTGCCTGTTGGTGGCGATTGCCCCCGGGTGCAAAAAGCGCGAGACCGCCGTCGAGCGCGGCACCCGCGAACAAGTGCTCCACCGCGGTCTCTCCGCCGACCTCTCCAGCCTCGACCCGCACCTCATCACCGGCCTGCCCGAGATCAACGTCGCCTCCACCCTGTTCGAGGGCCTGGTCGGCGAACACCCCGAGACCGGTGCCCCCGCCCCGGGCGTCGCCGAGCGCTGGGAAACCTCCGCCGACGGCCTGGTCTGGACCTTTCACCTGCGCGCCAACGCCCGGTGGTCCAACGGCGAACCGGTCACCGCGCACGATTTCGTGGCCTCCATCAAACGCGTGCTGACCAAGTCGCTGGGCGCCGACAACGCCGCGATGCTCTTCGTCCTCGCGAACGCCGAGTCCTGGTATCAGGGCGGTCTGGCCGACTTCGCCCAGGTCGGCACCCAAGCCCTCGACGACCGCACGTTGCGCCTCACGCTGGCCCATCCCGCGCCCTACCTGCCGTCGCTGCTCGCCCACCCGATCTTTTATCCGGTTCACCTGCCCACTCTGGAAAAGCACGGCGGCGCGACGGTCCGCGACACCCGATGGACCGAACCCGACAACCTCGTGGGCAACGGCCCCTTCGTGCTCAAGGTCAACCGCCGCAGCGAAGTGATCATCGTCGAAAAGTCTCCGACCTATTGGGACGCCGCGACCGTGCGCCTCCACGCCATCCATTTTCACCCCGCCGCCGACGTGGACGCCGAGGAGCGCGCCTTCCGCGCCGGACAGCTGCACCTCACCGAGGCCCTGCCCGTCGCCAAGGTGGACAGCTACCGGAAGGAAAACTCACCCTTCCTGCGCATCAGCCCGTTTCTCGACACGTATTTCTACCGGCTGAACACGACGCGCCCCGGTCTGAGCGACGCGCGGGTGCGCCGCGCCCTTAGCCTCGCGATCGACCGCTCCGCCCTTACCGAAAAAATCACGCGCGGCGGCCAACGCCCCGCCGCGAGCTTCACGCCGGCCGGCCTCGACGGCTACACGCCGCCAGCAATCGTGCGCGAGGATCTCTCGGAGGCCAAACGCCTGCTCGCCGAGGCCGGCTTCCCCGAAGGTCGCGGCCTGCCCGCGGTCGAGATCATGATCAACAGCTCCGGCAACCACCGCGTGATCGCCGAAGCCGTGCAGCAGATGTGGCGGCAGCTGGGCGTGACGGTCGAGGTGAACAACATGGAACAGGCCACGCTTTTCGCGAAGCGCCGCGCCCTCGACTATTCCGTGCTCCGCTCCGAGTGGGTGGCCGACTTTGCCGACCCGAAGTCCTTCCTCGACGTCTTCCGCGGCGGCTCAAGCAACAACCACACCGGGTGGAACAACCTCCGCTACGACGCCCTGCTCCACGCCGCCGACCGCACCATCGATCCGGTCGCCCGTCTGAAACTGCTCAACGAAGCCGAGGGGATGCTCCTCGACGAGCTGCCCATCATTCCCATCTACCACTTCACGACCGTCCGGCTCGTGCATCCCGCCGTGCGCGGCTGGCACCCGCTGCCGCTCGACCGGCATCCCTACAAGCATGTGTGGCTGGAGCAGTAGTCGAAGCCGCTGGGCCCTATTCGCCATAGGGGCCCTATTGGGCCTTATGGGCGGTTGTTCGAAGCGTGAACTGCCGACGCCCACCGAATCCGTCCTCCGCATCTCCCAGCGCAACGAACCCGCCACCCTCGACCCACAACTCGCCACGCTGCCCGACGAATTCTTCGTGCTGCGCGCGCTCAGCGAGGGCCTGGTCACGCCCAACCCCGACGGCGGCACGCCGTTGCCCGGCGTGGCCGAGCGCTGGGAAACCTCGGCCGACGGCTTGACGTGGACCTTTCACCTGCGGAGCAACGCCCGCTGGTCCAATGGTGCCCTGGTCACCGCCCATGATTTTGTTTACTCGGTCCGGCGCGCGCTCACCGCCACCACCGCCGCGCCGAAGGCCTCGCTGTTCTACGTCCTGCGCCATGCCCGCGACTTCTTCCTCGGGCGGGAACAGGATTTTTCCCACGTCGGCATTTCCGCCTCCGATGCGCACACGCTCGTGCTCACGCTGGAGCATCCGTCCGCCGATCTGCTCTCGCTGGTGGCCAGCGGACCCTGGCTGCCCGTCCATCAGGCCACGATCGAAAGACACGGACGCCTCTGGACGCGCGCGGATCATTTCGTGGGCAACGGCCCGTTCACCCTGGTCGAATGGCTGCCGAATCAGCGTATCGTGGTGCGGAAAAATCCCGGCTACTGGGACGCCGCGGCTGTGCAACTCGATGCGGTCCACCTGCTCGCCTTCGACAGCAGCGACTCCGAGGAGCGCACCTTCCGCGCCGGCCAGATCGACGTCAGCATCACCGTGCCCTTTGCCAAATTGGAGAGCTACCGCCAGGCCACGCCGTCGCTGATGCATACCGTGCCGCTCCACGAGACCCGCTACCTCGCGCTGAACGTCTCCCGGCCTCCGCTCAACGACGCGCGCGTCCGTCGTGCCCTGAGCCTCGCCTTGGACCGCCGGGTGCTCGTGGAGAAGGTGATGAAGGGCGGGCAGCGCCCCGCCTACAGTTTTGTCTCACCCGGCCTCGGCGGCTACACCCCGGCCGCACAGCTCACCGAGGATGCCGCCGAGGCGCGCCGGCTTCTCGCCGAAGCGGGGTTTCCCGGCGGCCGCGGATTCCCGGCGCTCGAACTCACCACCTGGGGCGCGGGCAACCTCGTGCTCGAGGCCATCCAGCAGCGCTGGCACACCGAACTCGGCATTACCGTGTCGATCATGCAGCGCGAAGCCCACACCCACCTCGTGAGCCTCGCCAACGGCGACTATGCCCTCGGCTACGCGACCGCCATCCCGGACTACGACAGCGCGCTCGACGTGCTGCAGCGCCTCGTCGCCGGCGACCCGGGCAACTACCCGCAATGGCGCAACCCGGCCTACGACCGGCTGGTTGCCACCGGTGACCTGTCCGGCGCCGAGCGGGTCCTGCTGGAGGAACTGCCGCTGATCCCTCTCTACTATAACAACCGCAACTACCTCGCCCGTCCGGTGGTCCGCGGCTGGCGCGAGGACGCGCTCTGGACCCGCTTCTACAAGCACGTCCATCTCCAGCCGGAATGACCGCCCGGGAGGCCCTCTTCAGCGCACTTGCACTGGCGTGAAGCGTGCTTTCTGTCGGCGCATGCTAAACCCCGCCCTCCGGTCGACGCTCATCCTTGTCCTCACGGTTTTCACCGCCACCGCCTGCAGCAAAAAGGAACCGTCGGCCACCGCCGGAGGTCCGGCCCCGAAAATCCTCCTCTACGGCAACGGTGCCGAACCCCAGGACCTCGATCCCCAGACCGTCACGGGCGTCCCGGAAAACAAGCTGATCAACGCCTTCTTCGAGGGCCTCGTCTCCTACGGTCCGGAGGAACAGGGCACGGTGGGCGGCGTCGCCGAGCGGTGGGACATCTCGCCCGACGGCCTGGTTTACACGTTCCACCTGCGCTCCGCGGCGAAATGGTCCAACGGCGACCCGGTCACCGCGCGAGATTTCGTCCGCTCCTACCAGCGCCTGCTCACGCCGGCGGTGGCCGCGGAATACGCCTACAAGTTCAACGCCGTGATCGGCGCCGAGGACTACCGGGCGGGCACGCTCAAGGATTTCAGCCAGGTCGGGTTCAAGACGCCCGACGACCACACGCTCGAAATCCGCCTGAAATACCGCGTGCCCTACCTGCTCGAAGCCATGAAGCACTACGCGTGGTTCCCCGTGCACATCCCCACGGTGGAAAAACACGGCGGCCTCACCCGCCGCGGCACCGCGTGGACCCGGCCGGAAAACTTCGTGGGCAACGGCCCCTTCGTGCTGAAGAGCTGGCGGCCCAACCAGATGATCGTCGCGACCCGCTCCCCCACCTACTGGGACCGCGCCGCCGTGCAGCTCGACGAGATCCACTTCTTCCCCACGGAAAACCTGGAGACCGAGGAACGCATGTTCCGCACCGGACAGCTGCACAAGACCTACGAGCTGCCCGCGGCCAAGATCGACGTCTATCAGCGCGACTTCCCGCAGTCCTACCGCTCCGACCCCTACTACGGCTCGTATTACTTCCGTTTCAACACCACGCGCAAACCGCTCGACGACGTGCGCGTGCGCCGCGCGCTCTCGATCGCCATCGATCGCGAGAGCCTGGTGAAGAACGTCGTGCGCGGCGGCATGCAGGCCGCCTATGCGCTCACGCCGCCCACCGCCAAGTTCACCCCCCGCGCCCGGCTCACGGGCGATGTCGCCGAGGCGCGCCGCCTGCTCGCCGAGGCCGGTTACCCCGAGGGCCGCGGCTTCCCCCGCATCGAACTGCTCTACAACACACACGAGAACCACCGCCGCGTCTGCGAGGCGCTGCAGGAAATGTGGCGCCAAAACCTCGGCATCGAGGTCGGCCTCCTCAACCAGGAATGGAAGGTTTATATGCGCAGCATGGACGTCCTCGACTACGACATGGCCCGCGGCGGCTGGATCGGCGACTACGACGACCCGAACACCTTCTACGACACCTTCATCACCGGCGGCGGCAACAACCGCACCGGCTGGTCCAACGCCCGCTACGACCAGCTGCTGCGCGACACCGGCACCGCCCCCGACGAGGCCGCCCGCATGGAACTCTACCAGCAGATGGAGGAAATCATCCTCAAGGAACTCCCCATCATGCCGGTCTATTTCTACCGCAAGGTTTACGCCCTCTCCCCGAAGGTCCAATGGACCGCCAACCCGCTCGACAACCAGAACTGGAAATTCGTCCACTTTAAGGAATAGGTCCTGGCCTGTTGTAGGGCGGGGTCTCCGAACCCCGCCTCGAAAGCGCTATCACAATCGAAGCAAGGCGGGGTTCGGAAACCCTGCCCTACAGGCAAACAGTATTTTTCCTTCTGGCCTCCGCCTTCTGTCCCCTGTCTTCTGCCTCTGCCCGCCGCTTCCCGCACCCATGCTTCGCTTCGTCCTCCGTCGCCTCCTCCAGACCCTTCCGGTTTTGTTCGTGATCGTCACGGCGACGTTCTTCATGGTTCGCTTTGTGCCGGGCGGCCCTTTCACCGCGGAAAAGGCCATTCCGCCGGAAATCATGCGCAACCTCGAGGCGCACTACGGCCTCGATAAGCCGCTCTGGCAGCAATACCTGTCCTACCTCGGCCAGGTGCTGAGCGGCGACCTCGGTCCTTCCTTCAAGTATTCCAACCGCACGGTGAACGAGATCATCGGTGACAAGCTCCCCGTGTCGCTCGAGCTCGGCGGCCTCGCCCTCGGCGTCGCGCTGCTCATCGGTCTCCCGCTCGGCGTGCTCGCCGCCGTGCGCCGCAACACCTGGCTCGACTACCTGAGCGGCGTCGTGGGCATGGCCGGCATCTGCGTGCCGACCTTCGTGCTCGGCCCGCTGCTCGTGCTGTTCTTCGCCATCCACCTCGGCTGGTTCAACGCCTCCGGTTGGTATGGCCCGGCTGACCGCGTGCTGCCGGCCACGGTGCTCGGTTTCGTCTATGCCGCCTACATCATGCGCCTGACCCGCGGCGGCATGCTCGAGGTGCTCAACCAGGACTTCATCCGCACCGCCCGCGCCAAGGGCGCCTCCGAGACTCGCATCATCTTCCGCCACGCGCTGCGCGGCGGGCTCCTGCCGGTCGTCGCCTTCCTCGGACCGGGCATCGCGGGCATCCTCACCGGCTCCTTCGTCATTGAGACCATTTTCCAGATTCCCGGCCTGGGCCGCGAATTCGTGAACAGCGCCTTCAACCGCGACTACACCCTCGTGCTCGGCACGGTCATCCTCTACGCGAGTCTGATCGTCGTCTGCAACCTCGTGGTGGACGTCATCCAGGTCTGGCTCAACCCGCGCCTGAAATTCGAATGAGCGCGCCCGCTTCCGCTCCGACGACGATTGAGCACGGCTCATCCCCCTGGCACGACGCCTGGCTGCGCCTGCGCCGCAACCGGCTGGCCGTGACCGGCGGCATCATGCTCATCCTGCTCGCACTGGCCTGCGTGGCCGGCCCATGGTTCAGCACCTACGGCTACGCCGACCAGAATCTCGACAACACCTTCGCCCCTCCGGGCGCCGAGCACTGGCTCGGCACCGACCAACTCGGCCGCGACCTGCTCGTGCGCATCCTCTACGGCGGACGCATCTCGCTCGGCGTCGGTCTCTGCGCAACCTTCGTGGCGCTGACGATCGGCGTCATCTACGGCGCCGCCGCCGGCTGGGTCGGCGGCCGCACCGACGCCGTGATGATGCGCATCGTGGATATCATCTACGCCCTGCCCTTCACGATTTTCGTCATCTTGCTCATGGTGTTCTTCGGCCGGAATATCGTGCTGCTCTTCGTGGCCATCGGCGCGGTCGAGTGGCTCACCATGGCGCGCATCGTTCGGGGCCAGATCATGTCGCTGAAGAAAATGGAATTCATCGAGGCCGCCCGCTCGCTGGGCTTCGGCAACCGCCGGATCATTTTCCGCCACCTCCTGCCCAACGCCCTCGGCCCGATCATCGTCTATGCCACGCTCACGATCCCGGCCGTCATGCTCCTCGAGGCCTTCCTGAGCTTCCTCGGCCTCGGCGTCCAGCCGCCCATGAGCTCGTGGGGCACGCTGATCAAGGACGGCGCCGAGAAGATGGAGGAATACTGGTGGCTGCTCGTCTTCCCCGGCGCCCTGTTCTCGCTGACGCTCTTCTCCCTGAACTTCCTCGGCGACGGGTTGCGGGATGCCCTCGACGTGCGGGCCGCCAAGGACTGATTTTGTAGGGCGGGGTCTCCGAACCCCGCCTTGGTTCGATGGTGATATCTCTTTCGAGGCGGGGTTGCTTCGCCATCTCCCCCGTCGGAGACCCCGCCCTACACCGGGGCTCAGCAACTTTTCCGTCTGGCCACGGTCTTCTGCTTGCCGCGCCGTAGCCTTGCGCGAAGGCGGGTCATCTGCCTTCTATTGTCACCGCCCCCATGCTCCGCCGCTTCCGCCCCTATTTTCACTACCTGCGCGAGCACCGTTCCGTTCTCTCGGTTGGCATCCTCTGCGGCGTGATTGCCGGCCTGGCCACGGGCGCCGGCCTGCCGCTCATGGTGAAGTTCGTCTTCCCGGTGATCTTCGGCGCCGACGCCGTGCCGCTCTCCACTTGGGAACTCGCCGGCATCGTGCTCTGGCTCCCGCTGATCTTCATCATCCGCGGCGTCGCCGGTTACCTCAACGCCTACCTGATCCAACTCGCCGGCACCCGGGTCCTGGAATCCATCCGCCGCGACTACTTCCGCAAACTCCAGATCCTCCCGCTGTCCTTCTTCGGCCGCCATTCCTCCGGCGACCTGATCTCCCGCGGCTTGGCCGACACCAACCAGCTGCAGGTCGCGCTGACCACGGTCGCCAACGAAATCATTAAGAGCCCGGCCACCCTCATCGGCAGTGTCGGCGGCATCATCTACCTCGCCTACGACATCGAGGGCCTGACGCTCGTGCTGGTCTGCCTCGCCGCCGTGCCGCTGACCGTGCTGCCTGTCCGCCACATCGGCAAGAAACTCGCCCGCCGCTCGGGCGGCATCCAAAAGGAACTCGGCGCCGTCACCAGCCGTTTCAACGAAAACCTCGCCGCGGCCCGCGAGATCCGCGCCTTCAGCCTGGAAGAGCGCGAGACCGAGCGCTTCAGTCTGGTCACCCGCGCGCTGATCACGGCGCAGATGAAGTTCGTGAAATACGAGAAGGCCCTCGCCCCGCTCATCGAGATCATCTCAGCCTTCGGCATTGCGGGCACTCTCCTCTACGCCTACCGCATCCGGCTCGAGCAGGCCGACTTCGTGGCGCTCGTCACCGCCCTCTACGCCGCCTACGATCCGGTAAAACGCCTCGGCGCGCTGAACAACGAAACCAAGCGCGGCCTCGGTGCCCTCGAGCGGCTCGAAGCGGTCTTCAATGAACCCGTGAGCATCCAGGATCCGGCGCAACCGGTCGCCGTTGGCCGCCTCCGCGGCGAGATCGCGTTCGAAAACGTCACCTTCGCCTACGGCGACACGCCCGCCCTGCGCGCCATCTCCGCCAAAATTTCCGCCGGCACCGTCTGCGCGCTGGTCGGTCCGAGCGGCGCGGGCAAGAGCACCTTCGCCAACCTCGTGCCGCGCTTCTACGAGGTCGGCTCGGGCCGCGTGACCATCGATGGCCTCGACGTCCGCCAGATGAAGCTCGCCGACCTGCGCCGCAACATCGCCCTCGTCTCGCAGGAGCCCGTGCTCTTCAACGACACGATCTATAACAACCTCCTGCTTGGCCGCGGCGACGCCACCCGCGACCAAATCATGGCCGCCGCCGTGGATGCCCACGCCGACGAGTTTATCCGCCAGCTGCCGCAGGGCTACGACACCATCGTCGGCGAGCGCGGCTCGCTGCTCTCCGGCGGCCAGAAGCAGCGCATCGCCATCGCCCGCGCCTTCCTGCGCAACGCCCCGATTCTCATCCTCGACGAAGCGACGAGCGCGCTCGACTCCGACAGCGAAGCCGCCGTGCAGGACGCGCTGCGCAAGCTCGTGGTCGGCAAAACCGTGCTGATCATTGCCCACCGTTTCAGCACGATCCGCGACGCCTCGCAGATCCTCGTGTTCGAGAAGGGCTCGCTCGCCGCCCAGGGCGACCACGCCTCGCTCTACGCCGGCAACGCCCTCTACAAGTCGCTCTACGATCGGCAATCGGCCGCGCCGTAGCGCGGCCAAGTGACAAGTAATAAGTTCCAAGTATCAAGAACCGGGTATTCACCTCTTGTCACTTGATACCTGTTACTTGTTACTTGCTCAGTGATGACTGAGCCCGAGCCCAAGGAGTTTTCAAGAGAGGTGGAGAACCTCATCGCCGGCCTCCGCGGGTTGCCCGAGGACGAAGGCCGCTCCAAGCGCCGCAAGACCCAGGACCTTGGCCCGTTGATCGACGAACTGCTCGTCAAATACCGCATCAGCCACGACTCGCTCGAACACAGCATCCGCGAGAAATGGCCCGAGCTGGTCGGCGTCGCCAACGCCACCTACTCGCATCCGCTCGTCGTCGAGCGCAACCTCCTCGTCGTCCTCGTCTCCCACGCCGTCGTCCGCAACGAGCTCTTCCACCACCGCAGCATGATCGTCGAAAAGCTCCGCAAGCTCCCCGGTTGTGACGGGATCAAGGGCCTAGCCTTGCGCTCAAACTGAGCCAGCCTGACCCATCCCAGCTAACGTAAATTAGCGCTTGCACGGCATGGCTCCGGCTTGGTTAGTTACGGCTTACGTTAGTTGAATCCCGCTGGTCGCGGGGTTCGACCACGGTCAGTCCGGGCAACCGGACACTAACGGTGTCGCCGGCCCTCCACAAGCGGGCGACACGGGGTGAAAGCCCCGACAAAGACCGCGCCATCAACCATATAAACCATGTCACAACCCGTTAAATCCGAAGTCATCGCCCAGTATAAAATCCACGAGAAGGACACCGGCTCCAGCGACGTCCAGATCGCGCTGCTCACCGCCCGGATCAATCACTTGACCGAGCACCTGCGCACGCATCGCAAGGACTTCCACAGCCGCCGCGGCCTCCTCCAAATGGCGAGCCGCCGTCGCAAGCTCCTTGATTACGTCAAGAGCGAGGACCTCGCCAAATACAACGACCTGCTGCAGAAGCTCAGCCTGCGCAAGTAACCCGTTTCACGAAAGGCGGCCCACCGACGGGCCGCCTTTTGTTCATCCTCCAGAAGCAGAACCACGGGACATTTCCGCTTGCCGCCCCGGCCGTCGCCGGGACCGCAATCCGAAATTTCCCGGGAGCTGATTCAGAGGGGAACCGAAACGGCATCATCCGAACCCCGCGCTCCGGCACCGGCAATCCGGCCGGCCGTCGCGCACCCCTGTTAGAAATCCGATCATGAATCAGAAACACAATGTTACGGTGCCCGGTCTGGGCATCACGTTCTCCACCGGCACCTACGCCTCCCTCGCCAACGGCGCGGTCAACGTCAACGTCGGCGAAACCAACGTCTTCGTCACCGCCTGCGTCGCGCAGTCCATGCGCCCCGGCCAGGACTTCTTCCCGCTCACCGTCGATTACCGCGACAAGTATGCCGCGGCCGGCCGCTTCCCCGGCGGCTACTTCAAGCGCGAGGGCCGTCCCTCCGAGAAGGAAATCCTCACCTCCCGCCTCTGCGACCGTCCCTGCCGCCCGCTCTTCCCCGAGGGTTTCCTCAATGAGGTCCAGATCATCGGCCAGCTCATGTCGGCCGACCAGCTGAACGACTCCGACATCCCGATGGTGAACGGCGCCAGCGCCGCCCTCGCGATCTCCGACATCCCGTGGAACGGGCCGATCGCCGCCGTCCGCGTCGGCCTCATCGACGGCGCCTTCGTCGCCAACCCGAACCTCGACCAGATGCAGTCCTCGTCGCTCGACCTGATCTACGTCGGTAACGAGAAGGACATGCTCATGATCGAGGGCTCCGCCGACCAGCTGCCCGAAGAGGAGTTCATCAAGGCCCTCGAGTTCGGCCACCAGTCCATCCAGCCGATCATCGCCGCGATCAAGGAGCTCGTGCAGCTCGCTGGCAAACCGAAGGCCACCTTCGCCCTCGTCGGCGCCACGCCCGAGGCCCGTGCCATCATCGAGCGCGTCGTCCCGACCGAGCGCATCGTCAGCGCCATCTTCGGCCACGAGAAGGCCGTCCGCTCCGCCAACGTCAAGAAGCTCAAGGAGGAGGCCAAGGCCGCCCTCGTCGCCGAGCTCGGCGCCGACAAGTTCACCGACGTGGACCTGAACGTCGTGTTCGAGGACCTCCAATACAAGGCCTACCGCCAGAACGTCCTCACCAAGGGCGTGCGCGCCGATGGCCGCGGTGAGAAATCCCTGCGCCCGCTGAACGCGAGCGTCGGTGTCCTCCCCCGCGTGCACGGTTCCGCCACCTTCCAGCGTGGCGACACCCAGAACATCGCCATCACCACCCTCGGGCCGACCAAGGAAGCCCAGGAAATGGACGGCCTCACCGGCGGCGCGACCTCCAAGTCGTTCATCCTCCACTACAACTTCCCCCCGTTCTCCGTGGGCGAGACCGGCCGCTTCACCGGCCCGGGCCGCCGCGAGATCGGCCACGGCGCGCTCGCCGAGCGCTCCCTCGTCCCCGTGCTCCCGCCCGAGGACGTCTTCCCCTACTCGATCCGCGTCGTGTCCGAGATCATGGCCTCCAACGGCTCGACCTCGATGGCTTCGATCTGCGGCGGCTGCCTCGCCCTCATGGACGCTGGCGTGCCGATCATCGCCCCCGTCGCCGGCATCAGCTGCGGTCTCATGACCGAGGCCAACGCCGACGGCTCGATCAAGAAGTGGGTCACGATCACCGACATCCTCGGTGAAGAGGATCACTTCGGCGACATGGACTTCAAGGTCGCCGGCACCACCAAGGGCATCACGGGCTTCCAGCTCGACCTCAAGATCAACGGCCTGCCCTTCG
>CBINOW010000054.1:0-26022 GCA_966252395.1 uncultured Oleiharenicola sp. | reverse complement strand
GGGGGCATCGCCCGCATCACCATCAACCGGCCCGAGAAGCGCAACGCCTTCCGCCCGCAGACCGTGGCCGAGATGCACGAGGCCCTGCTGGATGCCCGGGAAGACCAGAAGATCGGCGTGGTCCTCATCACCGGTGCCGGTCCGGCCAAGGACGGCAAATACGCCTTCTGCGCCGGCGGTGACCAGTCGGTGCGCGGCCACGGCGGCTACATTGACGAGGCCGGCGTGCCGCGCCTCAACATCCTCGATGTCCAGAAGCTCATCCGTTCCATGCCCAAGGTCGTCATCGCCTTGGTGGCCGGCTACGCCATCGGCGGCGGCCATGTGCTGCACGTGATCTGTGACCTCACGATCGCGGCCGACAACGCGATCTTTGGCCAGGTCGGTCCCAAGATGGGCAGCTTCGATGGCGGCTACGGCTCCAGCTACCTCGCGCGCCTCGTCGGCCAGAAGAAAGCCCGCGAGATCTGGTTCCTTTGCCGCCAATACAACGCCGCCGAGGCGATGGACATGGGCCTCGTGAACAAGGTCGTGCCCGTGGCCGAACTCGAAGCCGAGGGCGTCGCCTGGGCGCAGGACATCCTCCAACGCAGCCCGCTCGCCATCCGCTGCCTCAAGTCCGCCTTCAACGCCGAGCTCGACGGTCTGACCGGCGTGCAGGAACTCTCCGGCAACGCCACCATGCTCTACTACATGACGGAGGAGGCGAAGGAGTTCAGCACCGCCCAGCGCGAGAAGCGCAAGCCCAAGGCCGAGAACTTCCCCTGGCTGCCCTGAGGCGCAGCCCAATCCGTCTGCCTTGACTGGAGCCGGGACGCCCCCGTCCCGGCTGGTTTGGTGGACCCTCCCTGTAGCCGGGGCCGCTGACCCCGGTCACCGCCCGGCACTGCCCCAAGCACCCCGGCAGCAATCCGCTCCTCACGGCATGAACGCCAGGAAGAGGAACGCTGCGAGCAACACAAGGTGGACGGCGCCCTGCATCACGTAGGTGCGGCCGGTGCTAAGGGTGACGGTGCTCACGAGAAAGGTCACGGTCAGCAAGGCGATCTCCTTGGGCGCGAGGCCGAGGAAGAGCGGCAGGTCGAGGAGCAGTGCCGCGGTGATCACCACCGGCACGGTGAGGCCGATCGTGGCGAGGGCGGAGCCGACGGCGAGGTTCATGCTCGTCTGGAGGCGGTTAGCGCGGGCGGCACGCACGGCGGCCCAGGTTTCCGGCAGCAACACCAGTGCGGCGATGATGATGCCGACCACGGCCCGCGGGGCGTTGGCAGCGGCGACGGCCTTCTCGATGGCGGGGGAAAGCATCTTGGCGAGCCCGACCACGGTCACGAGCGAGAGCAGGAGCAGCCCGAAGCTGGCCCAGGCCCGGGCGGTCGTCGGCGGTTCAGCGTGGGCCTCGGGATCATCGGCGTTGGCGGCGGGGATGAAGTAGTCGCGGTGGCGCACGGTCTGGACGAACGTGAACACCGCCCAGAGCGAGGCCACGCTCACGGCGACGAAGACCAACTGGGCCGTGCTGTAGGTGCCGGCCGGCGTGCTGGTCGTGTAGGCGGGCAGCACGAGCGTGAGCGCGGCCATCACGAAGAGCGCCGCCAACCCGGCGCCGGCGCCCTCCACGCGGAAGGTCTGTTCGCGATGGACCAGTCCGCCGGCCACGAGACAGAGGCCGACGACGCCGGTGCAGATGATCATCACGGCGGCGTAGATCGCGTCGCGGGCGAGGTATTCCATGTGGTCGCCGCCGGCAGTCATCATCGAGAGGATGAGCGCCGTCTCGATCGCGGTGACGGCCAGGGCGAGGACGAGCGTGCCGAAGGGTTCGCCCACGCGGTGCGCGACGACCTCCGCGTGGTGCACCGCCGCGAAGACCGCCCCGGCCAGCGCCGCGCTGCAGACGAGGGTGAGCCAAAGCCCGACGCCCGCCAGCAGCGCCGTCCCCAGCGCCCCGAGCGCCAGCAACGGGACCAGCCAGGTCCAGACGGGAGTCGTGCTCTTGGTAGGGGAAGGGGTCATGGTGGGTCGGTGGGTTTGCAAGTTCGCCGGCACCCAGCCGGCCAATCGCAGTCACCGGGCAGGGCGAATCCGGATATCGGTGCAGCATCCGGTCCACTTGGCAAGCGGCCGGGATGCGGTTTTTTGGTGGGGATTAAATGACCCCGGAACGGGCCAACTCCAGCCGCAAGGCCGTCTGGTCCTGAGCTGCGGGACTATGCCATGGGTGAGCTTAACAGTATGCCACCGTGTTCACATTGTGCGGTTGCTGGGTCGGCTCTTCACGTTGCCAGTGGCAGGATCAACAGGATGGAAGTAACTACAAGTGGAGCAGCAAATCCGAGATAGAGGAGAATACCCACGGGCTGCTTCCTCTCCTTTCTGCTCAGCACCCAGTATGCGCCTACAGAGCACGCGCTCCACAACAACCATGCAGTTCGAGCGCTGGCGAGATCGACGCCAAGAATCTGGTAGGCCGGCAATCTGGTTCCTTTTTCAGCGGCGGCCTGGACAGCTCCCGGGATATAAGACGTCTGTGCAACGTTCCACGCAAAGAATGCCGCATACAGCGTTACGCCAATTCCTAGTGTGAAGACTATCAATCGTGCCTTCATCTTTCTTCGCCGATCATCATCAGTCAGACACAGAGGTGGCGCAGCTTTCCGGAGTTTATGTCTGTGCCGCTTGGTTCGGCGTTTTTCTTTTCTCTGAGGCACGGCTGAAAAATGGCAGCAGTGCGTAGTCAAGCAGACCAAGCAGACCGATCGGGAGCAGGTAGATGAATAGATATGGATTCTGAAACCAGCCGACCGCCACCCAAACAGCTGTCGTGAGAATCAACTGTATGCAAAACCCCAAAATCATCGCTCTTTTGAACCTCCGCTCTTTCTTAATCGTCGCTAGTAGATATACGGGTGCGATCATCAAGCTTCCGTAGCCTGCGAGATAAAGCGCAAGCACCACGAGTGAATCGCTTGGAGATGACGACATCATGGGTATTTGCCGATCATTAAAGGTCAGACACGGAAAGGCGAAGCCCCGGAGCTATCTGTGCCGCTTGGTTGGGCTTCCTCTAGGTAGCTAATCACGACCGGCACTTCGGCTGCGTAAACCGATACATCATCAAGATGCTGGTGGGCACCTCTGCTACGGCGCTCGGCAAGGTCGAGGCAATATGCGGCGAGCTGAATGAGCCCTTCTCGATTGGCGAAGATCGTAATCTCTTCTTTCTTTGGACCGGTCTTCACGATCTCGATCCGCTGCCGATCGGAATCACGAAGCTGTTCGAGCGCGGCGTTGATTTCGGATAGATTCATTTTTACTGCCAAACAGTATATTCAGCTCAACTGAGTTGATGATATCAACATGGAGGCCCGTGTTCGGATCAGGGGCGATAACCCGATCGAGAGCAACACCGGGTTTCGCAGCGCGCAGCTCGCAGGACTGATAGTCCTGCCTCCATGATCACGAACCCGGACTAGCTGGCCCCGAAAGATTTGGTCCCTGTGTAGGGCTCAAGTGAGCTTGATCAGGTCCGCGGTGGCGGGGACGTCCTTGATGATCTGCGAGGGCTCGGGGCCGACGCCGAGGTAGCGGAGGTTGGGCAGATCGGCCGGGAGCTGGGCGCCGTAGGCGACGTCGAGGACGCTGCGCACCATCGCGGCGGTGTAGCGCTGGGCGTTCTTCGGCAGGTCGGCGAAACGGCGGACGCCGCTGATGTCTTCGCTCCAGCCGGCGTGCTTGGCATAGACGGGGCGCAGGGTCTTGCGGAGGGCTTCGTTGCGCGGGACGTGGGCGTAGCGTTTGCTGGCGGCGTCCTCGTAGGCGGTGCAGATGAGCAGTTCGTCGGCGCCGGAGAGGGCGTCGATTTTGTTGATCATCAGGTCCTGGTAGCCGCCGTAGCGGAGGGCGTCGCCCTTCTCGACGGCGTCATACCAGCCGACCATGCGCTGGCGGCCGGTGGTGACGCCGAACTCGATCTTCTTGAGGCGCTGGCAGAGCGGGAGGTCGTCCGGCATCTGCGTGAGGAAGGTGTGGGTGCCGACCTTGGTGTCGTAGGCCTTGGCGACGCCGAAGGTGTGGATGCGCTGCACGGGGATGCCGGCGCTCTCGAAGAACTCGGGCGTGTAGGTGTGCGAGGCGGTGACGTTGGGCGAGTAGCCGTGGCGCTTGTCGAGCCAGTAGGACTGGCCGAACTCGCCGACGATGCTGTGGCCGGCGGCCAGTTCGCGGAGGACGAGTTCGCGCACCTCGCCGATGTTGGCGCGGAGCTGCTGGCCGGCCTCCCAGTAGGCGGCGGTGAGGGCCTCGAGGTTCAGCGTGAACGGCGCGGCGCCCTTGAAGCGGATGAAGTCGAAGTCGCTCTTCGGGAACAGGCCCAGCTCGATGGCCTCGGCGTTGGCCTTGGTCTCGGCGGTGGTGAGCTTCTCGAAAAAGGCGTCCCACGCGGCGGACGACACCTGGCAGACGTGCTGGATGGTGCGGCAGGCGCGGTCGGCGCGCGCGGCGAGTTTGCGGGCGAAGAAATTCGGGCCGCCGAGGAAGTCGGCGTAGGTGATCTGCCACTGGCCGGTCTCGTCCTGGTAGGCGGGCGTGATGCCGCGGCCGGTGGAGCCGCGGGGCTCCTCCTTGAGGACGTTGACGCGGTAGTCCTCCCACGCGAGGTCGAGCAGGCGGTGGCTGAGGTCGGAGACGAGGGTGCGCTCGTCGATCACGAGGCGGGAGAAGATGGCGTAGCCCTTGGGCTCAAGCGGGCGGCCCTCCCAGAGGAACTTGCGCGGATCGGCCACGACGCCGGCGCCGATGGCGAGGTGGGGCACGGACTTGGCGACGACGCCCGCGGGGAGGAGGTTGAGCTTCAGGCCGCCGGCGGTGTGACCGGAGTTGGAGCCGCCGTTGACCTTGAAGACGACGGAGACGGAGGCCGGGGTGGGGCGCAGCTCCTCGATGATCTCGGGGATAAGGCGGCCCTTGCCTTCGTCACCGAAGGAGATGCCGACGTCGGCGATGAGTTGGCTGCGGAAAGGGGAGAGAGGCATGGGCCGGGAGGGCGGAGGAAGGGACTAGGGACGAGGGACCAAGGACAAGGGACTGAGGCGGAAAAGGGAGGACTGAGGTCAGAGCAGGGGGGGCGGAGCGGCAATGGCAAACTTAGGCAGTGTCTTCAAACCCCACCTCCGGACAAACCTAAGGCGGAAAACCACCGATCCCGTTTTAACCACTGATGCTTCGCCTAACGGCTACGCTTTGAAATCCCCTCCGCCTAATCGGCTCCGGAATTGGTTCCGGGGCGCGGCTAATCGCCGCGGCAGAATCGGTCTTCTGGCCTGAGATTGACTAGTTGGCGATTAGCCGACCCCCGAAGCACCCGAGCGGAGCCGATTAGGCGGAGCTGGACCCCGTAGCATCGCCGGTAGGCGAGGCCATCAGTGGTTAATCCCTCCGGAGGTTTGACGACACTCCATAGGCACATGGGCGGGAGAGAGGCGCAACTTGGAGCCTGACTGCCCGCGGAAATCCGGTTGAGTGAGGACTTTCAGGCCATGACCCACCGCGAACTCGACCACGCCCGCCATCTGCTCTGCCGGTTGCAGGACCACATCCGCGATTCCGTCATGGCGGCGTGGCAGCGGCAGGGCCGGAGTTTTGCCAAGGTCGTGGCGGTGACCGCCGCCGACACGATTTATCAGGTGGACCGCATCGGCGAGCAGGCGATTTTGGAGTGGTTTGAGCGGCACTGGCCCAAGACGTGGCCGGTCGAGCTCGTGATGGAAGGTTTGGACGAAGCCGAGGCGGTGACTTTCCCGGCGGGCACGCCGGTGGGAGAGACGCGGTGGAAGTGCATCCTCGACCCGATCGACGGCACGCGCGGCCTGATGTATGACAAACGCAGCGCGTGGAGCCTCGCCGGGCTGGCGCCGCAGCGCGGCCAGAAGACCGCGCTCGCCGACATCGTGGTGGCGGCGATGACCGAGCTGCCCACGAGCAAGCAATGGCGCGCGGACCAACTGAGCACGGTGAAGAGTCGCGGCGTGGTGGCGCAGGCGGTGAACGTGCTCACCGGCGAGCGCAAGCCGCTGCGGGTGGCACCGAGCCGCGCGAAGGATTGTCGCGGCGGATTTGCGGCGCTCAGCCGTTTCTTCCCCGAGGGCAAGGCGCTGCTCGGGGAGTTGGAGGAAAAACTCTGGCGCGAGCTCTACGGCCGCGGCGGGGCGAATTCGCCGCTGGTTTTCGACGACCAATACATCTGCTCGGGTGGACAGCTGGCCGAGCTGATCGCGGGACACGACCGTTTCCTGGCGGATCTGCGTCCGCTGGTTTTTAAGAAACTGCGCATGAAATCGGCGCTGGTGTGTCATCCCTATGATCTCTGCACCGCATTGGTCGCGCGCGAGGCCGGCTGTGTGATCGAGGCACCGCTCGGCGGAGCGATCCAAGCGCCGCTCGATACGACGAGTCCGGTGGTTTGGGCCGGCTATGCGAACCCCGCGCTCGCCCGGCACATTCGGCCGGTGCTGCGGAGATTGATCAGGCGCTTGCTGTGAAGTGCGCCGGGCGATTGGGGTGATCGCGACACGCGCGGTGGGTGCGCAGCGTTCAGGTGAAATTCCAAACGCCAGATTCCAAACGCCAAAAAAACCTCAACTTCGGAAAAACCGAGTCAGACCCAAATAGGTCGAAGAATGATTCCGGATTTGGGCCTGATTTGCCTTCGCTTTTCTTTGGCGTTTGGAGCTTTGGGATTTGGCGTTTCCCTGCGATTGGGATGTCACGCGGTCCGGGTCTCTTTGTTCCGCTTAATTAGCAATCCCACCGCCAGCGCCAGCACCACATACCCGGCGGCGGCGAGGTGGGCGCCGGTGGCCACGCGGACGCCGGGATCGTCGAAGCGGATGGCGCCGCCGCCGTGGCCGCCGCGGTAGTATTCGTAGGCGAGTTCGGCGACGTAGATGACGATCACCGCGGGCCAGAACCACTCGGTGCGGTCGTGGCGCCAGCCCTCGGCGGCGACATAAACGAGCAGGCCGAGATTCAGCGCGCTCAGGCCGCCGTAGCGGGCCATGCCGGGCTCGAGCCAGAACATGCACGCCGAAATGAAGGCGGGCATCAGCACCAGGGCGATCCGGGTAAACCACGCGTGCCGGTTCTCCGAGAACCAGCCCACGATCAGCAGCAGGCCGGTATCCACGACAAAGTGCGGCCAGCCGAAATGGACGAGGTGCCCGGTCCAGATGCGCCAAAATTCACCGTCGGCAATCGCGGCCCGCTCGTAGAGCAGGCCATTGCGCCAATCGGGAAACAGCTGGATGACCAGCGCCGCGAGCGCGCAGAGCAACGTGACGGGCGGCGGATGACGCAGCAGCCGGGCAATCTCCGGCGGGATAAAGGCGGGGGCGGTCGGCTGGGTCATCCGGGGCGGCTTTATGGCGGGCGCGGGCGGATTGTCACTCCCGCAGTGGAGAGGCATGGCGAGGGCGCGTCCTCAGACCAGGCGCCTTGGTGGAGCCGGGGCGCCCTCGCCCCGGTGTTTTGGGAAAACTGGCCCGAGGGCGGGCCGGCTCCAGCTGAGTTGAAACTCAGCGGCGCAGCCAGCGGGCCAAGCCCAGCGCGGCGAGGAGACCTACGAACCACAGGCTCGGGGCGCCGCCGCCACCACCACCGCCTCCGCCGGAACTGGGCGGGGTGACCGGGGGCGGCGGGGTGTTCACCGTGAGCGTGGCGTTGTTGCTGGTCACCGAGCCCGCGGCGTTCGACACGACGACGGTGTAGGTGCCGGCCTGAGCGGCGGCGACATTCGAGATGGCGTAGGTGTCGGTCGTCGCGCCGGTGATGGCCACGCCGCCGAGCTGCCACTGGTAGGAAAGCGGCGCGGTGCCGGTGGCGACGACCGAGAAGGAAACGCTGCCGCCGGCGTTGACGGTCGCGCTGGCCGGGTGGGTGGTGATCGAAGGCAGCGTGCCGCCGACCGAGGTGAAGTTCAGGTTGAGAGTGATGCCGCCGTTGTCGGCGCCGGCCGTGTCGGTGGGGTCCTGCTCGAGGTTGTTGAAGCCATCCACGCAGAACCGGTAGGTGGTGCCGGCCGTGACGTTGAAGGTCAGGTCGCTCGCCTGCACGACGCCGGGGTTGATGTCGTCGTTGTCGATGACCTTGGTCAGGCTGCCGAGCGCAGAGCCGGTGTAGACGCCGAGCGTCGTGTCGTAGTAGCTGCCCTTGGTGTCGAGAGTGACGCTGCCGTTGGAAGGCGCAGTCCAGCGCCACCAGACGGAGCGGCCGCCGGGATTGTCGCCTTGCCGGGGGTCGCCGGTTTCGCGGGTGGCGTTGGTGTTGTAGCCTTTCAGCGTGAGGCTGTTGCCCTGCGTGAGGGTGATGACGGTGGCGTTGGCGAAGGCATCGTTTGCGGGCGCACCCGGCGGACCGTAGAGTTGTTGGGCGCCCTCGGTGTCGTCGGAAACCAGCGCGTCGAGGTTGCCGATGCGGCTGTTCATGATGGCCGTGATGGTCTGCTTCGGGTCGGCCTCATCCGGGTGGCCGAGGCCGAGGACATGGCCGAGTTCGTGGAGGGCGACGCGCTGGATGTCGGGGAGGAAGGCGCCGTTTTGGGAGCGGGAGTTGCCGCGATAGGATTCCCAGGTGTAGGCCGTGTTGAAGGTGATGTCGGCCTCGGCGCGTTGGTTGCCGAAGCTGAAGCCGGTGGTGACGGCGAGGGTGCCCTCCTCGAAGTCCTTGCCGAAGATTTTGTCGGAGAAGAACAGCTCGTTGCGGTCGTTGTTGCTGCCGCCGGTGCCGGTGGCGAACTCGGTCTGGAACTGCGCGGAGCCGAGAAAGGTGTTCCAAGTCTGGGCGGCGGTGCGGGCGCTGGTGTTGTGGGTGCTGCCGTCGCTCAGGGTGGGCGAGGTGCCGAGCATGATCCGGATCGGGATCGGGCCGGCCGGCCATTTCACGGGCAGCTTGGTGCTCGAGTTGGTCGTGAAGGTATAGGCAAAGGCGCCGGTCGCGGCCGCCAGTCCCGCCAGCATCAGTCCGAGCCGGGAGAGGAGCTTATTTGAGGTCTTCACGGGTGCGGAGCTTGGCCTTTTGGCGGATGCGGTCGGCGAAATCGGCGGGCGTCAGGGGCAGGGCGGTGGTGCTGCCGAGGGTGGTCACCTTGGCGGCGGCGGTGGACTGGGATACTTCCTGTTCGTTGAAGAGGGGTTGGCCGTCGCTGCGGAGCACTTCCTCGCGGCCGGTTTTCTTGTTTTTCCGCACGTCGTATTTGCCGTGCATCATGCCGACGAGCGGGATGACCTGGCGGCCGTTGCCCTTCACGAAGAGGATGGTCTCCTGACCGACAATGAAACGGGGGGAGCCGTCAATCGTCAGCTCGCGGTCGCCGACCTTGCCACCGGCTACCTCCAACACGAGGGGTGAAGGCGGAGCGCCCTTGATGACCTCGCTGACGTCGAGCTCGACCCGACTGGCGATGTAGCGCGAGCCGGGCTGGTCGGGGATGTCCCGCCACTCGGAGGTCACGGACTTTACCGTGGCGCGCACGATGTATTCGGAATTATCGACCAGACGGTCGAAAGTCGGGGCGATGACCGTGGTAGCCCGCGCGCAGAGGATAAGGACCGGCAGCGCCAGGAGCGCCAGCCAGCGGGGAGGAGAGGGACAACGCTTCATACGGGTAAGAGTAAGAAAGTGGCCCGTTGTCTTTGTTTCGGTAAAAATCCTAGTCGCTGCTGCGTTTGGAGACTTCGATGACGTCGTGCGGGGCGGCCTCTTTCATACCGGCGGGGGACACCCTGATATAGCGGGCCTTCTTTCGCAACTCGGGCAGGTTCTTTGCGCCGAGGTAGCCCATGCCGCTCTGGACACCGCCGATGAGAGCGTTGAGCACGTCGTCCACCGAGCCGGAAACCTCCTTGAGGGCCTCGATGCCCTCGGCGGCGACCTTGCGGACGGTGTCGTTCTTGTCGTGGCCGTAGCGGGCGGCGGAGCCGGCCTTCATCGCGGCGTGGGAGCCCATGCCGCGGTATTGTTTGTAGATCTTGCCCGAGATTTCCATGATCTCGCCCGGCGCCTCGCGGCAACCGGCGAGCAGGCCGCCGAGGATGACGGCGTCGGACAGGGTGAGCGCTTTGACGATGTCGCCCGACTTGGTGATGCCGCCGTCGGCGATGAGGCGCACGCCCTGCTTCGCGGCGCCGCGGCCGGCGGCGAAGAGCGCGGTGAGCTGCGGAATGCCCACGCCCGCGACGATGCGCGTGGTGCAGATGGACCCCGGGCCCTGGCCGATCTTGATGGCGTTGGCGCCGCACCCGGCGAGGAACTCCACGCCCTCGCCGCTGGTGACGTTGCCGGCTATGATGGTGAGGTCTTTGAACTCGCTGCGGATGAGCTTCACCATGTCGCCGACGCCAGCGGTGTGGCCGTGGGCGGTCGAGACGGCGACGGCATCCACGGCTTCCTGCACGAGTTCGCCGACATGGGCGATGATGCGGTCGCGGTCGAGTTTGCCGTCGGGCGTGCGGACGGGGGAAATCGCGGCGCCGACGACGAGGCGGAAATGGGCGTCGCGCGCGGGCTTGCGGCGGGACTTGGCCTCGGAGGTGATGCGCTCGACGTCGGAGCTGGTGATGAGGCCGCGGAGGCGGTCCTGCCCGTCAACGACGAGGATCTTGTGGATGCCGATGTTTTCGGTGAAGAAGCGGTCGGCGACCTTGATAGGGTCGTTGGCGATTTTCTTCTCCTCGACGGTGAGGAGCTGCTTGCGCGGGGTCATCACGTTGGCGACCTTCAGCGCCTTGTAACGCTCGCGCACGACATTGCCCGGGAGCAGACCGACGAGTTTGCCGGCCTCGTCCACCACCGGGAAGGTGCGGAAGTCGAAGCGGCGCAGCTCGATCATCTGGAGGACGTCGCCGATGGAAGCACCGGGCTTCACCGTCATCGGGTCCTGGATGAGGCCGTGGACGTGGTGCTTCACGCGGGCGACCTCCTTGATCTGCTCCTTGGCGGGCAGGTTGTAATGGATCAGGCCGAGACCGCCGTTGAGGGCCATGGCGATGGCCATGCGCGACTCGGTGACGGTGTCCATGTCGGACGAGATGATCGGGATCTGGAGCGAGAGACGGTCAGACAGGCTGGTGGCCAGATCGGTGTCCTTGGGGAGGACCTCGGAGTAGAGGGTGGCCAGCGAGACATCGTCGAACGTCAGGGCGCTCGGCAGGTTGGCCGGGAAGAAGCGCTCGGCAGACAGGTAGTAATCCGAGTCGCGGGAGGATTTTTTGGCAACAGGCTTGGGCATCGTTGCCGTGAACGTAATACTCCCGCTGCGCGAAAGCTCAACGAAAATTTGCCATCGGTGCCGGCGGCCCCAAGGGTCGAAGCGTGTCTTATCGCTTCAGTTACCGTGCCTACCGACTGCCGCTGCGGGTCCCGTTGCGGACGGCGCACGGGGTGTGGAGCGAACGCGAGGGGCTGATCCTGCGGCTGGAGCAGGCGGATGGCACAGTGGGCTACGGTGAGGTGGCGCCCATTCCGTGGTTTGGCACCGAGACTATGGCCGAGGCGGAGGAGGTCTGCCGGGGATTGGGCGACAAGTTTTTGAAGGAAGCGATTCAAGCCGTGCCGGAGCGGTTTGGCTGCGTGCGGTTTGCGTTGGCGGAGACGATGAAACAAACAACCCGTCCAGAGGCCGGGTTCCACCCGACGGCCAAGCGTCTGCCGGTCACGGCGTTGCTGCCGGCGGGGCGGGCGGTGCTGGAGGCGCTGCCTGCGCGGCTGGAGGCGGGGTTCATCAGTTTCAAGTGGAAGGTCGGCGTGGGCGACGCGGCGGATGAACTGGCCTTGCTCGACGACGTGCTGGCGCAACTGCCGGGCTACGCGAAGCTGCGGCTCGACGCCAATGGGGCCTGGGACCGGCGCACGGCGGCAAAGTGGCTGGCGCGCTGCGCCGACCGGCCGTTGGAGTTTGTCGAACAGCCGCTGGCTCCGGCCGACGAGGACGGTCTGCGCGGTTTGGCCGGGGATTTTCCGGTGAAGCTGGCGCTCGACGAATCGGTCGCGCGGCTCGCGGAGGCGCGGCGCTGGCAGGCGGAAGGCTGGATGGGTGTATTTGTCATCAAGCCCGCGCTGGCCGGTCCGTTGGACGAGTTCGCGGATTGGGTGGCGGCGACCAAGGCCGATGTCGTGCTGTCGAGCGCGATCGAGACGGCGTTGGGCCGGGCAGCCATCCTGCGGTGGGGGCTGACGCAGCCGGAGCTGACGAAGCGCGCGCTGGGCTTCGGGGTTGGGGAGGTTTTCGGCGACCGGCGCTGGGACGGGCCGATGCTCGGTCCGGTGCTCGACGCGGGCTGGCTGGAAGGCGTCAACCCGGAGGATCTATGGACCACGCTGAGTTGACCCGTTTTTTCGCAGGCAAGGAGCGGCGCGCCCGTCAAAGGGTCCGCTTCTTTGTCGAGGAAGCCGATCCAGGGAAATTCATGGCCGAGTTTGCCCGCGGAGTTGCCGGATACTCCGAGGTGTTCCTCTGCGATCCGGCGTGGGGTGAAACCGAAAGGGCTCAGGTTGAACAACTGCGGCAGTTGCCGATGGAGAACCGGTTTTCCAAGACGCCGGAAGGCTGGCTCATGATCCCCACCGGTGGCAGCGGCGGGCAGGTGAAGTTTGCGCGGCACGACGAGCAGACGCTCACGGCGGCGGTAAACGGCTTTACGCGGCACTTCGGCCTGGAACAGGTGAACGCCGCCGGCCTGCTGCCGCTGCACCATGTCAGCGGGCTCATGGCGTGGCTGCGGTGCGCGCTGACCGGCGGCGATTATGTGCCGCTGGATTGGAAACGAATCGGGAAAGGGGATTTGCCCGCGATGCCCGTCCAGGCGCACGGCTGGGTGGTCTCCCTCGTGCCGACCCAACTGGAGCGGTTGCTGCCGCATTCGGCGGCGGTAGCGTGGTTGCAGGGGTTTCGCATCATTTTCCTGGGCGGCGCACCGGCGGCGCCGAGCCTGTTGGATCGCGCGGCGGCGCTGGGACTGCGGCTCTCGCCGGGCTACGGCATGACCGAGACTGCGGCGATGGTGACGGCGTTGCGACCGGAGGAGTTTCTGGCGGGTGCACGCAGCAGTGGCGCGCCGTTGCCGCATGCGAAGGTGTCGGTCGGGGCCAGCGGCGTGATTGCGATCCAAGGCGATTCCGTGTTTCGCGGTTACTATCCTGATTGGCGGCAGCCGGGTGATTTCGTCACGGCTGATCTCGGTCGGCTCGACGCGCGCGGGCAGCTGGAGGTTATCGGACGGGCGGACGCCGTCATCATCACCGGTGGAGAGAAAGTGAACCCGGCCGAGGTGGAGGCGGCGTTGCGCGACACGGGTGAATTTGCCGACGTGGTCGTGTTGGGGGTGCCGGATGCGGAGTGGGGGCGGGCCGTCGTGGCGGCCTATCCGGCATCCGTGCGCCCAGATTGGGCGAAGGTGGAACGGAGTATCGAGCCGCGCCTGTCCGCCTACAAGCGGCCCAAGCGTTACCTGCCCGTGGAGAACTGGCCGTTGACCGCGGTCGGCAAGGTCAACCGCGCCGAGGTGGTGCGGTTGGCAGGGCGACTCGTGGCCGGTTCTTGACCGCGTCACGGTTTGGACGATAGTGCCGGCATGACAAAGAAGGGCGAGATGCTCGTGGTCGGCTCCATCAAGGCGACTCCGATGGAACGATTCGGCAGAAATCAGCGCCGGGCGGCCGCGGTGGCTCCCCTGCGGGCGGTCAAGCCCGGCGGCCTTCGTTTCCGAACTTGGGAAGAGGCCAACGCATGGAAGACGAAAAGCCGCCAGCCGGGCTGACCCGCCCGCCCGATGACCGGGATTTGGCGGCCTTGGCCCGGGAATTGAACCGGCTGGGTGCGCGCTATAACGGGCCGCATTAAGCAGAGTAAGGCTCTTCGGATTGGCTTTCCGTGTATTCCGTGTGTTCCGTGGTTAACTTACCTGCATGAACAAGACCGAGATCGCCGCCGTCCTGACCGACATCGCCACGCTGTTGGAGCTGAAGGGCGAGAATCCCTTCAAGACGCGGGCCTACCAGTCCGGAGCGCGTCTGCTCGAGGGTATGGCCGAGGATGAAATCGCCCGGCGGGTCGAGGCCGGCACGCTGGAGGAGGTCAAGGGCATCGGCGAGGCGCTGGCGCAGAAAATCTCGGAGTTGCATCGCACCGGTAAGCTGGAGTTCTACGAAAAGCTGAAGGCAACTGTCCCTGCGGGCGTGGTGGACATGCTTTCCATCCCTGGGCTGGGCGCGAAGAAAATCCGCGCGCTACAGGACAAGCTGGGCGTGGACTCGATCGAGAAGCTCAAGGCGGCGTGCGAGGCAGGGCAGGTGGCGGCGCTGGAGGGTTTTGGCGACAAGTCGCAGGAGAAAATCCTGTCCGGTATCCGCAACCGTGAGGCCTATGGGCGACGGCATCTCTGGCTCGAGGCGCACGACGCGGGCGCGCCGATTTTGGCGGGGTTGCGCGCGCTGGCGGCGGTGCAGCAGGCGGAATCTTGCGGCAGCTTGCGGCGTCGCATGGAAACGGTGGGCGACCTGGATTTTCTCGTGGCCACGACCGAGCCGGCGCCGATCGTCGAGTGGTTTGTCAGTCAGCCGCACGTGAAGGAAATCACCGCGCGCGGCGACCTGAAGGCGAGCGTGCGGTTGGAGTCCGGTTTGCAGGCGGATTTGCGGCTGGTGCCGCCGGAACAGTTTGTTTTCGCGCTGCACCACCTGACCGGCTCGAAGGATCACAACGTCCAAATGCGGCACCGGGCGCTGGAACGTGGATTGAGCATGAGCGAGTGGGGGCTGTTTCCCGCCGACGAAAAACATGGTTCGACCGCCGAGGCGAAGAAGGCCGGAGCGACCGGCCCCAAAAGCCTCGAAGCGAAAACCGAGGCGGATCTGTTCCGGCATCTCGGACTGGCGTTCATCCCGCCGGAGCTGCGCGAAGGCCGCGGGGAGATCGAGGCGGCGGAGCAGGGCAAGCTGCCGGAGTTGGTCACGGAGGCGGACATTCGCGGCGTGTTTCACAACCACACCACCGCTTCCGACGGGCACAACACCCTCGAGGAGATGACCGCGGCGGCCGAGGCGCTCGGGTTGGAATACCTCGGCATCGCCGATCACTCGAAATCGAGTTTTCAGGCCCGCGGTCTCGACGAAGCACGGCTGGAGCAGCAGATCGCCGAGATCGAGCGGTTGAACGAAGCGAAGAAGTTCAAGACCTGGGTTTTCAGCGGCACCGAGTGCGACATCCTGCCGGACGGGCGGCTGGATTTTTCGGAAGCGACGCTCGCGCAGCTCGATTACGTGGTCGTGTCCGTGCATTCGTCGTTTCGGCAGGATCGGGAAACGATGACGCAGCGCATCATCAAGGCCATCGAGCATCCGCACGTTACGATGCTCGGGCATCTGACCGGCCGCCTGTTGCTGGAGCGCGAGGGTTACGAGGTGGACGTGGACCGGATCGTGGACGCGGCGATCGCCAACGGCGTCGCGATCGAGCTGAACGCCTCGCCGATGCGCCTGGACATGGATTGGCGTCACTGGCGCAAGGCGGCGGAGAAAGGCCTGCTCACGAGCATCAATCCCGACGCCCACCGCACGGCGCAGCTGGAGTATTTCAAGGTGGGGGTCGGCGCCGCCCGGAAGGGCTGGCTGACGAAGGCCCAGGTGCTGACGACCCGTCCGTTGGAGGACATGAAAAAGTGGCTGGCGGCGCGGCGGTAGCGCCGCGCAGTTATTGGTTGAGGGTTGGAGGTTATTGGTCAGAAACGGCAACCATTGAGAACAGCCCCGGCCGTATCCCATGTCCAAGAACCCATCACGCATAACCAATAACCGTGGCGCGCGCAGTGCCCTCATTCTCGGCATCACCGGCCAGGATGGCTCCTATCTCACCGAACTCCTGCTCGCCAAGGGTTATGCCGTGCATGGCGTGGTGCGACGCTCGAGCATGTTCAACCGGGCACGCATCGATCATTTGCGTGCTGCGGCCGGGCACGAGCGGCTCACCCTGCACTACAGCGACCTGACCGACCACACCTCGCTGCGGCGCATCGTGCAGAAGGTCGCGCCGGGTGAGGTTTATCACCTCGCCGGCCAGAGCCACGTGGGCCTGAGTTTCGAGATTCCGGAGGTGACCAGCGAGGAAAACGCCATGGCCACGCTCGCGCTCCTGGAAATCCTACGCGACATGCCGTATCCGGTCCGGGTTTTCCATGCCGCGAGTTCCGAGCTGTTTGGTGCGCCGCGCACGGCGCCGCAGACCGAGTCCACCCCCGTCAACCCGGTGAACCCCTACGGCTGCGCCAAGGCCTTTGCCGCGCAGATGGGCCGGGTTTATCGCACCGCCTACGGGCTGTTTGCCGTGAACGGCATCGCCTACAACCACGAATCGCCGCGCCGCGGCGAGAACTTCGTGACGCGCAAGATTTCGCTCGGGGCCGCCCGCATCGCGGCCGGGCTGCAGCAGGAGATCGTGCTCGGCAACCTTGACGCGAAGCGCGACTGGGGCTGGTCGCCGGAGTTCGTCGAGGCGATGTGGCGCTCGCTGCAGGCCGACACCGCGCGCGACTACATCTTTGCCACCGGTCGCGCGACCTCGGTGCGCGACTTTGCCGCCGCCGCTTTTGCCGAGCTCGGCCTCAAGCTGAAGTTTTCCGGCAAGGGGCCCGGCGAAATCGCCCGACGCACCGATACCGGTGCGGTGGTGCTGCGGGTGGATCCGAAGTTCTACCGCCCGGTGGAGTCCACGACGCTCGTGGGCGACGCCCGGCTGGCGCGCAAGACGCTGGGTTGGAAGCCGGCCACGGCCGGCACCGCCGTGGCGCGCCGGATGGCGCGGGCGGATTATGAGGCGCTGAAAGGCTGAGGGCATGGCGCACTATCTCGTCACCGGTGCGGCGGGTTTCATCGCTTCTCGGGTCAGCGAATTGCTGCTCGCGGAGGGGCACACGGTCGTGGGGCTCGACAACCTCAACGACTATTACGACGTGCGCCTGAAGGAATGGCGGCTGGCGCGCCTGCGCACGCTCCCCGGCTTCGTCTGGCAGCCCGGCGACATCGAGGACCTGGCTGAGTTGGAACGCGTGTTTGCCGCGCACCGGTTCGATGCCGTGATCAATCTCGCCGCCCGCGCCGGCGTGCGGGCGAGCCTGGAGCAGCCCGAGCTTTACCGGCGCACCAACGTAGAGGGTGCGCGCAACGTGCTCGAATGTCAGCGCAAGTTCTGCGTGAAGAAACACGTGCTCGCCTCGAGTTCGTCGCTTTATGCCGGCTGCCCGATGCCCTTCACCGAGGACTCTCCGGTCGAGGCACCGCAGTCGCCCTATGCCGAGACGAAAAAGCAGGCGGAGTTGCTCGCCCGCGAGTTTCACGGGCAGCACGGACTTGACGTGACGATGCTGCGCTACTTCACGGTGTTCGGTCCGGCCGGCCGGCCCGACATGGCGCCGTTCCGTTTCATCAAGTGGATCGACGAGGGCACGCCGATCACGCTTTTCGGCGACGGCTCGCAGGCGCGTGACTTCACCTACGTGGACGACATCGCGCGCGGCACGGTGCTCGCGCTCAAGCCGCTCGGCTGCGAGGTCATCAACCTCGGTGGCGGCCGCAACCCGCTGAGTCTGCTCACGGTCATTGGCTTCATCGAACAGGCGCTGGACAAGAAGGCGCAGATCGCCGGCCAGCCGCCCAGCACCGCCGACATGAAGGAAACCTGGGCCGACATCGCGAAGGCGCAGCGGCTGCTCGGCTGGGCGCCCACGGTGTCCGCCGAGGAAGGCTTCCGCCGCACGGTCGAATGGCACGTGGCGAACCGCGACCTGGTGCGGAGCGTGCGGGTGTAGAGCGGTCCCGAGTTGAGAAGGGTTGACCGGGCATTTGCGGTCGGTTGTTGTCCTGTCGGATGAAGGCCACGAGCAGACGCAAAGCCATCGGCTATCAGCAAAGTGAGTCACCTCCGCTGGTGGTGCAGGAGAACGGGGTCGCGGCTTACCTCATTGAAGCGAAGTCCTATGAAGCGATGCGGAAGCGCCTCCACTTGCTGGAAGGACTGGCGCGGGGCGAGAAGGCCATCGTGGAAGGTCGGGTGGTGTCACATTCACGGGCCAAAAAAAGACTGGCCCGATGGCTCAAGTAGTCTGGACCGAGCCGGCGCTGGATGACCTCGAGGTCATCGCAACCTACATTGCTTTGGATAAACCCGGAGCTGCAAATTGTCTGGTGCAGCGAGTCGTTGCGCAGGTGGAGAAATTGGCGCTTTTCCCGTCAGCGGGCGGCAGGCCGCGCGAACTGACAGGCACGCCTTACCGGCAGCTGGTCGTCAGACCGCTCAGGATTTTCTATCGGGTCGAGGGAGAACTGATCTTTATCGTTTATGTGCTGCGAGGGGAGCAGCTGTTCAGTCTGCTCGACCTGCAAGGGCGGTAGCAGGGCTTCTCATTGCACCGTCAGCACCGCGTAGCTCTTCTTGCCCTTGCGGAGAAGGAGATACTTGCCGAAGAGCAAATCCGCGGACGTCACCGCGCGGGTGTGGTCGGGGACGCGGACGTTGTTAAGGTAAACGCCGCCGGCTTCGAGGGCCTTGCGGGCGGCACCCTTGGAATTTTCCAGGCCGGCAAGGACGATGAGATCGATGATCGCGGCGCCCGCGCCGTCGAGTTTCGCGTGCTCGATATCCTTGGTCGGCACCTCGCCGACCACGTCGTTGAAGATTGCCTCGGTCACGCCGTCGAGGGAACCACCGAACAGGATCTCGCTGGCCTTGAGTGCGCCGGCGAGGGCGTCGGCGCCGTGGACGAGGGTCGTGACCTCGCGCGCGAGGGCGCGGTGGGCCTCGCGCGCGCCGGGGTTGGCGGCGTGGGCGGCTTCGAGCGGCTCGATCTCGGCGCGGGAGAGGAAGGTGAATTTTCTAAGGTATTCGCAGACCTTGGCGTCCTCGGTGTTCACGAAGAACTGGTAGAGGCGGTAGGGGCTCGTCTTCTGCGGGTCGAGCCACACGGCGCCGCTGGCGGTCTTGCCGAACTTCGTGCCGTCGCTCTTGGTGATGAGCGGGAAGGTCCAGCCCCACGCGGTGGCCTCGTGGCCGAGCTTCTTGCGGATGAGGTCGGTGCCGGCGGTGAGATTGCCCCACTGGTCGGAGCCGCCGATCTGCAGCTCGCAGCCGAAGGTCTTCTTCAGATGGTAGAAATCGTAGGCCTGCAGGAGCTGGTAGCTGAATTCCGTGTAGCTGATGCCGCCGTCGCCCTCCATGCGGGACTTCACGGAGTCCTTCGCGAGCATGACGTTCAGCGTGAAATGTTTTCCGACGTCGCGCAGGAATTCGAGGAAGCTGAACGGCGCGATCCAGTCGGCGTTGTCCACGAGCCGCGCCGGGTTGGCCGCGGCGGTGAAGTCGAGCAGGCGCGAGAGCTGGGCCTTGATGCAGGCGATGTTGTGCGCGAGCTGCTCGCGCGTGAGGAGGTTGCGCTCGGAGGAGCGGCCGGACGGGTCGCCGACCATGCCGGTGGCGCCGCCGGCGAGCGCGATCACGTGGTGGCCGGCGCGCTGGAAGCGGGCGAGCGTGAGCTGGCCCATGAGGTGGCCGACGTGGAGCGAGTCGCCGGTCGGGTCGAAGCCGCAATAGACCGTGATGGGCGAGCCGGTCGCCAGCCGCTTGCGCAGGCCGTCGAGATCGGTGCAGTCGGCCAGTAGGCCGCGCCATTGAAGGTCTTCGATTATGTCGGTCATGGGATGGGAGAGCTAACGCGGGCGGGAGCGGGGTGGGCAAGCGTTCATTGCCGAGGCCAAAACTCCAAACTCCAAAGGTCCAGACTCCAAAGAAACCGCAAAAACGGCACCGTGACAGTTTCTGGTTCCTGGGTCTTGGGATTTTCCAGCTTGTTTGGCGTTTGGACCTTTGGCGTTTTTTGACGGTGGCCAGCAAAACTTATAGCCCGGCGTGCGGATTTAGTAAGCGTCGTCATACCCACCCAAAATGGTTTGCGGGGGCGAACCGGCCGGCTCTACGTTGACGGCTCCACGCGACGGAAGTCCGCCGCTCAAACCAGAACCATCACTCCCTCCTCACCATGCCCCTCGCCGTTGGCACCAAAGCCCCTGATTTTTCCCTCAAGTCCAAAGCCGCCGACGGCCTCAAAGACGTCAAGCTGAGCGACTACGCCGGCAAGCAGGTCGTGATCCTGTTCTTCCCCCTGGCTTACACCGGCGTCTGCACCCAGGAGATGTGCGACCAGACCGCCGGCCTCGGCGAATACGAGAAGCTCGGCGCCAGCGTGCTCGCCATCAGCGTGGACAGCCCGTTCGCGCAGGAAGCCTGGGCCAAGGCCAACGCCATCAAGGTCACCCTCGCCAGCGACCTGAACAAGACCGTCACCAAGGCCTACGACGTGCTCTTCCCGATGCTCGCCGGCGTGGGCGACACGGCGGCCCGCGCCGCCTTCGTGGTCGGCAAGGACGGCGTGATCAAATACGCCGAGCAGACCCCGACGCCGAAGGACCTCCCCAATTTCGCCGCGATCAAGGCCGCGCTGGCCAAGTAAGCTGAGCCAAGCCGAAACCTGAAACCTGAGGGTGTGAAACCTGAGGATGAATTAGCCAAGGCCCGATTCCCGGCCTGATCCTCACACCCTCAAACCCTCACATCCTCACACCCTCGCTTCCCATGTCCCTCCCGAATCCCTTCAACACCCTCCAGTCCTTCGAGGGCGGCAAGAAGTTCTACTCCTTGCCCGCGCTTGAGAAGGCCGGCTTCAACGTCTCGCGCCTGCCCGTGAGCATCCGCCTCGTCCTCGAGGCCGTGCTGCGCAATTGCGACGGCAAGCGCGTGCTCGAGTCCAACATCAAGGAACTAGCCTCGTGGAAGCCCACGGAGGCCCGCACCGCGGAGATCCCCTTCGTGGTCGCTCGCATTGTGTTGCAGGACTTCACCGGCGTGCCGCTGCTCGTGGACCTCGCGGCCATGCGCTCCGCCGTGGCCAAGATGGGCAAGAACCCGAAGATCATCGAGCCGCTCGTGCCGGTTGACCTCGTGGTGGATCACTCCGTGCAGGTGGACTTCGCCGGCTCGGCCGAGGCGATGCAGAAGAACCTCGACCTTGAGTTCTCGCGCAACCGCGAGCGCTACCAGTTCCTCAAGTGGGGCATGCAGGCCTTCGACACCTTCAAGGTCGTGCCCCCGGGCATCGGCATCGTTCACCAGGTCAACCTCGAGTATCTCGCCAAGGGCGTGCTCAACCAGGGCGACGTCTATTATCCGGACACCCTCGTCGGCACCGACTCGCACACGACGATGATCAACGGCATCGGCATCGTGGGCTGGGGTGTCGGCGGCATCGAGGCCGAGGCCGGCATGCTGGGTCAGCCGGTTTACTTCCTCACGCCCGACGTCGTCGGCGTTTACCTGACCGGCGCGCTCAAGGAGGGCGTCACCGCCACCGATCTCGCACTCACGGTCACGCAGCTCATGCGCAAGACGAAAGTCGTCGGCAAGTTCGTCGAATTTTTCGGCCCCGGCGCCGCCGCGCTGCCGGTCGTGGACCGCTCGACCATCGCCAACATGGCCCCAGAATACGGCGCGACCATGGGCTTCTTCCCGATCGACGCCGAGTGCACGAACTACCTCCGCGCCACCGGCCGCGACGAAAAGCACGTCGCCACCTACGAGGCTTACTACAAGGCCCAGGGCCTCTGGGGCATCCCGCAGAAGGGCCAGATCGACTACTCGCAGGTCGTCGAGCTCGACCTCGGCACAGTCGTCCCGAGCGTCGCCGGCCCCAAGCGTCCGCAGGACCGCATCGAGCTGAACAAGCTCAAGGACAACTTCGTCGGCTCGTTCTCAAAGCCGGTTACCGAAAACGGTTTTGGCAAGAAGGCCGAGGAGTTCTCCACGGTGAAGGCCGACATCGCCGGCACCAAGATCGGCCACGGTTCCGTGCTCATCGCCGCCATCACGAGCTGCACCAACACTTCGAACCCGAGCGTCATGCTCGCCGCCGGCCTCCTCGCCAAGAAGGCCGTGGAGAAGGGCCTCAAGCCCAACCCGGTCGTGAAGTCCTCGCTGGCCCCTGGTTCACGCGTCGTCACCGACTACCTCAACAAGACCGGCCTCACGCCGTATCTCGACCAGCTCGGCTTCCAGACCGTCGGCTACGGCTGCACGACCTGTATCGGAAACTCCGGTCCGCTCGCCGCGCCGGTTGAAGAAGCCGTCGTGAAGAACGACCTCGTGGCCGCGTCCGTGCTCTCGGGCACCCGCAACTTCGAGGCCCGCGTCCACCAGAACATCAAGGCCAACTTCCTCATGTCGCCCCCGCTGGTCGTGGCCTTCGCGCTCGCCGGACGCGCCGACATCGACCTGTCGTCCGAGCCCATCGGCACGGGCAACGACGGGAAGAACGTCTTCCTGAAGGACATCTGGCCGACCATCCAGGAAGTGCGCGACCAGATGCAGGCCGCGCTCAAGCCCGAGGTGTTCCGCAAGCTCTACACCGACTTCGCCGCGCAGAATCCGAAGTGGAACGAGATCCCGTCCACCACGGGCAACGTTTACGCCTTCGACGCCAAGTCCACCTACATCCAGGAGCCGCCGTTCTTCACGAACTTCGGCATGAAGCCCGGCACCATCACCGAGATCAAGGGCGCCCGCGCGCTCGGCATCTTCGGCGACTCCGTGACGACCGACCACATCTCACCCGCCGGCGCCATCAAGAAGTCCTCGCCCGCCGGCAAGTATCTCCTCGATAACGGCGTGACCTTCGAGGACTTCAACTCCTACGGCTCCCGCCGCGGCAACGACCGCGTGATGACTCGCGGCACCTTCGCCAACGTCCGCATCAAGAACCTGATGCTCGGCGGCAAGGAAGGCGGCAACACGCTCGGGCCCGACGGCGTCGAGACCTCGATCTACGACGCTTCCATGGCCTACCAGAAGGCCGGCACCCCGCTGATCATCCTCGCCGGTCAGGAATACGGCACCGGCTCCTCGCGCGACTGGGCCGCCAAGGGCACCAACCTGCTCGGCGTGAAGGTCGTCGTGGCGCAGAGCTTCGAGCGCATCCACCGGTCTAACCTCGTCGGCATGGGTGTGCTGCCCCTGCAGTTCAAGGAAGGCACTACGGCGCAGACGCTCAAGCTCGACGGCTCCGAGACCTACGACGTGATCGGCCTCACCGCCGCGATCAAGCCGCAGCAGGACCTCATGCTCCGTATCACGCGCAAGGACGGCACGGTCGAAAACGTCGCGGTGCGCTGCCGGATCGATACCCCCATCGAGATCGATTACTACCAGCACGGCGGCATCCTGCCGTATGTGCTCCGTCAGATCGTGGCCGCGAACTGAGACACCACCCTCCTTCTGTCATTCTGAGCGAAGCGAAGAATCCAGCATGACGACCGTCACGCAGATCGCTCTGGATCCTTCACTCCGTTCAGGATGACACGCATAAGGTTCATTTTCCTGCATGAGTGATCCCGCCCAGCCCGTTTTCCTCGTCGATGCCTACGCCGATCCGGTCGTCGTGCGCATCGAGGGACGGGCGTCTTTCCTGAACAGCGCGGCGCTGAAGGATTTCTTCACCGCCATGATCGGGCAGGGAAAGACGCGTTTCGCGGTGGATTTCAAGGGCTGTGCCAGCATGGACAGCACCTTCCTCGGCGTGCTCGCCGGCGCGGCCATCCAGCTGCGCAAGCTGAGTCCGCCCGGCTCGCTCACGCTCGTGCGGGTGGGAGAGCGCAACCTCGAGCTCATCCGCAACCTCGGCCTGCACCGTCTTGCGACGGTGGACACCGGTGGCAGCGTGACGGAAGGGACCATGAACCAACTCGACGCCCGCAAGCTCGGCGAGATCGAGGGCGCCAAGCTGGTGCTGGAGGCCCACGAGAACCTCGTGGCCACCGATCCCGACAACGCCACGAAGTTCCAGGACGTGCTGGCGTTTCTGCGGAACCAGATCGGCGGCCGCTGACGCGGTCAGGCTGTCTGCGCAGAAACAAGTAACAAGTGGGAAGTATCAAGTAACAGGAATAAGACATTCCGGCGCACGCCGTGGGTTTTGCCCGGATTCTTGTTACTTGTTCCTTGATACTTGTTACTTCAATTTGAGTTTATGTCCTTGTTCCTCCTCGGAGCGTTTCTGAGCGCGGCGATCGTTTACGCGTTCTACTGGCGTGCGCAGCGGGAAGCGGCGCGGTTGGAGGAGGAGAAGCAGGCCCTGTTGGAGGAGCGGCAGATCGTGATCGACTACATGCACACGATGGTGGACGCCGTGGGCGAGCGGTTGCCGCGCGACGAGCTGTTCCAGCGCATCGTGCATGCGGCCATTCTGAGCACCGGGGCGCTCAGTGCGTGCATCTTCGAGAAGGGCGCCGACAACCAGATGCGCGGCGTGGCCGTCGAGGGGCTTTTCCCGCCGCACCGCCCGATTCCCGACACGCAACGCATGAAGATGGGCACGCGCGCCAAGTTCATCGAACAGGTGCTGAAGTCCGAGACTTTTCCCGTGGGCGAAGGCCTGGTCGGCCGCGTGGCGGCCACCGGCCACGGCGAACTCATCACCAACGCCGCCGCCGATCCCCGCATGGTCAAACACGACGATGCGGCGCTGGCGGTGCGCTCGGTCATCGCCGCGCCGATCCTCGTCCGCAAGCGCCTCGTGGGCGTGCTCTGCGTGTGCAACCCCGCGGACGGCCTGCCGTTCACCGAGACGGACTACTCGCTCGTGGAGGCGCTGGCCGAACAGGCCGGTCTGGCCGTGCACAACGCCGACTTCCTCGCGTTGCAGGTGGAAAAACAGCGGCTCGATCTCGATCTCGGCCTGGCGAGCGACATCCAGCAGATGCTGCTGCCGCGCTCGATGCCCGTTGTGCCCGGGCTGGATCTCGACGCCCGCTACCTGGCAGCGCAGAAGGTGAGCGGCGATCTCTACGACGTCTTTGAGCTGGGCTACGGACGGCTGGGCCTCGCGGTGGCCGATGTGTCGGGCAAGGGCGTGTCGGCGTCGCTGCTCATGGCGAGCTGCCGCATGGCGTTGCGCCAGATCGCGCCCGCGCACTTTTCGCCGGCCAAGGTCCTGACGGAACTCAACCGGGCGCTGGCGCGCGACATGCGTGAGGGCACCTACATCACGATGGTCTATGCGGTGGTGGACGCCACGCGCAACAGCCTGATCCTCGCGCGGGCCGGCCATGAGCGCCCGCTGGTTTCACGGCGCAGCGCCGGTGCGGGTGGCTTCGTCAGCGAGTTTGTGTCCAGCGAGGGCATGCCGCTGGGTCTCGTGGAACCGGCCCTGTTCGAGTCGGTGATCGAGGACAAGGCGGTCGAGTTCCTGCCCGGGGCAACACTCGTGCTTTACACGGACGGCCTGACCGAGGCGCCGAATTCCGAGGAAAAGGAGTTTGGCGGCGCCCGCCTGGCCGACGCCCTGCGCAGCGCACACGCGGGATCGGCGCACCAGATCAACGACGCGATCCTGCAGTCGGTGGGGAATTTCACCGGCGCCGCCGGCCTGCGCGACGACTACACGCTGCTGTCGGTGAAGCGCGTCTGAGCGCCCGCTGGGCGCAAAGGCCAAACGCCAAAGGTCCAAAGGCCAAATAAATGGAGGATTGGATTCAGGGGGAATCCGCCAGCTATGGTTCGAGAGATTTGTAATTTGGGTTTTGTTTGGCGTCTGTGATTTGGCGTTTGGACCTTAAGCCAAGATTCTAGTTTGCCACCGCCCGCCCGGTGCCTACCTCTAGAAGCGATGTCCGCTTCCGCCACCGCCCAGCCCGTCCCCACGCAATTGCCCGATGCCGCCGGGCGTTTCGGCCCTTATGGCGGTGTTTATGTGCCGGAAACGCTGATGACGGCCCTGGCCGAGCTGACAGCGGCCTACGAGAAGGCGCGCCAGGATCCGGCCTTCTTGGCCGAGCTGCGGCACCATCTGAAGGAGTTCGCGGGCCGTCCGACCGAGTTTTATTTTGCCAGCCGCCTCACGGAGCACTGCGGTGGGGCGAAGATCTATTTCAAGCGCGAGGACCTGC
>CBINOW010000053.1:0-26242 GCA_966252395.1 uncultured Oleiharenicola sp. | reverse complement strand
CGAACCTCGACCATGTGGTCCGTCGCACCGATGCCATTTCCCTGCCCACGGTGGCCGCCCCTCCGCAACCCACAGGCACGCGAAGCGTGTCGCTCAATAGTTCCGCCGAGTCGCCGGGCGATTTCGGCACCCTCAAGAATCTCACCCTGAACAGCAATGTGGGCCAGATCGCAGTGCCGCCCGGAACCTACGGCAACTTCGGCGCCAACGCAGGCAGCGGATTTACGCTCGGCGTGGCCGGCGCCGCTTCTCCTGCCGTTTATCATTTCCAGAATCTCACGCTGAACAGCAACAGCACCTTCACCGTGGTCGGACCGGTGATAGTGACGGTGGCGGGTGGTTTTTCGACCAATGCGAACATGGGGGCCCCCGACCGCCCAGAGTGGCTGAGGCTGCGCATCGCAGGCGGTGGATTGTCCGTGTCCGGCAATCGCACCGTCTATGCACATCTCGAGGCGCCCGACGGCACGCTCACCCTTAACGGTGGAGCGCAATTCACGGGCTTGGTCGCTTGCGACCGTCTGACCGTCAACGGCAATGCGCTTTTGCGCCTGATCGTGCCCGCCACGGCCAATCAGCCGCCAGTCGTGGCGCTCACTTCTCCAGCGAACGGGGCCGGATTCACCGCCCCTGCTTCGTTTGACCTGATCGCGACTGCGTCGGATCAGGATGGCAGCGTGGTCCGGGTCGAATTCTATTCCGGGGCGATCAAACTCGGCGAGGACTTGGCCGCTCCCTATGCGTTGGCTGTAGCCGGCCTTGTGGCTGGCAACCACACCTTTGTTGCCCGTGCGATCGACAATGAGGGCGTCTCGACGGACTCGACATCAATCACCGTCAATGTAGCAGGCCCCAACCAACCTCCGGCTGTCGTGCTCACCGCACCCACGGACGGTGCGCTCTACACGGCGCCGGTGACATTGGACCTCGCGGCGACCGCGACTGACGCCGACGGGAGTGTGGTCAAAGTCGAGTTCCACCAAGGAAGTGAGAAATTGGGGGAAGACTTGGCAGCTCCCTACGAGATAGTGACCGGGAGCCTGACTCCTGGGACCTACATCCTGACTGCAACCGCTCACGACAACCTCGGGAGCAGGAGCACTTCCTCGGCAGTCACAGTCACCGTGGTTGCGCCCAATGAGGCCCCGACCGTGGTGGTCACTGCTCCGCTCAATGGGTCAAATTACACCGCGCCGGCCTCCTTCACGTTGAGCGCCTTGGCGACCGACGCCGATGGCACCATCACCAAGGTGGAATTCTTCCAGGATGGCATGCTGCTGGGCGAAGATGTGTCGCCGCCGTTTGAGTGGTCCATCACGGGTCTGGCTGCAGGCAGTTACCACTTTCTTGCCCGGGCGGCCGACAACTCCGGCTCGGCGACCGATGCACCTGCGATCTCGGTAACCGTGGCGGAATCCGTTAATCGTAGCCTACCATTCATCGCGGGCTTCGAGGCGGCCGAGGGCTACACGTTGAACGCCCTCCATGGTCAATTGGGCTGGGTTGCCTCCAGTCAGGCGATTGTGACCAATGCGGACTACGCAACCGGCGGGCAGTCCGTTGTGATTCCGGGCAACAATCCACCGTTGTCACTTTCGCGCTCATTTGAGGCGCATCCCGCGCAATCTGTGGTGTTCGTGGATATCTCCTTGCTGCCATTCGCTGCGGCGGACGAGGCATCTTCAGCCCTGTTCAGCGCACCGAATGTTGCGAGGCTCGCCTTTGTCCGCGACGGCGGGTCGGGTCGCTTCTCGGCCTACGATGCCGCCACCAGCACCTGGCAGCGCGTCGGCGGGTCGGTGTCACTGGATCAAGGGGGCTTCGCCGCCGATTGGCTGCGACTCACCCTGCGTCTCGATTTCTTGGCTTCGGAGTGGGACCTCTTCGTCGGGGGAAACATGGTCGCAGCGAAGCTCGGCTTCTCAGCACCGATGCCGACAGGTCTGAACGAGTTGAACCTGCTGGGCCACAGCACCGCGCCGACCTTGCTCGACGACGTGCTAGCCGCCTTCGAAAACCCCTTCTTCACCGACGCCGACCGCGACGGTATGGACGACGCCTGGGAGTTGGCTCACGGCCTGAGTCCCAGCCTCCGCGACCGAAATGAGGATGCAGATGAGGACGGCTTAGTTAATGTGCGAGAATACCTGATTGGTATTGATCCACAAAACAGGGATTCGGATTTCGACGAAATGAATGACGGATGGGAGTGGCGCTACGGACTAAACCCTAAATTTGGAGACGGCGCAGAGGATTCTGATGCTGACGGAGCAAGTAACCACATCGAGTTCCTTCAAGGGCGCAATCCGACCATTGGTGTCGTGCCTGATACAGCAGATGCCGTCGGCCTTCGCATTTTCCGCCCGGCGAACTGATGTCCACACGACTCTCCCTGCCCATGAATCGCTCGAATTTGAATCTGCGTGTGCTGCTTACGGGGGCATTGCTTCTTCACACCATATCGGCGGCTGCGAACGACGCGACATGCAATTTGGTGCAACTGGAAGGCGTTCAGTATACCGAACGTCGTAAAAGCAGCCGTTACTACGGATTCAATGAATTTCAGGTGCCTGCTGACGGCGTAATTCGAAAATACAGCGTGCTCTCGTGGAGTGGCAGCATCAAAGAAAGTAACACGACCAATTTCAAAGGCACTCAGCGGACCGATTTTACCGGTTCCGTGGAATACCCGACGCTGACCTACCAACCAGAGGAAGGAGAGCCGCAGGATTACACAGGGGCTGTCGCGTTGAATACGCTGCTGAGGCGCGAATTCCGGAACCTCGGTGATCCGACAAACGAGGGAGACGGATCCGGCGGACCTTATGTTGTTGAAGGTTATGTTGGTGGCGGGTGCGGCCCGCTCAATCGCTATAACCTGCTTACTGAAACGCCGGGTATTGTTGGAACCATAATGCAGGTTCCCACGCAGGTTACTGTCGCGAACGCAATACGCCGCGAGTATCGCGGCCATATGGGTCTCCTGTGGTCGAAAATCCATTTTCCCTGCAACTTGTTCGACTTCCAAGCGGGGTCCGATGTTCACCAGAGCACTGGGCCGATCATAGAGACCCTTTCACAGCTTTCGAAGCCAACCCTTCCGGCAACCGAAACAATCACGGCGGGATATTTTCCCAACGCCACCGCTGGATTCTTTTATCGCATGGAGAACAACTCGGCTTGGGCTCCGGCTTCCACCACGCCACTCGTTGCCGATGAAGTATCCTACGATTGCGTCTTGCAGTTCCGTTTGCCCGAGGGGCAAGCCTGCGCTGGCAAGAGCTACCCCGTCACGATCAAGATTGAGCGCTGGACTGGCTCCGGGGTTCACACAATCGAGACGCTCCCGCCGGTGCTGGCTGAAGCCAATCCCTCCCGCACGGGACTGAACGAAGTCGAGACTACATTCGCCTTGCAGGTTGGTGGTCCAGGCGAATTTGCGAAAATCTCTTCTGCGGTTTTGGAGATCGATGGTGCTGCTTGTGCTTCTTGCGGCGCGGAGCCCGGTGCTACGGGAGGCGAGATCGATTCCGTCAACTGGAGCATGAACCTTGGGCTGTTGCCCGGTGGTAAGTCCGCCGGTATACTGCAGCTTCGCAGTGAGGTGTGGACACCAGCACTCTACACTCCAGCGGCCCTTCGCTATGTGGCCTCGGCAATCACGCACCCGGAAGCGGCTTATGTTCGGCGCGCTGATGGATCCTTGCGACAGCTACGCACCGGAACCTACCTGATCGACCTTATTACGGCTTTGGAGGACAGCACGGTGCCAGCCAGCGGCTACGAGATTCGCTTTTACGTGCAGACTGGCAGCACTCCGACCGCCGAAAACCC
Source organism: uncultured Oleiharenicola sp. (assembly GCA_966252395.1). Taxonomy (GTDB): domain Bacteria; phylum Verrucomicrobiota; class Verrucomicrobiia; order Opitutales; family Opitutaceae; genus Lacunisphaera. The sequence goes on along the minus strand of CBINOW010000053.1, from coordinate 22,408 downwards.
GGCGTTGCACGCGCCAGCAGGCTCGCCGCTCTATGTGACGCGTCTGCAGGATCCGGATGGAAACGGGACGCGGCTCTTAATCCAACGATTCGCCGGTGCCAGCACCCATCCGGTTAGCTCCCTTGAATATGCCTATGATTCGGCGACGAATATGTGGTCGCTCATAGAGGGCGGCCTACGTCGCACGGAAAAAATCATCACTGGCTTGTCCGCAAGCGAGGAGCAAGTGTTCACCACGGTCTGGGATCTCTCGACAGAGCCAGCGATCAAAGCATCAGAAACGCGCGAGAAATATCGGCGCTACGTCCTTAACGGGTTCACTCATCGCGTCCTTTACGAGCGCACGCTCGATCCCTTCGGCATGGCCCACACTACCACATGGGAGTATCTGCTGGATGCCCGCGGCATGCTCCGTCTCGGTCAAATCAACCGCGCGGATGGCACTTGGGAAAAGCATCAGTATTCGGTTTCGGTGAATTCAACCAACGGCGAAGCAACTCGAATCTACAATACCTATACCCCTTTCGGAAATTCGGGGCCAACATCCTCCAGCAGCCAGCAAGATCGCTTTATTGAAGGTGAAGTTACTGAGCCCGACGGAGATGGCGACGGCAAACGTGAGGCGCGTGGCGAGCGCTATCGTCTCAGCGGAAGTGGAAATATCTATTGGGGCGAGCGGGTGCGCCGGTTCTCAAAGCTGGTCACATTTGATGGCCAACCGTGCTACGTGACGGAGACAGCCGAGCTTTTTGGCCCTGGATTCTCGCCGACGGATTCCGGGGTTCGTTGGGAGCGGCGATATACCTACGCTACGGGACCATTTTCGGGGCGGGTGGCTTATGTGCGCCGGCCGGATGACACACTCGAAACCATAACCTATATGCTGGGGACCGGTGGCCAAGTGAAAGAAACGCGCTCGGTTGGTGCGGGAAATTCTGCGCATTCCGCCGTAATTGACGGTGAGTGCACGGTGATGGTGACGGACATCGATGGCCGTGTGGAGAGTGCCGTCACCACCGATATTGCTTCCGGGTTGGTCGTGCGTCAGCACACGGTTCTCGATCTAGACTACGCCGGCCGGCCGACTGTGATCCAGCAAACCGATGGCGCACTGGAGCAACGGACTTATAGTCCCTGTTGTGGACTGATTGAATCGGTCACTGCGAACGGAATTACCACGAGTTACACCTACGACGAACTTGGCCGGCAGACTGGCGAAACGAGGAACGGCATCACCTTGCTCCATTCTTACGACGCTCTCGATCGACAAATCAGCACCACGCGCCGCGGCTCAGACGGATCTGAAATCGTAATGTCGCGAACGGAATATGATCCGGTTGGCCGGGTCAAGTCGCAGACCGACGCCCTCAACCGTATCACGCAGTTCGCCGAGATATATAATTCGGATCGCAGCATTACGCGCACCACCACGAATCCGGACCTCGGCACAATCGTTGAGGTGACCAATGCCGACGGCCGGCTGGCCAGCCGTAGCGGCTCCGCTACGACGGCCGTCACGCACACATACGCCATGAGCTTTTCGAGTGGCACGCATTCGATCATCACCACGGAGTTCAAGGGCGGGGCGGGCACGAGCTCTCAGGAGTGGGTCAAGACACATGTGGACGGTCGTGGCCTCCTCTTGGTGACGGAAACACCGGACGACGGTTGGGCTGAAAACCATTACGATGGGGTCCGTCGCCTGACCAAATCCGTGGATAGCGACGGGATCGCGACTCGGTATACCTACAACGCGCTGGGCGAGCTAGACTTGGCCGCGATTGACGACGAGGACAATGGCATCGAATTTGGCGGTCGGGATCGCATCACTCGCACCTCTCGCACGATCGGCACGCGTGACGGCGTGACTGTCTCGCGGGTGACTACTGAGGCATGGGAGACGGCGGGTCAGAATACACCCACGGCCATTTCAATCGCTGAGCAGAGTATCGACGGCCTGCGCAGCTGGCAGACGGTGCGGGGGCTGACAACTTCGTCCGTGACTGGCTATGATGGCAGTGGGGGCCGCACTGTGGTGACCACCACGCCCGATGGGACCATCACGACTCAGGTGTTCACGCAGGAACAGTTGCGATCCACAACGGTGGCGCATCCATCGATCGGGACATTGCACTCCACAAGCTTCACCTACGATCCGCATGGCCGGGTCGAGACATCGAATAATTCGCGCACAGGAATCACCCGCTACACTTATTTCGACGACGATCAGGTTCATTCTGTGATCACTCCCGACCCGGATCTGGCGCGCAGCGGGCCGGGCTACGATCCGCAGGTGACCACTTTCGGCTATGACGCGGCGGGTCGACAGAGTAGCGTGACCCAGCCCGACGGCGGAGCAGTGACTACGGAATACTATCCTAGCGGTCAGATAAAAAAGACCTTTGGCGCGCGCACCTATCCGGTGGAATACACTTATGACGATAGCGGCCGGATTAAGACATTAAAAACGTGGCGTGACCACGCTAACGATGCGGGTGCAGCCGTGACGACATGGAACTATGATGCTAAGCACGGCAGGTTGGAGAGCAAGCGCTACGCAGACGGCCAGGGGCCAAGCTATACTTATACGCTTGCTGGCCGCCTGAGCACACGCACTTGGGCCCGGGGAGTCGTGACCAGTTACGGTTACGACAGCATGGGTGACCAGCTGACGATTGACTACTCGGATGCCACTCCGGACGTCAGCTTCACCTACGATCGCACCGGGCGTCCGCTGACACGTACCGATGCCGCAGGGGTCTGCACTTGGGGGTATCATGCCAACGGTCAGCTCGATACCGAGGCCTACGCAGGCGGCCCGCTCGATGGCATGAGCTTGGATCGCGACTTTGATTCCTTAGCTCGTCTCAGCTCCCTCTCTACGCTCTCCGGTGTCTCGATGCTGAACCAAGTTGGGTATGCTTACGACGCGGCTTCGCGTCTCGACACCGTCACCTCCGGTGTCAGCACTGCCACCTATGGTTACGTCGCTGATTCAACACTCGTGGGCAGCGTCACCTTCAAGCAGGGAGGGTTCACCCGGCTCACCACGGTCAAGAGCTACGACAATCTGAACCGACTCTCGGGCATCACGAACACCCCCTCGGCGGCGTCCACTATCTCAGCCGCCATCCAATACAACTCCGCCAACCAGCGCACGCGGCTCACGCGCGAGGATAATTCCTATTGGGACTACGGCTACGATGCCCTCGGCCAAGTGACCTCGGCCGTGAAAAAACTGTCCGGCGGCGGGACCATACCGGGGTTCGACCACGGCTGGACCTTCGACGACATCGGTAACCGCCAGACGGCGACCAGCAATGCGCAGACCGTGATCTACTCATCCAACCTGCTCAACCAGTATGATTCGCGCTCGGTTCCCGGCGTGATCGAGGTCATGGGTGAGGCAAAGGCGGATGCGACGGTCACAGTCAGGTCACCGGCCGCTAATGGCACGGTCTATTCTACTGCTCGGCAGGGCGAGTCATTCTACCGGCAGGTGCCGGTGAACAACGCCAATGCTTCGCTTTACGCGGAGGTCAAGATCACGGGAGTGAAAAACAACGTCGGTCCCAACGGGGAGGATGCTATCACCGAGGAGACGCGTGCCCTGCTGGTATCCGGCACTCCCGAGGCCTTCAGCCACGACCCTGATGGCAATCTGACCGGCGACGCCAAGTGGACCTACGCTTGGGATGGCGAAAACCAGTTGATTTGGATGGAGACGAGTGCTTCCGCCACCGCTGCCGGCGTCCCTCGAAAGAAGCTCGAGTTTGCCTACGATGGTCTCGGACGACGCATTGCCAAAAAGGTGTATGATTCGATTGGTGGCGGTTGGGTGCTGGTCCAGCACAATAAGTTCCTCTACGATGGCTGGAACCTTCTCTCCGAGTTGAACGCGCTCGATGCCAACTCTGTCGTCCGGACCTACGCCTGGGGCCTCGATCTGAGCGGCTCGGCGCAGGGCGCCGGTGGCGTCGGCGGACTGCTCTTCGCCGATCTTCCGCTTCAGACCACAACCTGCGCTCCCGCGTTCGACGGCAATGGCAACGTCATCGCCTACGTGGACTTGGCCACCGGCGCCAAGTCGGCGGTCTACGAATATGGCGTATTTGGTGAGACGATGATCGCTGAAGGCGTTGCCGATGAACATATGCCCTTCCGTTTTTCGACAAAGTTCACGGACCATGAAACCGGCCTGCTCTACTACGGCTTCAGATATTACTACCCGCCTACGGGACGCTGGCTATCCAAGGATCCCCTAGAAGAAAGTGGTGGAGCGAACTTGTACTGCTTCGCAGGCAATAATGGCCCAGGTCGTTTTGATGTCCTCGGCCTGTACCAGATCGACATTCATTTCTACGCTACTTATATGGTGGCTAAGGCTAATGGTCGCAGCGAGGTTGATGCGTACAAACTCGCGTACTATGCCCAGTATCCAGATCAAGATCATGCATACGATGCGATCCCGGCTGCGGTGCGGAATATCTGGAGAAACATTACAAAAAAGGAGAAACTGCAGTATGACTTCGATCTCGAAGAAATTCTTCACTCTCTGCATGGTGGAAGTCCGGATCAAGTTAAGGCTTGGCAGAAATGCTTAGCAGAAATGGTTAAAAACGAGCCTGATGGCTGGCAAAAGGGATTCATGATTCATGCCTTTGGTGACTCTTTTTCACATGTGCGGAGTTTGAATGGAGATGGTACCGCCTACAGAGCGCCAGAGGGGCATCTTGAGGATGGCACCGATCCTGATATTCCCCAGCTTCGACCTGGAGTGCTGCGAAGCTATTTAACTGCCCTGAATACTTCGCTCGGAGGTCGTGCAGACATTGCAACACTCACAGTTCAGCTCACGAGGACTCCGATTCCTAAGATTACGCGGAGAAGACCCCACCGCGAAGGGGGTGATGTCTATGAAAGCGAAAGCACGGCACGGTATCGACAAGCTCGTGAAATATCGGGATTCACGTTGGGTTTTGATCCGGCCAAGGGTAAACTAGACCGCACTCAGGATAGAGTTCCGCGAGAAGACGTAATCAAATTGCTGAAGAAAATTAAGGACCACTGCGGTTGTACCATTGGAAAATGAGGGCCATAAAATTATCCGCAGTTCTGGTTCTTGGCTTGTTTTCGGGCTGTCGCACGCTGCATGAGGAATTTTCTCAATTGAGAAGAGAAATGTATGTTGGATGTAATATTATTGAACCACTCAATTCCAATGGATTTACGGTCCGCGGTCCTCGGTCTTGGGGGCTAATTTTAGAAACTCATCTTGATGGGTCGGACGTTGCCACTGGTATGCAGACCGCCATTCTCGACTACGAGTGGTCACCGGTAGTGCAGTTCAATAAGCTGGGAGCAGGTGTGAAGTGGTCAGAGGATATGGCTCGGCTCGACGCTGAATTATCAACCCGTCAAGCATTACAACAAATTCAGACGATAGAGGCATTGACCACTTATAATAAGTTTACCGGCCACGGAATGAGGAAGGTTGGCGTTAGTCGTGGGAGGCGCTCAGAGTTCATCCTCTTTTATCCTGAAGGCGAAATGCGCGGAACCAGATTGTTGGTGTTGTTGTTTGGCGCTCCGAATGAATTGTCTTTGAGGGAATTAGAAGGCATTATTCATAGTGTTTCATATGAACCCGCGAGCCAACCTTAGCAGTCGGCAAAATTGAGTAGGGGGTATGATCCGGTGACATAGGTAACAGTCTGTTCGGGGACATGGGTTACACTTTCAGGCTATGGCCTGGAACCAAGTAACCCTCTTGGAGCAGAAGCATCGATTCGTCAGTCTCTCGGCCACGGGCCGCTTCACGATCACGGAGTTGTGCGCGGATTTTCACGTCAGCCGGAAGACCGGGCACAAGTAGCGGGAACGCTACCGGCGGGGAAGGCGTCGCGGGCTTGCGCGAGCTTAGTCGGATCATACCGGGCGCATATTTTCGGAGCGTAAGACTATGACTCAGTCATTATTACCAGAATTCTGTATTGGATTCCCCTCAAGATTATGAGGGATTATTTATGCACGCATCCATTTTTCTTGGTCCTCCATTTTATGCGTTATCTGTCTGACGGCCTGCAACTCATCGCGGGTTGTCGGTCCGGCAGTGTATTCGGCGCGATCAGACTACGTCAGCGGAGGCGTGTATCTACTCAACAAGCCAGCCTTCCTATTTAAGCACGATAAGGCAGATTCAAAAGAAACGCCGGTTTTGGCTCCACTTGGGTTTTCAGGAACGCCTACGAATTTAGCGGATTTCCAAAATTACGCGCCCAACAGCAGCCAGGTTGCCGGTTTGCTCCTGCCGGGTGAGACACTTCGCGTTGTGAAGTTCGTGGAGCATAAATTTATTAATGTAGGCGAGTTTCTTGAGGTCATTGCCGTTGTTGAATCGGGCCCGCATAAGGGGACTGTTTTGGAGTTGAGCATGATCTCGAAGAATCGGAGGCCGAGCCACGATGTATTCGTTGATCATGAATATCTCACTCGCAGGGATGTTCCGTAGGATCGAGCCGGGCGGTATGATCCGGAGTGGTTAGGTGAAACTTAATCCGCGGTGATAGATTGCGCTCTGCGGCACGATGGCGTGGAAACCTCACCCCCTATGGACGAGATTATCCCCCATGTCGGTCTGGCCAGAAGTGGTCGTTTCACGCTCGCGGACATGTGAGAGCGGTTCACCATCAGCCGGGAAACCGCCGGCAAGCATCTGGATCGCTATGCTGGAGAGGCGGCGGCTCGTTTTTAGGGGACATTATTTTCTTCGCGTGGGGCGGTGAATGTGTTTCGTGAGGGCAACCCATGAAGGTCACCGGTCTCGCCCTTGTCCCGCCTCCCGCTGCTGCCGGCCTGCCCAAGGTCACTCCCGAGCTTCTCGCCTCCGTCCTGGCGCGCTACTCGCGCAGCAACGAGGGCATCCACAAGATCCTCGAAAAGGTGGACCTCGCCAACCCCGACGAGTCCATCGACCGCATCCTGAAGTTTGTGGACTACGGCCACGCTTCCATCGGCGGCCTGACGGGTGGCCTGGCCATAGCCCTCGACGACGTCTCGATGTGGCTCGCGTATAAGGTCTTCGAAATTGCCCAGATGGCCGACGGCCAGGAATCGAGCACGCGCTACATCACGATGGCGCCGACCAACCTACCCGCGCCGGAGGAAATCGGCATCCCGGCCGACCTCGCGCCGCGCTGGACCGCCCTCATGGCCAAGGCCTTTGCCGCCTATAACGCCGAGTATGCCCGCCTCGATGCGGCGGCGCTCGCCGACCCGGGCCTCGTGCGCCTGCCCAAGGACGCCAAGCCCGCCGTCGTTACGCGCCTCCGCAAGAATTACGCCCTCGACCGCGCCCGCTACTTCATCCCGTTCGCCACGCGCACCAATCTCGGTCTCGTGCAGAGCTCGCGCATGTGGGCCGCGACCGTGAAGCACCTCGATTCGCTGCCGATGCCCGAGGCGCAGGCGGCGGCGAAACTCATTCGCGAGGAGCTGCTGAAGATTTCCCCGCGCCTGATGCGCCACAGCAGCGCCGAGAAATCCTACCAGGAACAGGCGAAGCAGGAACTCGCCGAGAGTCTGAAGCTCGGCCTTGCGCGGCTTTCGTCTGCGCCGCTGGCCGATGCCGTGTGGGTGAAGGTGGACCGCGACGCCCCGCCGTGGCTCGCCGAGGAGCAGTCCGTGCCCGAGGCCTTGAAGCACCGCGCCAACCGATACGGCTGGCAGGGCAAGGCCACCCGCCGCATGCGCGTGACCTTTGCCTGGAACAACATGGCGATCGCCGAGCTGCGCGACCTGAACCGCCACCGCACCGGCCATCGCTGGACGCCGCTCATCCAGGCGGGTTTTTATCTGCCGCAGGAGATCAAGCACACGGACCATTCGGCCCTGCTCGCGGAACAAGCCGCGCTCACACGCGAACTCATGGAGCGCGGGTCGCCGGCCTACGTGTATTCGCTGCTGCTGGGCGCGCAGACGCCCTTCGAGCACAGCACGCACGCCGACAAATTCATCTACGAAGCCGAGCTGCGCACGGGCATGGGCGCGCACTTCCGTTATGCCGAGCACCTCAGTGCCGTTTTGCGGGAATTCAACCGCCAGGTGCCAGAGGCGAAGGACTGGGTCATAGAGGGAACCGCTGAACCAGAATAGGCTTGCCGGGCTTTGCCGCCGAAACGAACATCCGGCTCATCGTCCGCATGTTCCGCAGAACAACAGACTGTTTTCTGGCAGGACCGACTGGCTGGCTCCACGCGGCACCGGTGCCTATCTGATCGCATGAGCGGGCGCTTCAAAGTTTTGCAGTTCAACATGCAGTATGGGCAGCCGTGGGACGACACCTATCCCGACACCGCGCCGATCCGCATCAAGGGCACGGTGGACGAGATCCGCTCCCACGACGCCGACATCGTGATGCTGCAGGAGGTGGAGCAATGCCTGTCCGGAGGCGCTCAGACCCAGCCCCCGCCGCACTACACCCGGCTGCGCAAGGAATTTCCCGCCTACGACGGTTATTTCAGCTATCCCAAGCCCGATGCCCGCGAGCTGCCTTTCGGCATCGGCCTCGCGATCCTCTCGAAGACACCGCTGCGCGAGCACGTCTGCATGAACCTGCCGTCGCCGCCGGTGGAGTTCGATTTCTTCGGCGAGAAAAAAACGCCGACCGACCGCCTGCTCATTGGCGCCACAACCACCATCGGAGGACGGGAAGTGCGTTTGCTCAACACGCACCTGCTGGCCTTCTTCATGCTGAACTCCAGCAGCGAGGTGCACTTGGAGCAACGGCTGCTCGTGGCCGACCAATTGCGGCGCTCCGCCGATCTGCCGACCCTGCTTACGGGGGATTTCAACGTCAGCAAGCACCAGTCCCTGATCCAGCAGTTTGCCGACGCCGGCTACCTCACCGTGCAGTCAACCGAAGTCACCTGGCGCCGCCGGCCCTTCGTGCTGGATCACATTTTCTACAACCGCTGGCTCCGGCCCGTGAGCCACGCCGTGAAGCCCACACCCGCCTCCGATCACCACACGCTCAGCGCGGTGTTCGAGTTCGCGGAGTAGGTTGTAGGGCGGGGTCTCCGAACCCCGCCTCGGACGCAGGATCTGCAATCCGGATTCCGTTCTGAACCTCCCGATTGTAGCGCTGCGCGGGAGCGTGGGGATCAGAACTCGCGGCGGACCAAAGAGTCCCGCTGCTCCCGCAGCGGGCTACGACCGCAACCGCGAGATTGGGTAGAACGAACAAAGGCGGGGTTCGGAGACCCCGCCCTACAGCAATGAGCTTCAACTCCTTTGCTACGGAGACCGGCCCTACTTTTTCCGCCGCACGCGTTCCTTCTCGTCGTCGCGCTCTTCCTCGAGGCGGGCCTTTTCGCCGGCGATCTGTTTTCGGACCTTGTCGGCTTCCTCGAGATTCTGCGCGCTGAGGGCAGCGGTCAGCTGCTGCTTCAGGAAGATCTCCCGCTCGGCGATCTTGCCCTGATAGACCCGGTCGATTTCGGCGAGGCGGGCCTTTTGCTCCGCGCTCAGCGGAGCGGCGGCGGGGTCGCTCTTGGCAAGTCGTTCCATGGCCAGTTCGTAGGCGCTTTTCATGGAAGAGGGGTAAAACATGGAAGACCTGAAAGACACGGAAATAATCCGGACACCGCGCGGCGGCGCCCGATCAACCGAACCGCACACCCAAGGCCAGCAGCAGCGCCAGCACCACCAGCGGCGGCCAGAAGCCGCCGTAACGTCGGGCCCAGCGCCCCGATGCACCCGCCAGCAGCGCCGCGGTCATCAGCGCCATGGCCGCCGGAGCCAGCCAGTCGGCCCGAAATTCCGCCGGAAAATAGACCCCGGGCAGGGTGGTGCCGTGACGAACCAGCCAGTCCACGGACATGATGATGAATGCGGCGATCAGGTTGAGGAGCGCGCTCAGAGGCAGCAGCCCGGCCAAGCCTGTCAGCAACGACAGGAATCCCGCAATGATGGCGATGCTCGACAAGGGCAGGATGATGAGATTGGCGGCGAGCGAGCCCAACGAGAACAGTCCGAAGAAGCCGATCCCCGACGCGGTGCTGGCCAGGAACGCCGCCCAACAGGCTGCGATGGCGGTGATGATTTTTCGTCCGAACCAGTTGACGGCGTTGTGCCACCGGCGCCATTCGGGGCGCGGCCGCAGCGCAAAGGGTTGCCAGTGGGTCAGCCAGCGGTCGGCCAAGGGCGCGCCCAGCAGGATCAGCGCGGCCACCACCGAATACGACATCTGGAAGCCGGTGCTGAAGAGTTGCAACGGGTCCAACAGCAGCGTGAAGAGCGCCGCGGCCGTGAGCCCGGCGAAGGCGTTGCCGGGCAGACGAAACACTTTTGAGGCCAGCAGGAACGCGATCATGATGAAGGCGCGCACGGAAGGCGTGCCGCCGCCCGTGATTTGCACGTAGAGCCACAGGATCACCAAGGCGAGCAGCGTCCCGAGCCGGCGCGGCATGCGCAGCACAGTGAACAGCAATTGCACCGCGCCCGCGATGACGCCGACGTGCAACCCGCTCACCGAAAACACGTGAAAGGTGCCACTGCGCATGAAGGCGTTCTCTTGCTCGGGACTGAGCGTGGCCTTGGCGCCAAGCACCATGGCGAGGTAGAGCGCGGCGGCCTGCGGGTGTTCGTCCAAACCCTGTCGCAGAATGGTTTCCAACCGCTGCCGCGTGGCGAACACCAGATTCTGGGTGCGGGTCGGGGGCGCAGTTTCGCGGGCTGCCTTGGCGCGCGTCAGGCGCTGGCGGATGCCGAGGTTGGCGAGGTAGTCGTTGAAGCCGCGGCCGGCTGCGTCGCGCGGCAAGGGTTCCAGCATGCCTTGGATCTCGTAGGTGCCTGACACCCGGATGGGCACACTGACTCGCTTGACCACGGAAAAATAGACGCGCTGCCCTATGAGGCGTGATTCCAGCTCACTCGCCGCGACGACCGTGCCTATTCCCGCCGTGCTGCGGGCTTGCGGCGTGGCGCCAAAGAGATCGGTGACACGCAGCGTAAGTGTCACCTCCCGCGGCGGACGTTTTTCCCACTGGTGCAGCTGAGGATATCGCAAGTGCAAAAACGCGAACCCGGCCAGCACGCCGGTCAGCACCAGGGCGGACAGGCTCAGGCGTGCGTGCGTGGCCACGGCGGCCCAACAGGCCGTGAGGGCCGACAGGGCGGCGACGAGGAGGAACGGCCACAATCCGATGGCCGGTGCCGGCCAGAGCTTGGCGGCGGACAGCCCAGCCGTGAGAGGCAGGATCAGCCACAGCAAGGGCGCGCGGACGGATTGGGCGGGCGAGGGCATGGAGGCTGCGCCCTGGCCCGGTCACGCAGTGTCGTGAGCCAAGGGATTCGCCGGATGCCTTCAACCCGAATCCCACGGTTGCCGGTGTAGCCCGCTGCGGGAGCAGCGGGACTTTATTGTGCCGTTGCGAATTTCAGTCCCTGCGCTTCTGCGCTGGGCTACATTTGGGAAGTTCAAAGTCGGAATCCGGGTTCAAACTTGTTTCTCGGGTCGGGCGACACACACTCGTGCACCATGGCCCGCAGCCCAGAAGACACCGGCTTGTTATTCGGCGAAGACGCCCCGCGTCCGGCGTCGGCGCTTCCCGGCAAACCGCCCGCCGCCCAACCGCTGGCGGCGCGCATGCGTCCGCGCCGGCTGGCCGAGATTGCCGGCCAACGGCATATCGTGGGGCCGGGCAACCTGCTCCCGCAGCTCATCGCCAGCAACCGCTTCGGCAGCCTGCTGTTTTACGGACCTCCGGGCTGCGGCAAAACCAGCCTGGCGGAGGTCATCGCCCGCGAAACTGGCAGCCGGTTCGTGCGCGTGAACGCCGTGATGTCCAACGTCGCCGAGTTGCGCGAGATCCTGGCCGCGGCCCGCCGACAGCCCGAGGCGGCGACCATCCTCTTCATTGACGAGCTGCACCGCTTCAACAAGTCGCAGCAGGACCTGCTGCTGCCGGACGTGGAGGAGGGCAACGTGCGGCTCATCGGCGCCACGACGCACAACCCGGGATTCTACGTGAACCCGCCGCTGCTGAGCCGCAGTCATCTCTTCCGGCTCGAACCGCTGGCGACCGAGGCGGTGGCCGGCGTGCTGCGGCAGGCGCTGACGGACACCGAGCGGGGACTCGGCGCGCGCGGCCACGCGGCGGAGGACAAGGTTCTGGCCGATCTCGCGGTGCTATGCGACGGCGACCTGCGGCGCGCGCTCAATGCGCTCGAGGTCATCGCGCTGAGTCTGCCGGAAAAGGCCGCGATCACGGAGAAGGAGCTGGAGGTGTTCGCGCGCGAGCGCCGCATCCGCTACGACGCCGACGAGGACGAGCACTACGACACGATCTCGGCCTTCATCAAGAGCTGCCGTGGCAGCGATCCGGATGCCGCGATGTATTGGCTGGCCAAGATGCTGGCCGGTGGCGAGGACCCGCGGTTCATCGCGCGGCGTCTGGTGATTCTTGCCAGCGAGGATGTTGGGCTGGCCGATCCGCAGGCGTTGCCGCTGACGGTGGCGGCGCACCATGCCTGCGATTTCATCGGGCTGCCCGAGGCGGAGCTGACCTTGGCGCACGCCACGCTCTACATCGCCACCGCACCGAAGAGCAACTCGGCCACCCTCGCGCTCGGCGAGGCGCACCGCGTGCTCAAGGAACAGCCCGTGCAGGCGGTGCCGCCGCCGTTGCGGGACAAGGGCGGACAGGCCAGCAAGCGGGTGGGGCACGGCAAGGGCTATCTCTACGCGCACGATTTTCCCGAGAACATCAGCGGGCAGGTCCACTTGGAGAAGCCGCTCACGCTTTACACGCCCAAGACCGCCGGCTGGGAGGCCAAGATTGCGGAGCGGCTCGCGCGGTGGCGTCAATTGCGTGCGAATTCGGCCCGTTGAGCCACGAGCGGGCAGCCCGAGCTTGCGCCGGCAAGGGCTGCGGCTATGGTGCCGCCATGAAACTCGCCGCCCTCTTGCTGAGCATCGTGGTTACCACCGGAGTCATGCAGGCGCAGACAACGCCGGCGCCCAAGCCGCCGGCCAGTAAGCCGAACCCCGCCAAGCCCGCCCCGGGCAAGGCCGACCCGAAGAGCAAGGAAGAGGAAATGGGCGTGATCGAGGGCACGACGATTGCCCGGGCCAACGGCCATTTCCTCGGTCTCAAGCTGGAAAGCGGCAAATACAAGCTGACCTTTTACGACAAGAAGAAGAAGCCCGAGAAGGCAGACGTCACGCGTGCCATTGCCCGCTGGCCCAATCTGCAGGGGCCGGGAGACAACCGTGCCACTCTCAATGTCGCCGGCGACGGCACTTATCTGACTGCCCCGCAGTTCGTCCGGCCTCCGTATGTCTTCAAAGTTTTCATTACGCTGCTGAGCGGCGAAGGCGATCAGGCGGTTGCCGTGGAAAATTACACGATCGATTTCCGCGGCTGATAGTTCCCAGCGCGGATTTGACAGGGAGTAAGGGGCCGGGGATGCTGCCGCCCCTTCGTCATGAGCACTTCAGCGTCCTTTGATACCGTGGAGACTGCGATCCAGACTATCGCCGCCGGCGGGGTCGTGATCGTGACGGACGACGAAGGACGCGAAAACGAGGGCGATTTGGTGCTGGCGGCCGAGAAGGCCACGCCGGAGCTGGTGAACCTCATGATCCGGCACGCGCGCGGGCTCATTTGCGTGCCGATGACCGAGCCGCAGCTGAAGCGGCTCGGCATCAACCCGATGGTGCAGCAGAACCGCGAGGCGCACCGCACGGCCTTCACGGTCTCGGTTGATGCGGCCGAAGGCATCACGACGGGCATCAGCGCGTTTGACCGTGCGCGCACGATCCAATTGCTGGCGAATCCCGCCACCCGGTCCGACGAACTCGTGCAGCCCGGCCACATTTTCCCGCTTTGCGCCCGTCCCGGCGGCGTGCTGGAGCGCGCCGGCCACACCGAGGCGGCGGTCGATCTCGCGGCTTTGGCCGGTTTGAGGCCGACGGCGGTGATCTGCGAGGTGTTGAACGAGGACGGCACGATGGCGCGGGTGCCCGAACTGGTGGAGTTCAAGCACCGGCATAAGCTCCCGCTCATTTCCATCTCGGCGCTGATCGAATACCGTCACCGTCGCGAGCAGTTGGTCGAGCGGGTCGCGCAGCGGCCGTTTTCCTCGGAATACGGCGAGTTCACGCTGCATGTGTTCCGCAGCAAGGTGGACGGCCGCCATCACCTGGCCTTCACGATGGGCCAGCTCGACGGCTCGCCCACGCTGGTGCGCGTGCACACCGAGAATCTGCTCAGCGACGTGTTTCATGCCAACGGACTCGGGAGCCACCGCTCGCTGGTCGCCTCCCTCCAGCGGGTCGCCCAGACCGGCCACGGGGCCATCGTTTACATGGAGCAAAATGGCCGCATGCAGGAGGCCGTGGTGAACGCGGGCCCGGCCGGGACCCAGCCCAACCTGCGGGACTATGGCACGGGCGCGCAGATCTTGACCGCGCTCGGTTTGCGCAAAATCCGCCTGTTGCAGCATTCCCCCAAGCGCGTCGTCGGCCTGGAAGGTTACGGTCTCGAGATCGTCGAGCAAGTGCCGGTCTGACCGCGCAGATTTCGGATTGCGGATTGCCGATTCGCCCCTGCCAATAGGCCGTTCCATGAGTCTCGATGCTCCCAGCAAACTGCCCGTCCGTGGTGCCGGCCTCCGTTTCGGCATCGTCGCGGCGCGTTTCAACGAGGATCTGGTGGCCGCCTTACTGGCCCGGTTGGAGGCAACCTTGCAGGAATCCGGCGTGAAGCCCCGGGATGTCACCTTGGTCCGGGTCCCGGGTTCACATGAAGTGCCATGGGCGGCGGGCCGATTGGCCGCGTCCCGCAAGTTCGACTGCGTGATCGCGCTCGGCGTGCTGATCGGCGGCGACACCAATCATCACGAGATGGTCGGCCAAAGTGTTTCACATGCCCTGCAGCGCGTGGCGCTCGACAGCGGAGTGCCCGTGATCAACGGCGTCATCGTCACCGACACACTGGCGCAAGCCCAGGCTCGTTGCCGCGGGCGGATCAACCGCGGGGCGGAGTTTGCGCACGCCGCGCTGGCCATGGCCGCGTTGAAGCGCACTTTGGGAGGAAAATCATGAGCAGCCAGTTCACCCAGCGACGCGAATGCCGTGCGGCCGCGTTCCAGTATCTCTACGCGTGGAGCGTCAACCAGCCCGCCAATCTGGGCGCCGATCTGGAACTCTTCTTCGGGCACCTGGAGAAGCCCCGCGACCACTACGCCTTCGCCGAGGAGCTGATCCACGGCACGCTGGAGCATGTGAGCGAGATTGACGGACACATCCGCAGCCTCGCGCACAACTGGGAGTTCGACCGCGTGGCCCGCATTGATCTCGCGATCCTGCGCCTGGCCATGTTCGAGATGCTTTATCGCAAGGACATCCCGCCGGTCGTCTCGATCAACGAGGCCATCGACCTCAGCAAGCAGTTCTCCACGGCGGACTCGAAGCGCTTCATCAACGGCATCCTCGACCGCATGAAGGACAAGCTCGGCCGCGACGCGCGCAAACCGACGACGGAGTAACGGGCGCGCATGTTTTCGCTGCTCAAGAAATTCAAGGACGGCCTGACCAAGACCGTCGCGGCCATCGCGGCGAAGACGCACGGCCTGTTTGGAGGACGCAAGATCGACGCCGCCTCGCTGGACGAACTGGAGGAGGCGCTCTACACCGCCGATTTCGGCGTCGAAACCACGACCGAGATTCTCGAGGAGATCAAGACCGCCTACAAAAAGGACCCGACGCTGCAGGGCCGGCAGGCCGCCGAGATCGGCGCGGCGGTGCTGCGCCGCGTGCTGGCGGGTGCCGAGGGTCGCCTGCAACGCGGGGCCGCGCAGCCCGAGGTGATCGCGATGATCGGCGTGAACGGTTCCGGGAAGACGACGACGACCGCAAAGCTCGCCCACAAGTTCAAGACGGAGAAACAGACCGTGCTCGTGGCCGCCTGTGACACCTTCCGCGCCGCCGCGGTCGAGCAGCTCAAAAGCTGGGCCACCCGGCTCGAGCTCGACATCGTGGCCAGCCACACCGGCGCCGATGCGGCGGCCGTGGCCTTCGACGCCTGGCAGGCGGCCAAGTCGCGCGGCAAGGACTGGCTCATCGTGGACACCGCCGGCCGCCTGCACACGAAGGACAACCTCATGGAGGAGTTGGCGAAGATCCGGCGCGTGCTGCAAAAGCACGATCCTGCCGCACCGCAGCACCGCTGGCTCGTGGTGGACGGCAGCCTGGGCGCCAATTCGATCGAGCAGGCCAAGGTATTTCACAAAAGCTTCGGCCTGACCGGGCTGATCGTCACCAAACTAGACGGCACCAGCCGCGGCGGCGCTATCGTGGGCATCTGGCGGCAGCTGAAAATCCCGATCTATTTTATTGGCCTCGGTGAGCAGCCTGACGACTTGCAGCCATTCTCGGCCGAGACCTACGCCCGGGCGATTTTCGGCCTGGATCAGTAAGGCGGCGAAGGAGCCGGCACCTGCTTAGGGCGCGGCGTTCCGTATGACACGTCCGGACTTCTGTCGGATGACGGGCACCTAAAATTAGGTGGTTTTATTTGAGGCCGGAAACGCTTCGGCACGATAGCTTTGCATTCGTAATTTTTCGTGCCCTGCAGAGGGTGCGAGAGGTGACCAAAGGGGCTCGCGTGCGCTTGACTGGCCCGTTGTGCGCGCGCGAGCCCTCAATCTTTTAGGGGTAAAGCAGTCAGTAGTGCAGTGAAAGACGCGGACACTTGTCCGCGTCTTTTGTTTTCCCGGTCTGCGCTGGGCGCTCAGCGCAACGCGGCGTAGGTCAAAGGTTGTTTCCGTTGGAGGGGCTTGAAGGCCCCGATGACCACGCCGACGAGGTTGGCGGCCCGCACGGGTTCCATGTCGTGCGAGAAGTTGTTCAGTCCCCGGGCCCGCCAGCCGTCGCGGGTTTTTGCCACGAGGACATGGGCGACAACCTTGCCGTCCTGATTGCGGTAGAGGACGGTTTGGCCCCGGCGCAAATCCTGATACGGAACCTGCTGGAGCACCAGGATCGTGTCGGTTTCGTAGAGCGGCTGCATGGAGCGGCCGGAGCCGACGAGCACGAATCCCCCGGCTATGCCCTCGGCCAGGGTGCTGGCGCTCTGCCAGGCGAGCTCCTCGCTGGCCGGTTGAGCCCGGGGTGACGCGCCGGTGTAGATGCCGCGAATCCAAAGGTTGTCCGTGTCTTCTGCCCGCGCGCCGGTTGCAGCACACAGCAGCAACAGTCCGCAACCAACCCCTGACACGAACCGGAACATGCCGTTATTATCTGCAGGCACCACGCCAAGGCCAGCGGCACCTGCTAGTGTTCATTCCCCAGTCCCGAGAAGGGGCGAATATCCCCAGTCGCAACTTTTACAGATGCTGCGTCCGGCCGATGCTCGTGAGTTCGGCCACGGCGCTTTCGCGGAGCGGACCGGCGGGGAAGGCGCCCACCCATTCGCTGGCGGCGAATGCATCCCGCAGCGCCCACTGCCGGACAACGGCGAGCGTTGCCTGGTCGCGGATGCTGGCGGCGGAGAATTCGTTGGCGACCAGGCGGGCGGCTTCTACGGGATCCTGTTGCGCGCGCACGTGGACGATCCGCGCGAGCAAACGGTCGCGCACGTTGCCGGCCGGCTGTCGGAGCACCCAGCCGACGGCCGCCTGCGGTTCCTCTTCAGCCCAGAGCTGTGCCATGCGCTCGGCGCTGCCGTCGTCGAGGCCGACCTCCAGGTAACGGACGAGATCCAAGGCGCCCGCCCGATCACTCTGCGCGACCGTGTTCACCATGACCACGGCGGCTGCGCGGCGATCCGCTGCGTCGAGCAGGCTCGTGAGCCAGGTGAGGGCACCGCCCACATCCTGCTCGGTCCAGAGCCGGATGACCTGTGCGAGAAGTTCAGCTCTGAGCGATCCCGTCTCCCAAGCGAGGGCAAGGTGGCCGGCGACGGCGGGATTCTGCGCGACCAGGCGCGGCAACAGCTGATTGAGCGCGCGATCGCGCTCTGTGGCCGAAGAGCTGCCCAAGGTCCGGGCGAGTTGCTCGGTGAGGCCGGCATTGTCTTCAGTCGGGGCCGCAACGGGCAGGCTGGGTTGCTCCTCAGCAGTGGCGGCCGGCATGACCCGGGTTTCGATTGACCGTGATTGGGGAGCGACGGTGAGGGGCTTTTCCGACGGCGGTGCCTTGGATAACCACCAGCAAGCTCCAGCCAGACCGCCAAGGATCAGGAGCGGGAGCTTGGTTTTCATGGCAGGAGGCTGGGCAAAGCGGCTTAGCGACGGGCCAGTTTGCAACGGGCCAGACCCGCGGCAGCCAGGGCGAACAGGAACCAGAGGCTGGGCGCACCACCCCCACCGCCGCCGCCACCACCACCGCTCGAGGGCGGGGTAGGCGGAGGAGGATTGGCCGAAGTCGTGGCCGAGACGGTCGCGGTGTAGGCGCTGTCGCCGGCGCTGTTGCTGGCCCGCACGCGGAAATAATAGGTGCTGGAGGCGGTGAGATCCGTGGCGCTGTAACTGGTGGTATTGGCGGGCAGGGTGGTGGTCAGTTCGGTCCAGGGGCCGCTGCTCGCCGCGGCGCGCTCGACTTTGAAGGCCGTCTCGCTGTTGGAGTTGTCGGACCAGGTGAGGTTGATCTGCGACGTGGAAGCCGCCGAGGCCGCAAGCCCGCTGGGGGCGGCCGGAGCTGTGAGCGTGCCTGTTACGTAGCTCTTGAGCCAGACCATGGCGGCGCGTTCGCTGCCGTCGGAATTGAGGATGCCGCTGCTGGTCATCCAGGTCTGTCCCTCGATGTAGCCCCAGAGCGTCACGCCCTTGACGGCGGGGTGCGTCCAGATGGTGGGAAAGAGTTCCTGGTATTTGGTGGACTGGTTGGCCTCGGAGTAGCTCGTGCCGATGCCGCGAATGTCGAGCTCGGTGATGTAGAGGTCGAGGCCGGTGGCGGCGTAGGCGTCGAGGCAGGTCTTCATCTGCCCGGCGTTCATGAAATCAAGATTGAAGGCGTGGGACTGGATGCCGATGCCGTCGATCAGGTTGCGCTCCTTGAGCAGGTTGATGATCACGAGCATCTGGTTGCGCGCGTTCGCATCGTTTTCGGTGCCGTATTCATTGATGTGGAGCTTGGCGTTGGGGAATTTCTGGCGCGCGAGCTGGAAGGCGGTGATGACCCAGTCCCAGCCCGTGGTGCCGTTGCCTCCGAGGGCGGTCTTGTAGTAGTCGGGCATCGGGGTCTTGGTCGGCTCGTTGACGACATCGATCGCCCAGACGTTCGGATAACGGGTGGCCAGCGCGTCCATCCAGGCCTCAATCTCGGTGCGCAGCTCGGTGGCGGGCACGCCGTTGATCCACGCGGGGTATTGGGCGCCCCACACGAGGGTGTGGAGCTTGAACTTGAATCCGTTGGCCTGCGCGTGGTTGTAGGCAGCGTCGAGCGCGGTCCAGTTCATCGTGTTGCGCGTGCCCTCGACGGAGCCCCACTTGCCGGCGTTTTCCGGCGTGATCTGGTTCCAGTAGGTGTTGAAGTTGGCGGGCACCGTGTTGGGCGTGATGTTGCCCAGGTATTTTTCCTTGCCGGTGGCGAGTTGCGCCGAAGCGGCCAGGGGAAGCGTTGCCAGGAGGGCCAGGACGGCCATGCGAGACAGGGTCAGTGGGGAGGTCATGGAGGGGACGCGGGGAGTGAAAGCGCCAGCGTTAACCTCACGCCCGGTGAGATGTGTCTCAACGGCCACACCGGTCTTATACTAGAGCAGCGCCCGGCAAGGCCCTGCGGCGAAAGGCCGGCTTCTCGAACGTATTAGGAGTCAGAACTTGAAGCTCGCGCTGACCTCAAGCACGGCCGACACGATGGCATAGGCGATCAATCCGACAAAGGAGAACGCAAAGAGCAGCACGGCCGTCGAGATGACGCTGGTCAGCGCCTGCAGGCGGCGCGTGTGGCGCGTGGCGTAGTTTTTCGAGATGTCCCGCAGGCACGGGGCGAGCTTGCCGGTGCTCTCGCCCACGGCGAGGCGGTCGAGCAGGAGGTCGGGGAAGAAACCGGTCTGGCCCAGCGCGGCGGAGAGACTGGCGCCCTCGAGCACACGGTCGGTGGCCTTGTGCAGCTCGGCCTGCAGGGTGCGGTTGGCGACGGTGCGCTCGGTGAGGCGCAGGGCCTCGACGGTGGGGATGCCGTTTTCGAGCAGCACGGCGAGGATCTGGGTGAAGTTCAGCAGGGTTGTTTCCATCACGAAGCCGCGCACAAAGGCGATCTTCACCAGCCAGGCGTCGGAAACGCGGCGGCCGGACTCCGACCGTCGCCAGCGCCAAAGGGCGATCGCCCCGATCACGATGATCGGCACCAGGAACACACCGTAACGGACCATGAACTGTGCGCCCGTGACCACGATCTGGGTGGAGACCGGGAGCTTGCCGCCGAGCGAGGCCAGCAGGCTCTGCAATTTCGGCAGCAGGAAAAACACGAAGAACAGGATGACGCCGAAGGCGAGCAAGCACACGAAGACCGGATAGACCAGCGCGGTGGTGAGGCGCTGGCGCATCTCCTTCTGCTGGGTGAAGTGGTCGATCAGGCGCTGGATCACCTCGGTCAGGTTGCCCGTGGCTTCGGCGGCGCGCACCAGCGACACGGTCTGGCGGTTGAAGACCGCGGGGATCATCTCCATGGCGTGCGAAAGCGTGTGGCCTTCGCTCAGGCTGGACCAGATGGAGGCGCTGAGCGCCCGCAATTTTGGTTCCTTCAGGCGCAGGCTCAGCAAGCGCACGGCCTCGCCGGCGGAGAGGCCGCTGGCCGTCAGCTCATGCAGGGCCTGGAGAAAGGGCAGGAGCAGCGACTTGTTGAAGGCCGGTTTGTCGAGGACGCCCTCGATGAGCGAGGCGGTGCCCTTCGTGGGCTTCGCCGTGCCGCCGCTCTCGTCAAGTCGCACCGGTTGCAGACCGCGCGAGGCGAGCACGCGCAGCGCATCGCGGCGGCTCGGGGCGTCGAGACTGGACTCGACCACCTGGCCGCCGGCATCGCGGGCGCTGTAGCGATACGTCGGCATGACGCTCAGTGGTCGGAAACGGTGATGACGCGCAGCACCTCGTCGATCGTCGTGAGTCCGGAGCGGACCTTCTGCCAGCCCGACTGCTGCAGGGTGCGCATGCCGTGCTCGCGGGCGCACTTGGCGAGCGTGCGCGTGGACTCGCGCTTGATGACGAGGTCGTGCAGTTCGGGCGCCGGTTCGAGAATCTCGAACAGACCGACGCGTCCGCGAAAACCTGTCTGACGGCAACGGTCGCAACCGACCGGAGCCATGAGCTGGGTGACGCCATCAGCCTCGGCGTGATCCAGGCCCAGGATGGAGAGCGAGTCGCGGATCTTGACCGGGTCAACCGCGGCCGGCTTGGCGCAGTGCTCGCACAGGCGGCGCACGAGGCGCTGGGCGATGACCAGTTCCACCGCCGACGTGATGAGGAAGGGCTCGATGCCCATGTCCGTCAGGCGGGTGATGGCGCCGGGCGCGTCGTTGGTGTGAAGCGTGGAGAACACCAGGTGACCCGTCAGCGACGCGCGAATGGCGATGTCGGCGGTTTCACGGTCACGCACCTCGCCGACCATGATGACGTCGGGGTCCTGGCGGAGGATGTGGCGCAGCGCGCTGGCGAAGGTGAGGCCAATTTCGGGACGCACCTGGATCTGGTTGGCTCCGGGGACCTCGTATTCGATCGGGTCCTCGACGGTGACGATGCGCAGGTCGGTCGAGTTGATCTCGCGGAGAAACGCGTTCAGCGAGGTGGACTTGCCCGAGCCGGTCGGGCCGGTGACGAGGATGATGCCGTGCGGGAAGCCGAGCACGCGACGGACAGCGGCCTGTTCGCCGGCATCCATGCCGAGGCGGTCCATCGTGTAGGCCTCGCGGCGCAGGTTGAGGAGACGCAGGCTCACGCTCTCGGCGTAGATCGTCGGGATGGTGGAGACGCGGATGTCGAGCGTGTTGCCGCCGGCCCGGAAGTTGATGCGTCCGTCCTGGGGCAGGCGCTTCTCGGAGATGTTGAGGCGCGCCATGATCTTGAGGCGCGAGATGATGGCGTCCTGGTAGCGGATGAGATTCTCCGGCAGCGGCACCGGCACGAGCAGGCCGTCCACACGGTAGCGGATGCGGAGCTGGCCTTCCTGCGGCTCGAAATGGATGTCCGTGGCGCCGTCCTCGATCGCCTGCGAAATGACCTCGGTGACGAAGCGCACGACGGCGGCCTCCTCGTCGGCCTCGTTGTCAGAGACAAGGCTGTTGGCGGCCAGCTCGGGCAGGTCGTCGTCGTTTTCGAGGCTGCCGGCGCCGACGCCGTAGCACTCGACGATGAGCTGGTTGATGCGGTCGGTGGGCGCGAGCACCCAGCGCAACGGGCGCTGGGTGAA
>CBINOW010000052.1:0-26468 GCA_966252395.1 uncultured Oleiharenicola sp. | reverse complement strand
AGCGTCATCGACGCTCACCGCTGCCGCTGATCGACAGTCTTGCTTTCATGAATATCAGCTAGCCCACGCGTACCGGCGACGACAAGCCCGCTCACGTCGCGGACCGAAATCCGCGGCACACCGGGTGCGGCGGGGATTTCGACGTGGTGGAAGACCACGTCTTTTGCGCTTTCAAGGTAGACGGCCGGCCGCCGGTCGTCCCGGGCGGTACGGAACTCCACGGCATCGATGTAGCAGTTCTCGAGGTGGCGGGCGAACAGGCCCCAGCTGTTGAGCCGGCCAAAGCGCCACGGCTCGGGGTAAGCCTTTTCATTTTCCGGCACCACCCGCGCGGCGTCCTCGTCGGTGCCGCCCCCCTGGTAGGAGATGAATATGTTGCTCAGGGATATGTCGCGCAGGGGGTGGCCTGGGACGCCCGCCAGCAGGATGCCGCCTTCGTTCGCGACATTCGACGCCACGACATTCGAGATCTTGATCCGCTGCGCGGTGCCCACCGTGGTGCCCTCCGGCCCGCGTAACCGCGCGCCGAGCCGGATGAAGATGGGCGCGTTCACGATGTCCCGCATGGTGAGGTTGGTGATCGTGATATCCTCCATCAGCGCGCCGTCCACTGACTCCAGCGCCAGCCCCCTGCAGTATTCAAAAACGCAATTGCTGATGGTGATGTTGCGGAAGCCACCGTTTGATTCGGTGCCGAACTTGATCCGGCCGGTCGGGCCGTGGCCGAAGACATAGGCATCGTTTCGCGTGCGTGTGCCATCGAGCAGCGACCCCTCGTCGTAGCCGCTCACCTGGCAATTGGTGATGGTCAGGTTCTCGGTCATGCGCGGGTAGCCCAGCCCGTAACTGCTCTTCGGACAGATTCCATCGTCGTTCGGCGAGTTCACCGTGCAGTTCGCAATCCGCACGTTCTGGCAGGCGTCGATGTCGATGCCGTCGCGGTTGGTGTCGATCACCAAGTTTTCGCAGGTCCAGTTGTCGACCCCAGTCGCCAGGATAGCGAAGTGGCCGCCGTGGAAGATCGTAAAATCCCGGAAGATGACGTTGCGGCAGTTCTTCAGCGCAATGGCCTTGTTGCCCACCCCGGCCGGGAGATTGTCTCGACCTGGAAAACCAAAGGGCCCGGACTTCAAGGCGGCGATTTCATCCCACTGCCGCTGCGGGATGTCGGTTTCGAAAGTGCAGCCCGACTTCTTTTCCGCGGGAGTCAGATCGTAGCGGGCGCGATTGCCCACGTCTCCTCGGCTCAGTCCGCGTCCAAAGATCATCCCCGGGCCCACAATGCCGACGTGCTCGAGGTTCTCGCCCCAAATGAGGCTGTTGTGCCAGTGCGAGTGACCGAAATCCTGATAGAACTCGACGGTGGGATTCGGCTCGGGCGCGTCGTAGCCGACGGAGAGATCGGCGGACGGAATCGCGGCTTCGAGCACGGCTCCATTGTCCAAGCGCAGCGTCACGTGGCTGCGCAGCTGCAGCGAGTAGCTCAGGTAACGCCCGGCCGGAAACTCGACGGTGCCGCCGCCAGCGGCGGCCGCCGCATCAATCGCCGCCTGAATCGCGGAGGTGTCCAACGCGTCATCGCTGCCGTTGGCTCCGTACGAGCGCACATCGAACGGCGCCCCCAGCGCGACCGCCGCGGTGCCGATCCAAAGGGAAAAAAGGTCCAATTTCATGGGTTGGTAAAAGCAGGTCGGGCCGAAGCCCGACCCTGTCTGACGCCATCTGGTCAGAATTCGAAGGTCGTGGTGAACAGGAATTGCCGCGGGTCCACGATGCGGAACGCGTTCGGCGTCCCGTCCGGGAACGCACCGACGGCGCGCAAGCCGCCGCCCTCGGTGAGGTTACGCGCGTTCAGTTGGAAGGAAGCCTGCACCTTGTTCCCGAAGAGCCGGGTATGGTAGCCGACCAGCAGGTCGATGTAGGTCCGGGCCGGGGCGTGGATCGGCCGGTTGGGATCGTAGGCGGTGATCTGCGCGGGCAGACTCTGCAAGCCATAATAACCGATCGTGCTCTTGTCCTGCCAGCGGACTGCACCACCGACGTCCATCTTGCTCAACCAGCGATGATCGGAGAACAGCCCGGCGAGCCGGTACTTGCCGCTGGCCTTGAACGAGTAGCGGCCCACTTGGGACTGCGACTTGCCCTCCAGCGCCTGGGCAAGGGCGAGCGGCGCCTGCACGTTGTTGGCCAGGTACTGGCGGGCCGTGCGCGAACCGCCGTAATTGGTGTCGAGCCACTTCTGGCCGGTGCGCGGGTCGATGACCGTTTCCCAGAATGGCAGCCGCTTGGCAATGTACGCGGGCAGATTCGGCGACATCTTCGAGTAGATCGACTGCGTGTCCGCGGCGGACACCTGCAACGTTAAGAAGCTGTTAGGATTGTAGTTGATCTCCACCTCGTTGCCGCGGGCCTCGACGTCGTTGGTGTCGCGAATCTGCTGGTTGTAGAACGCCTGGATGTCCTCCTTGGTCATGCCCATCGTCTTCGCCACCTGGGCGTCAAGATCGCTCTGGCTGATCCCGGGATTGAGCTGCGTGATCCAAGCCGTCGACACCTTCTGCAGCGAGAACGGATCGTTCTCGGGACGGAGGATATCGATGCGCAAGGCGCGACCGGCCAGTGTGCCAGTCTGGCTGTCTTGCGCGTTGATCTGCTTGTTAACGTAGTGGTTGGCGCGGATGACGAGTTTGCCGGAGAACAGATTAAGGGCAAAACCCACGTCGGTGCCTTCGCTGGACGGATCCGGGATTGGCGTCAGCAGCACGGTCTGCGCAGGAATGCCGGGCAGGAAGCTGTCGGAACGGTTAGCGAAGAGACTCACCCAAGGGAAGGGTTTCACGACGACACCGGCTTGGTTGGTGCGGCCGCGGTTCAGTGCCCAGTTGCCGACCCACTGCTCCATCACCGGGTAATCGAACGTCAGCCTATCGGGCAGCAGCGTGGGCTGGGCGCCGTTCTTGGTGTAGACCTTGTCCTCCCGGACACCAAAGGTGGTGATCACGCGGTCCTTCAGGAAGCGGCTCTGGAGAACCGCGCCCTTGGTCTTGAGGATCATCTTCGAGTTGTTCGAGCCACCCGATACGTCCGGCGTCGCGGACTGGCTGATCGTCACGGACTCGGATCTGCCATTGCCTTCCACCAAGGTGTAGGTGCCGTACTCAAAATCGTGCGGCGCGAAGTCCACATTGTAGCCGGTGTTGTCGCCCACGTAGTAGCGGAAATAGCCGCGCGCGGCCGGCGGGCCCACCGGTGAACGGCTCTGGCTCGCCGGAATTGCGCCGGAGGGCACCCACGAGGGGAAGCTCGTGATCACATCGCGGTAGGAATACAATCGGGTGAGGCGTTCTTTATACTCGGAATAGCCGGACAGCTGGTGGCTGCCGAGCCACTTGGTCCAGCCTTTGTCCTGCGTGAAGTTCAACTCATACGCCAGCTGCAAGCGGTAAGTATCCCAGCGCAGCGGGCTGCGCGTGGTGCGCGGCTCCGCACTGCTCATGTACGGCCGGAGGAAGTTTGGGTTGGGTGACCCGTCAATCATGCGCTCGTTCACGTCGATCGCAAGGTAGGCGGATGTACCGGAGTCCCCTGCAATGCCGAGCACGTTGCGCGCATAGCTGTTCACACTCTCGCGCAACCAGCCAATCTGCCCGAAGGCCTGCTGCCGCGGCGTGGAGAAGAACCTCTGATCGACGACGACCGTGCTGATGTTCGCCCTGTCCTCAAGCCGGTTCACGGCGGCAAGGTTAATCCTCGAGTAATCGTAGATCGCCTTCGAGCCCACCGCCGGAACTGCCCCAAAAAGCGGCTGATTGGTGCGCACCGGCGCGAACGAAGACTGCATCAGCCGAATGTTACCATTGGCGGCCACGGGGTTCGTTACGGTCCCTGTCTGACCGAGGGAGAGAAACGCCAAGCCGTTCTCGTTAATGAAGAAGTTCGAATGATCGAACATGTTTCCCGTGTTCGTGATGGTGTCGGGCAACCTTCCGGTCGTCGGAATCTGCGTCGAGGTGCCGTTTGCCTTCAGCGTGAAGGTCACAGGATCCCAGGTCGGCGCGCCGTTGGCGGCCCAGTATGAGATCGCATCGCGCGGTGTGGTGTTGTTGGGGCGCGTGCCGTCGAGGGTGTAGTAGGTGTGCGAAGCGGTGATGGTCGTGTCGTGAAAGGGCCGGTATTTCACCATGGCATTGAGCCGGGTGGTATCGGTGCCGGAAGGTTTGCGATGGAATGCATCGTGCTGGAACACCGCGCTTCCACGAACCGCGAACTTTTCCGGAACGAACACCCGATTGAAATCCACGGTGGCACGATTTCCCCCGAGGTCATCGACCCGGAATGATGTAGTGGTGCGGTTCCGGCTCAGATTCGCGCTGGTGGGAACCATGTTCAGCGTGCCAGCGGCATTACCGAGGCCGAACACGTTGGCATTGGGCCCGCGGCTGACTTCCACGGCCTCAATCGCGCTGGGATCTACTGGGACTCGGCCGCTCATTTCAAAATTGCCGAGCGAGATATTCGCTGGACCGATGCCGCGGATGCGGTTCGCTCCGTTGGGATTCAACTGCGTGTTGTCGATCACGCTGCCATTGCGATCGATCTGAAAGTCAGTGAAGGTGCCTGTGCCCTCCGCGTTGCCGACGTATAGGAACAGATCGTTGATATTGAGGATGCCAAAATCCTCCATCTGCTCCTTACTCACGACGGTGATCGAGCTGCCGATATCCTCGATCTTTGTGTTGAAGCGCGTCCCCGACATCGAGTTTGCCTCGTAGTACCCGCTGCGCTGCGAGGTGACTTGGAACGGTGAAAGAACGACAACGTCTTCGTTGCTCGCCGTGTTTGGCGTGGCAGCTGTATCCTGGCCGTTTGCACCGACGTAAATCGCAGCGGCTAAGAGGATAGTGGCAATGCCGCGGCGCCGAGGGGGGTATGGGTGATTCATGGTTCTCTTGGGGTTTGTTGACAAAGCGAGTGTCTGTTCGCTGAGGCACCGTGCTCAAGGGCGCAGCTATTCAATAGAGTGAACAAAACGCGAATCTTGCGACGTTGAGGCTTACGCCACGAGCGCTCCCACGAGCTGGGCGACCGCGTCCGGACCGCCGACGTTGCCGGGGAAAATGACGTACGCCATGCCGGGCCACTTACTTTCGGCGCCGGCGCGCCACACGGGCACCCCCGGCAGCGCTTGACCCAGGACCATAGCCCGCCGAATGCCCAGCGCTTTCGTCGCCGTATCGCTGGACGTGATGCCACCTTTGGCGACTAGCCATCCCGGGCGGGTGGACAATCCGCGCACGATCTCAACTAGGCTGGACGAGACGGTCTCGCCAATCTGTAGACTGTGACCAGTATCTTGGGCGGTGACGAGCTGCCGACTCGTATAAAGCACCACGTGGTTTCCGGCCGCCAGCCCGGCGTCGACTGCCTCGATACACCGGATCACCTCGTCTGGCCGCGTAGCCAAAGCAAGCAATCGGCTAACAGCGACCTCGACACGGGTGAGAATCGGAACGCGTGCGAAGAGAACGTCTAACTGCGCAGTGGTTTTTCCGACATAGGAGCCTGCCACGAGCAATCCGCCCCCCGCACTGGAATTCTTCAGTTCCGCCGGCGTGAGCAGTGGACGCGGGGTGATAGCGGCGTAAGCCGCTACGAAGTCCGCCGCCGTGCGGAACAAGTAGCGCCGGCCCTCCGCTTCCACTTCGCGCAACGCCTGGGCAAGCATCAGGAGGTCGCCGGGGGCGACGGCATTTACGATCGCAACAGTGCCACCCCGCACCTCCCTGAGCTTCGCCGCGACGGCTCGGGCACCACCCACGCGCAGATCTTGGAGGGTGATCGACCTGACCGCCTCCGCTCGCACAGAACCATTGGTTTTCTCATGCACCCAGTGTCGTAGATTCGAGCTGCGGAACCCGAACGCGTGATCGCGCGCGAACTCGGTCTGGCCCACCGGAATCCAGTGTTCCCCATTCGCCACGTAGTGCACGTCGTTCAGGGTGAAGCGCCCGCCGGCGAAGAACGCCGGCACGAGCAGCGTTCCGTCGAAGCCGCCACCTAGAGCCTCCATCAGGGCGTCGGTCTCGCGCGGATAATGGCCGCGCAAGGTCGAATCGCCGCGGCTTACCACGGTGAACTCCTGATTCAACCGGGCCGCCGCCTGCGCAAGGTTCCGACCGATCTCTCGATTGAGCGCGACCGCCTGATCGACGGGTAATGCCCGCGAATTGGTCAGGATATAGAAACAATTGCCCGGCTCGCTCAATGCGTCCCCGAGGGCCTGTGTGTCCCACGTCGTAAGAACCCGAACGTCATGGACCGTCTGCGTTCCCGTGGGGTCGTCGTCGAGCACCACGATCTTGCGCCAAGGTGGCGTCGGAGCGGGTCGGATTTCACTCGGGAGATCCGCAGTCAGGGAGGAACCCAACATAGGCGAGGCAGTCGCATCCATCGCTTAGTGTGTGTGGGCGTTTGTGGCGTTTGGTAACCAACGCTCCCGCATGAACACCCAAGCGACCACAACCGCCATCGTGAAGAGGCCGGCCAGCACCACGAAAACCGTGGTGTACGCCCCGGTCTGCTGCGTGATGCTGCCGACCTTCTCTACCAGGAACGCGCTGAGCATCGTCTCAGCGAAGCCAACTAAGCCTGCGACCGTCGCGACGCGCCCTAGAGTGATATCCTGCTTGAATGCCTGCTGGTTCGCGAGCCACGCGCCGAGCCCCAGCACGTATAGACAAAGGAAGATCAGGGCGATGTTAACGGAAGGAGCGCTGGCCAACGCGAGCACTGACATCATGCACGCGTACGCCCCCAGAATGACGAACCGACGCGCCTGCAGGAGCGGACGTCCCCGTTTCGCCAGGGCCATTACGACGCCGCCACCCAGCCACATCCCGAGATCCTGAAAGAAGGATACCAAAACGAGCCGATTCCCCAGCGCGGCGTTGTACGGCATTTTCCACGCCTGGGTCAGGTAAGTGGGCAGCCACTGGGTGATGAAGTAAAGCCCCGGGATGATGCCGATGCCCACCAGAACCACACCCCAGAAGGACGGTCGTCTGAGAATTTCTAGTACGCCCTCGCTCGGCCGAAGGGCCGCATCAGATGTCTCCACCCATTGCCGGGAGTGACGCTCCGGGTTCCGGTAAATCGCGAACCAGGGAATTAGCCAAAGCAGTCCGAGGCCGCCGGTCACGAGGAAGGCCCATCGCCAGTGGTGGTGCGTGGCAAAGTAGATGACGAACTTTGGGGCGATGAGCGTGGCGATCACCCCGCCACTGTAGAAGATGCCGTTGGCCAGGACGCGTTCGCGCGCGGGGAATACGCGCGAAATAAGCAGCAGACAGATCGGAAAATTGCCGGCCTCGAAAACGCCTAGCACTGCGCGCAACCAAAGCAGCGAGCTGTAATTGCTCGCGTACGCCACAAGTAGGTTTGCCACCGACCAACCGACCACGAAACCGGGAAACAACCAGCGCAGGCTTTGCGCCCGGTCGATCAGCGGACCGACGAACAAATGGGCAAACGCGTAGAAATACACAAACCGAGCCAGCAGTTCACCGCGCTGAACGTTGTTAAGTCCAAATTCAGCGCAAATGGGATCGGCCGCGTTGCTAAGGGTTTGGCGGTCTAAGTAGTTCAGGAAGGTGGCGAAGACCAGCGTGCCCAGCAGATACCAGCGCCAGTTGCGGGCGTAGAACGAACCCTTGCCAGCGAGTTCGCCGGCGCCGACCGGCGCGGCATTCTTACCTGGACTCGACTGGTGGGAGTGCACACTCATTTGCTCAAGGTTCACTGTCCTGCAGCAGCAGCTCGCGCACCTTGCGGAAACCGCACTCGCCGCTTGTCAGCACAGGTACTCCGAACTCCTTCACGGGATCAGGATGCTCAAGTAGGAACACGCTCATCGAAAGTTGGGCCAGCACAACGGAATGGAACGCAGTGCTTTTCTGGGCTCGGCGGATCGCCTGCGCAATCTCGCGATTGTGGCGCGAAACGTCGCCCCGGCCAAGATGTTCAAAGGCCCCTTCGACGGTTGTACCGGCGAACGAGAGCTTTCGGCCAAGCCGGTCCGCCGTTTCGCGGAGGAGCGCCTGAGTGCTCGCGACCGTCGGCCCGTGGGTGGCAATCACTAAAACTTTCCCGCCGCGCGCCACGGCTTCCTCCATCATCGGCTCATCAATCTGTACAACCGGCACGCCCGAGGCTTTCACCGCGCGACGCACCGCTGTCGCTGCACGATTCATAGTAGAACACGTTATAAGCAGCGCATCAAGCCGATGGAACGCGGCCATCTCACGCGCAGTCTGCGCAAAGCTTCGGATGTTCTCATGCGGAGGGCACGGTTTTCCGGCGTGATGCGCCGCCATGAAGTGCAGCTGCACGTGGTCGCCGCCGGCGTGAACGAGCTTCACACCCGGAAGGTATTTCCGGCCGAACCATGTTCCCCATAGACTGACCCAGGTCGAGCCATTGACCAAGCCCAAGCATTTGCCTTCGAGCCGGGAATCGCCTGTCTCCGGTGCGAGACTGGGCGTGCCCGTGAGCGCCATGTAATCGGCAAACAACCGTACCGCATCGGACACGTTGCGGCGCCGGGGCAGCGGGCGGGAAGCATGCATGAAGAGGGGCGTTGGTTAGGCCGCGGAAGCGCGGCGCTTGAGCTGCACCAAGGCGCGCGCCCGCGTGGCAAGATCGCGTGGCGTAAACTTGTAGAAACGAAGCAGATCCTGCAAGGGTGCTGCTTCGAATACGTCGTTGCCGAGTCCGACCATATCGAGATGCACGGGATATTCGCGCCCCAGTACTTCACTGACAGCGCCGCCCAGTCCACCATAGATTCGATGGTTCTCCACCGTAAGCACGGCGCCAGTAGCGCGCGCCTGTTGGACGAGCAGCGTCTCGTCAATGGGCTTTATAGAGGGCATATGCACAACCGCGGCGGAAATGCCCTCGCGGTCCAACAGTTCGGCGGAGCCCAGCGCGACTGCGGTCATGAATCCGGTGCCGACCAGCGTGAGGTCACGTCCCTCGCGCAACAGGTGACCGCGACCGAATTCAAACCTGTGATCGGCGGCGAACAGTTCCGGAGCATTCACCTTGGAGACGCGGAAGTAGGCCGGTCCCGGTGTCGCCACCATCGCGTGCATCATTGAGCGGAGCTCGTGATTGTCACCCGGATCCAGCACTTTTACGTTCGGCAGGGAGCGCATCACCGCGAGGTCCTCGGCACAGTTGTGCGAGGGTCCACACTCGGTCGCCGTCATGCCGCAGTATGAGCCGGCAATTTTCACGTCCAGATTCGGGTAGGCGATGTTCACGTATACCTGATCGAGAGCCTTGCGGGTCGCGAAGGCTGCAAATGTCGACGGGAACGTGATGAAGCCCTGCGCCGCGAGGCCGGCGGCTAGCCCGAAAAGGTTGGCTTCTGCAATGCCTGCCTGAATGAACCTGTCCGGGAACTTTTGCTTGAACAAGACTGTGCGCGCTGAGGTGTTGAGATCGGCGTCGAGTACCAGCACCCGTTCGTGCATGTCACCGAGCTCGACCAGGGTCTCGCCAAAAATTTCGCGTAACGGCTTCTTTGAATAGGAAAGTTTCATCGTGGAGGACGGATTAGTTGAGGTCGCCTTTGATGACTGCTTCAAGGCCGCCGTCGGAGGGCGAAGTCAGCGTGCGAGAGAACTTCTCGTCGCGACCGTAGGAGCGATTCAGTGCGGCGAGGAACTTCGTTGCCTGTGCGACCGTCGGCGCATGGGTGTGCCAGTGGTAGTTGAACTCGGCTTCGGGCAGGCCCCGCCCCTTGACGGTGTGCGCAATCACAACGACCGGGCGGCCGTTCATCTCAAGGTACTTAGCGCGGTGGAACGCGAGGCAGATCTCGGCGAGATCGTGGCCATCACACTCGACCACCGACCAGCCGAATGCCTCAAACTTGTCAGCCAGTGGCTCGAGCGCCATCAGATCGGAGATTTTCCCTTTGGCCATCACCTTATTGTAGTCGATCACCGCGATAAGATTATCGAGGCGGTATTGCGAGGCGCTCATGGCCGCTTCCCAAATCTGTCCCTCCTGACATTCGCCGTCGCCAATCAAACAGTAAACGCGTGATGCAAAATTGTCTTCCAATCGCAGCCCAAGCGCGAGGCCAGCCGCGTAACTCAGGCCCGTTCCGAGCGAGCCGCCAGAGTATTCTATCCCCGCGACCTGCCCGCGCTGGGTATGGCCGTCCAGGCCCTCGAGCCGGCAGTACTCAAACAGCCGCCTTTCGGGAAAGAATCCCTGCACAGCCAAGATCGCATACAGCGCTGGTGATGCGTGTGCCTTAGACAGCACGAAGCGGTCGCGTACCGGATCGTCGGGATTTTTAGGGTCGACGTTCATGATGCCCGAGTAGAGACACGACAGGAGCTCGGCTTCGGAAAACGAGCCCCCAATGTGGCCCCAGCCCGCGCAGGTGATGAACTCCAAGCAAAGCTGCCGGACCTTAAAGGCGCGTGCAGAAATGTCCTGAGCTTGGTCTAATGTAAGATGCTTCATAACGGAAGGCGCGGACGAAAAGGGGTGAGCCGCGCTAGGTGAAATGAGGCAAAACACCAGGGCACCCGCAACGAACCCGCAGTTCAATGGATTGCATCACCCGCGACCGGGACCAGGGGAGGCGCCGGCAACAAACAACGGTCCCGGGTTCCATCGTCCCGTTGATTTTCAACGATTGAACAAACTGGGGAATGTGGCTGCTTTTCTCATGCACAATTTGTGGCCTGCCTCGCACCGCAGTCCTATCCAATGAGTCCAAAACCCAAGAACCCCGTGATGGCCGACGTGGCTGCCCGCGCCGGCGTGAACAGCAGCACTGTTTCACTGGCTTTGCGCCACGATCCACGAATCAGCCAAGCGACGCGCGAGCGAGTAGAGAAGGCTGCGGCCGAACTAGGGTACCGGGTACATCCGATGGTGGCAGCCTGGGTGGCAACGCGGCGGGCCCGCCGGCCGGCACAGCACGCAGTTCCTCTGGCATATATCACGAGCCACCCAGCGGGCGTACCGTGGGGAAAGGAAGCGCATTTTTCGACAATCCTGAGTGGCGCTGCCGAGCGGGTGGAGGACTTCGGGTACCGGTTAAACGAGTATCGGCTCGCCGACTATGATGGCCGGATGGCCGCGTTGAATCGCGTCCTTATTACCCGCGCCGTCCATGGTATCATCATCGGGCCTACGCTACTCAGGTATGAAATACCGGGGCTCGATTGGGAGCGGTTCAGCGTCGTGACGATCGGCTACTCGCTGAGTTCCCCCGTGGTGCACCGAGTCACGGAAGATCACTACTTCGGCATGAAGCTCGCTTTCGAGTCCTGTTTGGCGCGCAGTCACCGCCGAATCGGGCTGTCCATCACCGGCCGCCACCATGTTCTGCGGCGCGAACGCTGGATCGGCGCCTACCTGGCAGAACAGCACCAACTGCTCAGACGGGCCGAGCGGCTGCCGATTCTCGAACTCAGTACCGAGGACGCATGCGCGTCAAAACGCGCACAGGACTGGGTGAAACGGAACCGGCCCGAGATCGTCTTGGCGGACCAGCCTGCTTTTTGGGAGAAGTTTGGCGTGCGAACGCTTGGGTTCGCCATCACCGGCACAGAACGGACTCCCGGGGTACATGAGAATAACCGGGGCATCGGCCGGCATGCGGCCGACCTGCTGATAGGTCTACTTTTACGGAATGAGCGCGGAGTTCCGGCCTCCCGCCAAACGGTGCTCGTTGAACCGGAACTGGGTGATTGAGGGCCGGCGCCATTTTCAGTCGTCACCTCAACTACGAACCGCCCCCGTAGACGCTCTTGGGAAACTGACATTTCTTCAGAGGAAGGCAGATACGAGTAACTTACGCTTATTTCGCTTCGGCCTATCGTGATCTTTTCGACGATGGACTCGACTACCCGGCGTTTACGTTCGGGGTCCAGTTGGGGCCAGCGTTCATGCAGCCGGCGGGCGTCGTTCAGCACCTGGTCGGCCGAAACCGCGTTGATCCGCATGAAGGTCATCTCGGCCTCCATCGCCGGGATCTGCTCCTGCAACTGCTTAACTCGGTCTTCCAGCGGCTTGTAAAACGAGCTGAACCCCTGCTCATCCAAGCGGCCGTCCAAGTAAAGCCGATGGGTCTTTTCCATCTCCGCTTTTACCTTCTCCATTTCCTGCCGGTGAAGGCCCAACTGCCGCTCCTTGTCCGCGACGTTGGCCCTCGCCGCCACAAAGTGCTGGGCCAGCCGCTCGGGGTCGGCAAAGTATTCCTTCAGCTCCGCGTGGAAAATGGCCTCAAGGCTGGTCGCCGGAATCTTGTTCCGGCACTTGTGGCAGACATACTTTGGCGAGCTGGTCGGCACATACATTTTGCTGCCGCATTCGCAGTAGGCGATACCCGAGAATACGTGCGCCGGGCGCTTGGTCGGTCGGTTGCCCTTCTTCCGCCGGTCTTCGACCATCTGATTCGCCTTGTCCCACACCTCTTCCGACACGACCGCCGGGATCGGATGGACGCACCACTGGTCGGCCGGCTTCATTTCTGTCTCCCAGCTCCCGGTCTTCCGATACATATTCGTATAACGAACGCCCTTGGCGCTAGGATGGACGATATTGCGTAGGATGGCCGTGTCGCTCCACTTGCACCCCGCGCGCGTCCGGTGGCCCGCCTGGTTGAGCAAAGTGGCCACCGTGCCGATACGGCGGTGCTCCAAGAACAGCTCGTAGATCTTTTTACGCACCTCCGCCTCGCCGGGTTGTAAAACCAGCTTACCCTCCACCCACTGGTAGCCGTAGGGGGCCGTGCCGCAGATCTGTTTGCCCAGCTTGGCCCGCGTTACCACCGAGGCCCGGATGCGGTCGGCTATTTCCTCCCGCTCCCATTGGGCCATCGCCGCGATGACCGTGTAGAACAACCGGCCGGCGGGCGTGCTCGTGTCGATTTTCTCCTGCATCGACACCATGTCGGCCCCATTCGTCTGAAAGTAGTCTGAAAATTCCAGCAGCTCCTTCGTGTTGCGCGCCAGCCGCGCCAGCTTGGAAAAGATCAGCGTCGAGATGTGGCCGCGCTTCACGTCAGCCAGCATACGCTTGCACTCGGGGTGTTCCATGACCGTCTTGCCCGACACCCCGGCGAGATCGTAGACCTCGCGCACGTTCCACCCGTTGAACTTGGCGTATTCGCGGGCGCGTTGTTCATGGTGCATGGGACTGTCGCCCTGCGCCTGATCCTCGGTGCTGACGCGAATCCAGATGCCCACCTGCTTGGTGGGTTCGGCCTTAGTGGGCCTGATAGTCATGGCGACCTCCTACAGGTTGTCGGGGATGTCGGGCTTGGCCCGCACCAGCGTCTTCCGCGGAATCCAGACGATCCGCTCGTCCGGCCCGCAACCGACCGTGGGCGGGAGCCGGGGCAACCCGCGTGCGGTGATGTCGATGCCGATGATCGCAAAGTCCCCCGTTTCCAGCTCCAGGATGTCCGGACAGCCGCTGGCGCCGGCGGTCTTTTCGCCGTTCGCATGCGGGTCGGGGCCGAGCCGTCGGAGGAACATGTCACATCTATGACTATAGTCTTATGCGCCGTCAAATCGATTATGACGATAGTTTGAGCGCGTGATCGACTCCAAGCATCTCGAAATCGTCGGCTCTCAAGTTGCCACCCTGCTCCGGGCCGAACGCGAAAAGCGCGGACTATCCATGAACGCAGTGGCTGAACGCTCGGGGCTTTCACAGTCGATGGTGAGTTTGGTGGAGCGCGAAGAGCGCAATCCCACCCTGGACACGTTGCTCCGCATGGCGACGGCATTGGAGATCGACCTCGCAGACGTGATTGTCCGCGCGCAGCGAGCCACCAAGAAGACCAAGTGACCCCCGGTGGTCCGACCGCCTTGGCCGCGCTATACTTGCCGCATGGCTTGGCTGGCCGACAACTGGTTCACCGCCCTCCAGACGCTGGCGATCGTCAGCAGCTTCGTTTTCACCTGCCTGGCGCTTCGCAGGGACGGTCACTCCCGGCGCGTTGCAAATCTCTTCGTCCTTACCGCCAACCACCGCGAACTCTGGGAACGCCTGTTTGAACGACCGGAATTGCGACGCGTGCTCTCGGCGGACGCCGATCTGGAGCGAAAGCCGGTCACCGATGACGAGCACCTGTTCGTTCAGCTCCTGATCCTGCACATCAACACCGCCCACCACGCCATCAAGTTGGGCGTGATGGACGCACCGGAAGGCTTTGGAGCCGACCTCCGCATTCTGTTCCGGCATCCCGTGACGCGCGCCGTGTGGCAACGGCTCCGCGATTTGCAAGACCGGGATTTCGTGGCGTTCTTGGAATCGCATTTTCATCCAAACCACCGGACTTAGCGCACCTGATCCACGTCGGTCTTCACGGCGCGGATCAGCCGCCAACCGCGCTCCGCTCGTTCAAAGATGAGTTTGCCTGTCAGTTTGAACCGCGTGCCTCGATCCGTGCGCAAGCCGGGGTTAATTCCATAAAACATCTGTGCATCCAAGCTCCGCTGATTCCGCGGTGCCTGAACAAAGTTGAATTTCAGCTCAGACTCAAAAGCCGGCATGAACGACCAAACACCCAGATAATTGCAGCGGATGGTGCCCTCGAACGACAGGGTGTAATACTGCACGCCCGACTCCTTGCTCGGCAACCCGTCCGTCTTCGTGAAGGCGATCAGGTCGATGGCCCCTTGGGACTGTCGTTGCACCATTTCGGCGAATACTTGTTGAGCCGCCGCTTCGCCGAGATCCTCGGGTGGCTTCGGTGCCTCGGGTTTACTCGGCGTTTTGCCCTCCAAGGCCGTCACGCGGTCGGCCAATTCCGCAATGGCCTTCTCTAATCGGGCCAAGGACGCCCGCAACTCAGTGGACTCATCGCCGTATGCACTCGCGCAAAAAGCAGCCAAGCAGGCTGCGAGCAGAATTCGGATTGTTTTCATGGGATAAATCAGGGCTTTCGCTTCATCAGCGCCGCCAGCGCATCGATGGCCTGGCGTTCTTTCGCCTCCCGCTCCTCGGGGGTGAGCTGCGGGTATTTCTTCTTCACCTTGTAGCCGAAAAGCTCCTTCACCGCCGGCTCCGGTGGCGGCGGCAGTGGGATTTCCTTCAGGCTCGCGATGAATTCATCGGGCAGGAAATACATCACCTTGCGGGCGACTTCCTCACCCAGACCGTGCCGCACCGCCTCCTCGATCTTTTTCAGTCGCTCGGCGCTCACGCTCACGACGGCTATCCGTGGGTAACCGGCCTTGATGCACTTGGCGACGTTGCCGACCTCCTGGTCAACCGTCGTCGTGATGGTGATTTCACAAGCGATGGCGACATCCGCGCGGCTGATCGCCAAGTCCACGCTGCCGGCACCTTCGAGGATCGTGTGCTCGATGATCGCGCGAAATCCCAGCGCCTCGGCCGCAGTCTTCAAACGCTTCTGGATTTCTTTGTGCTGATTTCCGCCTCGGCCGAGTTCCGGCGCGGCGGCAGCGGCCGTCGCGGACTGGCTAACCTCGGGTAGCGACGTTTGCGGAGGCGGATTAACCGCGACGACGGGCGGGGCCACCGGCGGGGGATCGGGCATCGGCGCGACGCTCGCCGGTGCTGGCACGGGCGACGGCTCCGGTCGCGCTTTCTCGGGCTTCGCGGGGGCCGCCTCCTCCACCCTTGCTCCAAGCGCCGCCTCCACGTCCGCGCGCGGCGTCGCATAAGTTCGCCGTGACATTCCGATGACGAGTTCCCGTCGCTGCCTCGCTTCTTCCTCGGTGGGGAAGGCGCCGGGGGTAACCTGACAGCATTGATTGACGTGCCTTCACCCAAGGCAACGGACCCGAAGGTTTAACCTAAACCTGGCGCGTGGTGACCACGGCCGCGGCGCCGGGCGCAATGCGCACCTGGCCGATCACGTCCCGCCCGCTCAACAGATCCCGGGCCCACTTGCGATCGAGCGGCACCGTGACGGAGCGCGCGCCGTGGTTGAGCAGGAAAAGAAAATCCCCGCGCGCGCCCGTGCGAACCGAAGCCTCAACCCCGGCCGGTGCGGGGTGCGCGGGGCGCAGGCCGGCGGCGGTGGCGATGGGCGCGAGGACCCGATCAAGACCGGCATCAGCGAGGCGCGTGGCGAGGTAATGGGCGGCGCCCCGGCCCACCCGGTGGCGCGTGAACGCCGGCCGGCCGGCAAAGAATCCGTCGGCAAAAGTGCCGAGAGCCTGGGCCCCTTCGAGGTGGCAAAGATCGGCCCAGTCGCGCGCACGCAGGGGTCGGCGCGCGCCCGGCAGGCGCACCCGCGGGCCGGTGCCGGCGGCGAAAGGCTGCCATTCCTCGACACATAGACCGAGGGTGGCGCGCAGATGCGCAGGATAGCCACCGGGCACGACGCGATCATGCTCATCCACGATCCCGCTGAAATAGGTGGCAAGCAACTGGCCGCCATCGCGCGCGAAAGCAGCGAGATTGGCCGCATCAGCCGCGCGCAGCAGGTAAAGCGCGGGGGCGACCACAAGCTTGTAACCGGAAAGATCGGCGGAGGGGGCGACGAAATCGACGGGCAGATTGCGCCGGAAGAACCACCGGTGGAAATCCGCCATCAACGCGGCGTAGTCAATCGGCGCAGGTTTGCCCGGCAGCTCGAGCGCCCACCAATTTTCCCAGTCAAAGACAAGGGCAGCGCGAGGGACGGGCCGCGTGCCGGCGACCGGGCGGAGGCGGAGCAACTCGGCGCCGAGCCCGGCGACTTCGCGCCAAACGCGGCTGCGCGGGCCGGCCCCGCCGTGCGGGACCATGGCGCTGTGAAATTTTTCCGCGCCGCCAAGCGACTGGCGCCATTGGAAGAAAAGCACGCCGTCCGCGCCGCGGGCCACGGCCTGGAGGCTGAGTCGACGCATGAGGCCGGGGGGCTTGAGGACGTTGAGTGGCCGCCAGTTCACCTGCGTGGTGGCCTGCTCCATGAGGAGGAACGGGCGGTTCGGGAGAAGGGAGCGGATGAGATCGTGCCCAAAGGCGGCAAACTCCTCCGGGGCCGCGGCGGGATCGGGGTAGGCATCCCAGCAGGCAAAATCGAGATGAGGCGCCCAGGCGCGGTAGTCGAGGGCCTTGAACGGCCACATGAAATTCGTCGATACGGGCACGCCGGGCGTGGCGCGGCGAAGCACGGCGCGTTCAGCGAGATAAAGGGCAAGCACGGCGTCGTTGAAGCACCGGCGGTAGTCGATCTCCTGAGCCGGGTTGTTGAACGCGGGGACGCGGCGCGGGGTGCCGACCTCGGGCCACGCGCCGTAGCGCTGGCTCCAGAACGATGTGGACCAAGCCGCATTGAGGCCGGCGAGATCGCGATGGCGGCGGCGCAGCCAGGCACGGAAAGCGCGCTGGGCCTCAGGGCCGTGGCATTCCTGGATGTGGCAGGCATACTCGTTGTTGACATGCCAGGCGGCGAGCGCGGGGTGCTGGGCGTAGCGCCGGGCGAGACGGGTGACGAGCGCGAGAGCGTGCCGCCGGTAGGCCGCGGAGAATGGCGAGTAGTGCTGACGGCCGCCCGGGAACCAGGGCTGACCGTCGCGCCCGATGGGTAGACTGTCAGGATGGCGGACGGCGAGCCAGGGAGGCGGAGAGGCGGTGCCGGTGGCGAGATTGGCCCGAATGCCATTCGCAGCCAGCAGGTCCATGAGCCGGTCGAGCCAGCCAAACTCGTAGCGGCCCGGCGCAGGCTCGAGGTGCGCCCAAGAGAAAATGCCGATGCTCACAAAGTTGACGCCCGCGGTCCGCATCAGACGCATATCGTCCCGCCACACTGATTCGTCCCACTGCTCGGGATTATAATCGCCACCGTATGCGAGGCCAGGCGGAAGACGAGGGATCGTGCTCATGTGGCGATCGCCGAGGCAGCGCGGCGTGTGAGAAGGATGAGCACGCCGAAGGCGATGAGATGAAGCACGCTAGTGAGGGCGAAAACCGGCGTGTAGCCGACTCGCTCGACGAATGGACCGAGGCCGGCGTTGATCAGGAGACCGCCGGCCGCGCCGCAGCCACCGTAAATGCCCTGCACGCTCGCGGCGTGCTGGCGCGGGAAGAGATCGGCAACGAGAGGGCCGGTGTTGACGAACCACGTCTGGCAGACGAGCGCGACCACGCTGAAGGCGGCGAGAGCGTAAGCGACGCTGGGCGCAAACGGTGCCAAAAACCCGACTGGCGCGAGGCAGGCAGCGAGGCCCATCACGCGGAGGCGGGCGCGCACCGGCGGGAGCCCGCGCCGGATGTATCGGTCGGAGAGCGCCCCAGCAGCGAGCCCGCCCGCATCGGCAACGAGGAACGGAATCCAACCGACCCACCCAGCCTGTTGCAGGGTGAGGCCGAGATTTTCCTGGAGGTAGCCGGGTAGCCAGAAGAGGTAGAAAAACCACACCGGGGTGCTAATGAAGCCCGAGAGCACAACGCCAAGCACGGCAGGCTGCCTCCAAAGGCCGCACCAAGCCGGCCAGTCGAACCGCGCCGCAGTGGGCGGGTCGCCGGCCCCTTCGCCGGGGCCGGGATCGCGGTAGAAAAACCACCACACGGCGGCGAGAACGAGGCCAATAAGGCCGGGGACGGTGAGGGCGGCCTGCCATCCGTAACGGATGGCCAGCCAGGCGATGAGCGGAGGAGCCAGCATGGCGCCGAGGGCACTGCCGGTGGTGCAGCAGCCGGAGACGAAACCGCGCAACGCCGGGGGAAACCACATGGAGTAAACACGCAGATTGGTCGGGAAGCTGACAGGCTCAGCGAAGCCAAGCGCAAAGCGGCACCAAGCGAGGTGGACAAGGTTTCGAGCGAAACCTGAGGCAAGCGTGGCGAGCGACCAGAGCGTTACGAACACGCTCATGGTTGCGCGATTGCCAAGGCGCTCGACCAGTGGGCCGGCGAAAAGATACATGACAACATAGGGCGCCATGAAGCAAGTGACGACGAAGGAGTAACCGCTATCCGTCATCCCAATCTCCTGCTTGAGCAGAGGCTTCAGCACGGACAGGGTCTGCCGGTCGAAGTAGTTGAGGAACGCGATAGCGAAGAGAAGCGCAATGAGCGCAACTTGCCGGCGAGTGAGGGGATTGGCGGTCACGGAA
Organism: uncultured Oleiharenicola sp.; assembly: GCA_966252395.1. Taxonomy (GTDB): domain Bacteria; phylum Verrucomicrobiota; class Verrucomicrobiia; order Opitutales; family Opitutaceae; genus Lacunisphaera. Next base: position 7,353 of record CBINOW010000052.1, on the reverse strand, counting down.
GTGGGTTAAAAAAAATGCCCGCGGTCAACGACAGCGAGCATTTCGCAGATTTAATCGAAGGAGCAAATCACCATTCGTGGGTGACCTTGAGACGGGCGTTGAGCGGAGCGTCCACTGTGCCGCGGAACTGGCGCACACCGAGGATGATGACCTCGTCGAAGACGTTGCGGACGTTGAGGGCGACGGTGGTCCGTTTGCTCAGGCGGTATTCGGCGAAGAGATCGAGACGGGTGAAGGCATCGATGGCGCGCTCGCCGCCGAAGGCGGCCTTGCGGGCTCCTTGATAGATGAGGCCGGCGCCGAGCGAGAGATTACCGAGGGAGCCGCCATCGAAACGATATTTGCCCCAGAATTGGGCGCTGTGCTCGGGAACCGCGATGAACTGCGGGCTTTCGTCGCCAGCGCTTGACCCAGAGATCTCGATCTTGCTGTAGCCGGCGAGGAGGCTCCAGTTCCGATTCGCGTAGGTAAGATTGGCTTCCCAGCCCGAGGAATTCAAAGCGCCAGACTGGACGAAGAACTGGTCGAATGGCGGAAGCTCGCGCTTGGGCAGGTTGGTGACGTCAATGTCGAAGTGGGCGAGATCAAAGCGGAGCTTGCCGTCGAGCGCCTCGGCCTTGAGGCCGAATTCCTGGTTGTCGCCTTCCTGGGGGTTCAGCATGCGACCGTTGCGGTCGGTGCCGAAGAGGATGGGGCGGAAGGCCTCGCTGAAAAGCGCGTAGACCGAGAGCCACGGGAGAGGACGGGCGACGACGCTTAGGCGCGGCGCGGTGTCCTTGATGTGGTTGTAGGTGACGGTGCGGGCGATGTTGTCGCGCGTGGTGATATAAATGGTGTCGTGGCGGGCACCGGCGGTGATTTGAAGCCGATCCTCGAGGAGGCCTAGAGTGTGCTGCGCCCAAACACCGTAGATGTTGTCGCCATTGTCGGCCCAGAAGGCGACACCCGCGGCGGTCCAGTCGGGCTCGTCGCCGTAGACCGGGTTGCGAATGTCGAGAGCCGGAAGGGCAATGCGCAGGATGCGCGCGGGCTCAGCGTAGCGCATGTATTCGCCGCCAAAGATGAATTTATGGGTGGCGGGGCCGGTCTTGAAATCGCCAAAGAGCTCGCTCTGCAGGCCGAACTGCCGGCCGTATTTCCAGTTGTTGCGGGCGCGGCGGGTTACGAGCCCGGTGGACTCGGTGAAACCGAGCGTTTCAACCTGCTTGATGGGGTTGGACACGTATAGGGCGGTGACGGCGCTGCGCCAGTTCCAGCCCTGAGCAAGTTCGTGGTCGACGGTGATGAGACCGGAGAATTTCTCGATCTTGGTGACCTGCCAAGGCGCGCCAATGCTGAAGCTGGTGGGCAGGCCGGCGATGATATCGCCGTTGGCACCGATGGGCACGCCCTCGTCCTCGACGAACTCGTCGGAGAAGATCTCGAACTGGCCGTTGATAACGGTCTTGTTCTTGAAGGTCTTGGTGAAGGCGGGGGCCAGGAAAAAGCGCTCGCGGGAGACGAAGTCGCGGAAAGATTCGTTGGATTGGACGGCGACGTTGAGGCGGTAGAGGAACGACTTGGCCTCATCGATCGGCCCGCCGATATCGATGGTGCCACGGAAGTAGCTCTCAGTGCCGACGGTAAGCTCGGCTTGGGCGTGGCGCTGGGGCAGCGGCTGCTTGGCAATATGGTTGATGATGCCGCCGAAGCCGTCGCCGTTGCCGAAAAGAGTCGTAGCCGGACCCTTCAAGATCTCGACGCGGGAGATGTTGGCCGTTTCGGTGCCGCCCCACTCGCGGCCGGTGCGGTAACCGTTGATATATTGATGCGCGGGTGCCTGAAGGCCGCGGATTTGAAAGAGGTTTTCGTTGCGCTGATTGCCGGGCTTGCTTGCGCCGGCGGCGTAGAGCATGAAATCATTGAGCCCGTCGGCCATCTGGTCATCGAGGAAACTCTCGGTGAAAACCGTGATCATCTGGGGCACGTCGCGGATCTCTTGCCTGATTTTGGTGAAGGAGAGCAGATTGTTGGCGACGTAACTGCGGTCCTCCTCGCCTTTCACCACGTAGGGGGAGAGGACGACGGCCGGCTCGGCCGGAGCGCTGGGAGTGGCGACTTGGGCGACGGCGCCCGCCGCCGACAAAACAAAACACAAGGCACCTCGGCCGAGGAGGGCTTGGAAGGAAATCAAAGCAGTGCGTTTCATGGGGTGTAGGGGTTAGGATGCTCCGTCCGCAGGGGCCGCGTTCGGGAAGTGCGCTCGTCATAGCGCGCCCTGCCCCCTCGACAAGAGTCGCGCCAGTTTACTCTAAACCTGTCTCGGGCGCGCGAGTGTCCCGCCCGCGCGCCACTCGCTGTCCAGTCCGATGATGCGATGGACCCGTGGTCGCCCGAATTCATTGATGTGAATCTGTGCGGCCAGAGTTTCGGCCACGACTTCGCCGATACTCTCAGGTTTCTCGTCAATGCCGCTCAGTCTCGGGTCGACGTAGCTGCTGACACTGAGTGTTGCGTAGGAAATATCCTGGGGAATCTTCAACCCCATCTCCTGAATCCATCCATAGGGTTCGATCGGCGAGGTGAGCACCACCTCCGGCCGGTGCTTTTTCAGCCACGCAGCGAAGCTTATCTTGTCGAGGACCTGCCGCTGCAGCAGCGGCACCCTCTCGGCGGCGGGCCGCTGGGATTGAAACCAGCTGAAATATGCCGATGCCATGTGGCGACTGCGAAACTCCATGTCCTCATCCACCACCATGCCGATGCGGCGGAATCCCGCCTCGATCAATCTGCCGGTGGCGAGTTGCAGGCCCTGAAGGCGGTTGGTCAACACCTGGTTGATGCCAAGAAATTCAGAGGAATACGACGTGGCCACGGCCGTGAACCGGCGGCAATCGAAGTTGAATTTTGGCGCAAGCGGATCAAGCGGCGACACGATCACTCCCCGATATCCACGGTGATAAAGAACGTTGGCGAGCCGCGCCTGTGTGAGGTCGGGTGCGTGCAGCCAGAACGGTTCCAGCTTGAGCCCGAGTTCGCCGCCACGCCGCAAGGCCCCCTTGAACAACCCTGTCACGTAGGGATCTGTCTTCTCGATGCCGGGGATTCTGTAAGCGTTGAGAAAAGCGATCGGCGTGTGATCGCGCAACTGGCGACGTTTGCGCAGATAAATCATGAGTTCGCCCAGCTTCGCATCGCGCGCATAGCCCACGCGTTCTGCCGCGGCCAGCACCCGTCGCCGGGTGGCCGCGGAAACCCGCGGGTGATTTCGGAGCGCGAGCGAGACCGTCATCTGCGAGACTCCCGCCTTGGCGGCGATATCCCGATACGAGGGAGTGGCCATGCGCGGGACAAAGCCAGCCGCTTCGTCCAAGGCAAGTTTAGAATAAACCGGCGCAGCCGTTGCCTGCCCGTCATGCCGGCAAATCATCGCCTACAATTACCCTCAATTTTCACGCGGCTTCCGCCGCGCCATCCCTCATGAATTTTCCGGAAACCAAACTTACCGAATGCGACGTGCTGGTTGCGGGCGCCGACACGGCCGGCATCGCTGCCGCCATCGCCGCCGCACAATCTGGTCAACGCGTCGTCCTGATTGATCCCCGCATCTATCCGCTGGGCGACATCACGGGCGGCCTGAACCTGATCCACCCGCCGGCCGAGATTGACCGGTTCTGCGCGACGCTCGGCCTCGATCCGCAGGCCGTGCGCGCCGAGAGCGGTCCGCCGGATGCTTTTCATCCCCGGCGCCTCAAGAGTGCGTGTGAGGACCGCCTGCTGGCGTGTGGCGTCCGGATATATTATGGTCTCGCTCCTTTCGCCTGGCAGGAGGCCGGGGGGAGATTGCATGTAGCGGTCGGCGGCAAGACCGGCACTTACCTCATCGGAACACGCCACCTCGTGGAGGCGACGGTTGAAGGACATTTCGTGCCGGCATTCGTCGGGAAAAAAACCGGGATTGATTCCGACACCCCAGACCTCCGCCGCATTGAATTCTCGGGCGTCAATTTGGAGCTATTGTCCTCGCCTGAACTGGAAATTCCGGAGCATGGCCGGCTTAACTGGCTTCGCGGGCCCACCGGAGAAGGGCATGTATTTGTAGACGTGCCGGTGCCGCCACAACCGGTGGACGCAACGCACGCCCAGCGCGACCGCGCGGCGTTAACCAAGGGATATTCTGCCGGCGATTGGCTGCGTGAAAATCATCCTGCCTTCGCACACAGCCGCTTCGCTGGAATCGCTGAGCAAAACCTGCAGCCTGGCCTCTTCTCCTTGGAACCTGCCAGGGATGAGATTCGTTCGGGATTCTGGATTGCTGGTGTTTGCGGACCTCAAGGTGAGCAACTGACGGCCAGCATCGCAGCCAGAGCTGCTCATGGAGCCAAGATTGGGCGGGTGGCTGCGAGCGATCGCCGGACCGCCGCTCCTGGAAACGGCTGGCTGCCGATCGAGCGCAAACAGTCCGACGTGCTGGTGATTGGTGGAGGCACCTGTGGCGCGAGCGCGGCCATCGCGGCGGGTGAGAACGGTGCATCCACGATCGTTGCTGAACTCAATCATGGCCTGGGCGGCATCGGAACCGTAGGCGGCATCAACAGCTATTGGTTCAGCTATCGCAGCGGACATACCGTGAGGCTCACACACGCGGTCCGCAAGATGCAGCCAGCCGACGGCTACGAGGCCATGCCACACTGGAAGATGAAGATGTGGAATATTGAAACCAAGAAGCACGTGCTCGACGAGGCGGCCGGACAGGCTGGAGTGGAAATTGTGGCCCATAGCGCAGGCATTGCCGCCCTCCGCCAAGGCAATGTCGTCCAGGGTGCCTGGTTGCTCGCACGAGATCGGTTAATCGAGGTGCGCGCGGCCGTCACCGTGGATGCGACTGGCGACGGTGATTTCGCCGATCGGGCGGGCGCGCGTTATACCTATGGCGCGGAACGCAGCGGAGCCACGATGTGGTTTACCCTGGCTCCCGTCACGAAGCCCGGCACCTTGCGCAGCAGCTTCACCAGCAACCTGGATGTGCGGGATCCTTCCGACTATACCCGGGCGATTCTGTCGGGGCGCCGCCGCAGTGCATTAAACGAAATGGCCGTCGGGGACAGTCCCTACGACCACGCGACCTACCTAGGCACGCGCGAGTCCCGTCACATCCACGGCGAGGTCACCCTGACTCTGACCGACCAGTTGCGGCAGCGGCGCTGGCCCGATGTCATCGCAATCGCGTTCAGCAATCATGACGTGAAAGGCTACTCGGAGTCGGATTGGCTGCGGCTCGGGCTCATTCCTCCCAACCTGGAGATCGAGATTCCGCTGCGAGCCCTAATCCCATCAGCCATTGATGGTCTGCTGGTCACAGGCAAGGCTCTCTCTACCAGCAGCGACGGCTTGCCTGCGATCCGCATGCAAGCCGATTTTGAGAATCTGGGTTACGCCACCGGCGTGGCCGCGGCCGTAGCTGCACTCTCTCAACGCCCCCCGCGTCACTCCGATCGACGTGAAATTCAGCGCAGGCTCGTCAAAATAGGCAACCTGCCTGCCACCATTCTTGATCGCGATTGCGCGCCCGCGTCATCGGAGCAGGCGATCCATCGACACATTGCGGCCCTCGACGACGCACGCCCGCTGCTCGAATATCAGGACATGGAAATGGGCGTGGTCCATCGCGACTTGCTGCCGTTCGTCGAAATTTGCTGTGCCAAACGGGAAATCGCGGTGCCAGCCTTGTTACGAGAGCTGCAAGACTTGCAATCGCACCGGCGGCTCATGGTGGCACTGGCACTGGCTTGGTTTCAACAACGTGAGGCAGGGCCAGTCCTCCGCGATCACATAGCCCGTCATCTGGGAGGCCCTATCCTACCGGGTCGCGCGAAGCCCATTCGTTACGCACACCCACCGCCAGATCAGGGAAACATGCCCGAGCTGGCTTACCTGCTACACGCGCTTGCCCTGACATGCGATCCCGAGAGCATACCCCTGCTCGGGATTCTCACCCGAAAACTCGACATTTCGGAGGACGCCCTGCGCTCTGCTACCGCCGGGATGTTCGACTACGTTGATGCCATCTGTGATATTGCCGAGCGTTTAGGGGATCCGCGGTGTGACCCCGCACTCGCATCACTGGCCGAACATCCACTATGGCGCGATAAAGTATTTCGCGGACATTACCAAGCGGACTGGTATGAGGAACGCAAAGCGTTCTTGGAGATTCTGATCGCGCGTGCGCGCGCGCGGTGCGGCTCAAAGGCCGGATGCGAAGTCCTGATCTCCTATCTTGAAGACTCTCGTCGCCCGCTGGTGAACCATGCACTGGGGGAATTGGTCCGGATCACCGGACAGTCATTCGGACAAAAACCTTTGCGGTGGCGCGACTGGCTCCGTGAAAGTGGTCCGCTGCCCTCCACTCCCTGGCGCGGACGAACAGTCTAGCATGCGCGCCTCGTCCCATCCGCGAATCGTCGTGTTAGACGGCTATGCCTTGAATCCAGGGGATCTTTCGTGGCTGGGAATGGCGGCCCTGGGTGAACTGACGGTATTCACCCGCTGCACCCCATCCGAGATCACGCCGCGCGCCGGTCCTGCGGAAATACTATTGACCAACAAGACGCCGATAACGGCCGCGACCATTGCCGCCTGCGACCGCCTGCGTTACATTGGCGTGTTGGCGACTGGTTACAATTGTGTCGACGTGGCTGTGGCTCGAGCACGGGGCATAGTTGTAACAAATGTGCCAGATTACGGAACTGCTTCGGTGGCTCAGCACACCCTGTCACTCATGCTGGATATTTGCCGTCGCGTCGGCCGGCATGCCGAAGCGGTCAAGCGAGGCGGGTGGTCAGCGCAACCGGATTGGTGCTTTTGGGAAACCCCGCAGATTGAGCTATCGGATATGAAACTGGGCATCGTAGGTCATGGTCGCATTGGTTGTGCAGTCGCCACGCTCGCGGAGGCATTTGGCATGCGCGTGGCTTTCGCGACCCGGGCAGGCGGAGAGGCTGCATTGGCTGAACTATTGAAGGAATCAGACTTTGTTTCCTTACACTGCCCGCTAAACTCGGCGACCAAGCACCTTATCAATCAGAGCACATTAAAGTTGATGAAGCCCAGCGGGTATCTGATCAATACCAGCCGTGGTGGCTTGATCGATGAGCAGGCACTTCTCAAGGCCTTGAATGAATCGCAAATTGCCGGCGCTGCTCTCGACGTGTTGCAAGAAGAACCACCGCCGGCTGATCATCCATTATTGGCTGCGAAGAACTGTCTGATCACCCCCCACATCGGCTGGGCAACGTCGCGGGCAAGGTCCAAGCTCATGGAAATAGCGGTGCAAAACGTTCGGGCCTTTTTGGCAACTCAGCCTCAGAATGTTGT
>CBINOW010000051.1:0-26534 GCA_966252395.1 uncultured Oleiharenicola sp. | reverse complement strand
CACCTCGCGTTTCACGACCTGGCCAACCCACTCATCCTTGTGCCGGAAAACGAAGGCATGACGCGCGTCACGGGCCGCACCGTGAAGTTCAACGTCTTTCACCGCCCCGACCGCACCGAGGTCCGGCTCGACGGCAAGCGCACCTTCATCCTCCGCCGCGTGTCCGGCGGCATGGCGCAGAACACCGCGTTGGCGCTGGCCCTGGCGTCGGAGCTGGGCGTGGACGATGCGACGCTGCAGGCGCGTCTCACGACTTGGACGCCATCGAAGTGGCGCGGCGAGCTGCGGAAGAGCGGCGACGCGACGGTCTATTGCGATTTCTACAACGCCAACCCGGCCTCGATGACCGACTCGGTGGACGCGTTCAACGGCCTCGTGGGAGAGGATCTCCCGCGGATCTACGTCATCGGCAGCATGGAGGAACTCGGCGCCGATGCGGCGGAGTATCACCGCCAGTTCGGGCGCACGCTCCTGCTCCAGCCGGGTGATCACCTTTACGCCATCGGCAGCCAGGCCGCTGCGTTGCGCGAGGGCCTGCTCGAGAACGGCAACGATCCCGCACAGGTGGAGGTCATCACCGCCCTCGACCCGGTGCGCGCCCGCCTGACGGGATTCAAGGGCGCCGTCTTCCTGAAGGGCAGCCGCCGCTACCAGCTCGAAACCATCCTCGACCCGCAGGCCGCCGCCGCGCACTGAGATGCTCACGTTCCACCACAGTTTCTCGACGCGGATTTTCCTGAATGGAGCGAACCAGACGGTGGCTCGCCAGCGTGTCATCCTGAGCGAAGCGAAGGATCCAGTAGCAGCCCGCACATCCAGCTGGATTCTTCGCTGCGCTCAGAATGACAGGTTGCGGGTTATGGCCTTGGGAAGCCAGAGGCAGGCAGGGAACCCGACCCCAATGCGGAGGGGCACCCATGCTTAGCTACCTCTCCCAATACGCGCACGTCTTCGGCCCGTTCCGGTTGCTGCAATACATCACCGTGCGCTCGGTGGGCGCGGCGATCACGGCGCTGCTCATCGGCTTCGTAATCGGGCCGTGGCTGATCCGCCGCTTCCGCGAGCTGAAGTTCGGGCACGGCTACATTGACGAGCGCACGGGCGCGCTCGGGGCGACCTATTTCGACAAGAAGCATACGCCCACGATGGGCGGACTCATCATCTTCCTCTCGGTGTTCTTCAGCACGGTGCTCTGGGCCGTGCCCAACGTCTGGACCGTGGTCGCGCTCTTCGTTTACACGGCGCTCACCGTGCCCGGCTGGCGCGACGACTACCTGAAGGTCGTGCACAAGAACAAGGATGGCATTCGTTCCTGGGAAAAGATCGCCTGGCAGACCGGCGCCACGGTCATCGCGCTCGGCATCTTGCTCTGGCATCCGCAGAGCGCCGCCAAGATCCGCGAGCTGTGGGTGCCGTTCTTCAAGACGGCCGTGATCCCGCACATGCACTGGTCGCTGCTGCTCGTGCTGATCTACCTGTGGATCGTCGGCTTCAGCAACGCCATCAACCTGACCGACGGCCTCGACGGCCTCGCCACGGGCTGCACGATCACGGTCGCGCTGGTGTTCGGCATCATGGCCTACGCGGCCGGCAACAGCATCATCTCGGAATACCTGCTCATCAGCTACGTGCCAGGCACGGGCGAGCTGACCGTCGTGTGCGCCGCGCTCATCGGCGCGTGCATGGCCTTCCTCTGGTATAACTCGCACCCGGCCGAGGTGTTCATGGGCGACACCGGATCGCTCGCGCTCGGCGGACTGATCGGCGTCATGGCCTTCATGATCCACCAGCCCTTCACCTTGGTGATCGTCGGCGGCGTGTTCGTGATGGAGGCGCTCTCGGTCATCTTTCAGGTCGGCTGGTTCAAGTTCACGCGGCGGCGCACGGGCACCGGCCAGCGTCTCTTCCTCATGGCCCCGATCCACCACCATTTCCAGAAGAAGGGCTGGCCCGAGACGAAGGTCGTGCTGCGCTTCTGGGTCCTCTCGCTCGGCTTCGCCCTCGCCGGTCTCGCCACTCTCAAGCTCCGCTGACGGGAAACGCCAAAAGCGAAAAGCCAAACGCCAAACGCCAAACAAACGGCAAACCCCCAAAACCAAAAATGAAAGGACAGACTTCCACGCCCATCGTTTACGGATCTTCGGTCCCGGAGCTTTATTTGGCGTTTGCGGTTTGGAGTTTGGATTTTGGGGCGCTCGGTCTTCGCCCCTTCGTCTCCTGAATTCAGCCGCAAGAACCTTCTCATCCCCCTCGCCATGTCTGCCATGATCAAAGCCCTCACGAAGCAGTTCGACGCCCGCGTGCCCTTCTCGCGGACGACGCTGCTCATCGCGGCCCTCTGGGCCGCCACTTTCGCCACCTTCATCTTCCTCGGCCTGCGGCGCTAACCGGCACGGCCGGCAAATTCCAAACGCCAAGTTTCAAAGGCCAAACAAACGAAACCAAAAATCCAAATGAACACCCAATCCGACATTCCCGGTTTTCCGACCATTCGGATTTCTTTGGCGTTTGGAGTTTGGCCTTTGGGATCTGCGCCACTCGCGGCACGTGCCGCCCAGCCCTGAAAACACCCGCTCTCCAACCCACCCCGCCGATGCCCATCGACTACAACCACGAGATCACCCCGAGTTTCCGTGACGTCACTCTCACCAGCCTCGTGCTGCTGAAGCAGCCGCTGGTGCGTTCGCTTTCCAAACTGCGCCGCCTCCGCAAGGGGCAGGCCGTGCCCGAGGGCCCGGTCCTGCGCAGTGCCAAGACTTTCGCAGGAGCCCGCTGACAGGTTCTTTATACCAACTCCAATCGGAACCTTACCAAATCTGCTGTCAGCGGACTTCCTGCGTTAACTTTCATGCCGTTCACCCCGCCCCAATTCCTCACCCCCTTGCTCTCCCGGCCCGTCGCCGTGCTGGGCGCGGGCGTGAGCGGGCAGGGCGTGCTGCTGTTGCTCGGTGCCATCGGGGCTACGGGAGTGCTTTACGACGAACGCGCCGAGGCGGCGAAGCGCGTTTTTACCGAGGCCGAGGCGTCCAAACACGGGCTCGTCGTTTTCAGTCCCGGCTTCCCGCCTGAACATCCCTGGCTGGCCACCGCCCGCGCGGCGGGTTGCACCTGTCTCGGCGAGCTGGACTTCGCCTCGTTGTTCTGGCGCGGCGAGGTGGTCGCCGTCACGGGCACCAACGGCAAGACCTCGCTCACGGAATTCTTGGCCCACGCGCTCAACACCGCCGGCCGTCGGGCGCACGTCACGGGCAATGTCGGTTACCCTTTCAGCCGCTTCGTGGTCGAGCAGGCGGGCAAGATGGACGTCGCGGTCTGCGAGGTGAGCTCCTTCCAAGCGGAGACGCTCCAGCACCTGCGTCCGACCGCGACGCTCTGGACCAATTTCGCGGAGGACCACCTCGAGCGTCATCCCGGCATGCCGGCCTATTTTGCCGCGAAGTGCCGCCTGCTCGAGCGCACGATGCGCGGGGGCGTCTTCATCGGATCGTCCGTGCAACGCTACGCGCTGGTGGACGGCCACCGGATGCCCCCGGCGGTGCAGGTGGCGACGGAGGGACAGCCCGCCGACATCCGGCTCGGCGGGAGCATTTTTGCGAACTACCCGCAGCGGGAAAACTTCATCCTCGCCGCCGCCTGGTGGCGGCAGACCGGCCTGCCGCCGGCCATGCTCTACACCGCTGCGGAGACCTTCCGGCTCGGCCAGCACCGGTTGACCCGGGTGGCGGAGAAGGGCGGGGTGGCCTACTGGAATGACTCGAAGGCGACCAACTTCCACGCCGTCGAGGCCGCGCTGGCGACCTTCCCGGTTCCGGTGCTCTGGATCGGCGGTGGCAAGGCCAAGGGCGGCGACCTCGGGGCCTTCATTGGCCGCATCGCACGCCGGATCCGGCATGCCTTCCTCATCGGCGAGACGCAGGCCGCCCTGCTGGCGCATTGCGCCGAGGCCCGGGTGGCCGCGACCGCCTGCGCGAGCCTCGCCGAAGCCGTGCGTCTCGCCCGCGAAATGGCCGGCGCCGGCGACCACGTCCTGCTCAGTCCGGGCTTCGCCAGCTTCGACATGTTCAAGGGCTACGACGACCGCGGCCGGCAGTTCGAAGCCCTTGTGGAAAACCTGTGAACAACTCCGTTTTTTAGATAGCAAATCGCAATCCTCAGCCCTCATATACCGCCATGAACATTCTCAAGATCTTCGGAGCCGTGGTCGCCGTCCACCTGCTCGCGTTTATCTTCATTTTCGCCAGTCCCGGCTGCTCGACCGGCCCGCGCAACATGCCCACGCCCGACGCCACCGTGCCTGCGGGCCCGGTCACCCCGCCGGTGAGCTACAACTCCACCGCGCCCGAGCCGGTTGATCTCGGCACCGCCCCCGCCGTCTCCTACACGCCCGCGTCGCCGCTCGGCCACGCCGCGCCCACGCGCCCCGGTTCCGCCGCCGCCGTGGCCGTCACGCCGCCGAAGCCCGTCGAGAACGTCGCGCCGGTCTCGACCTACACCGTCGAGCGTGGCGACAGCCTCTGGAGCATCTCGAAGAAGCACGGCCTGACCGTGGCCGAACTGGCCAAGGCCAACAGCATCGCCGCCGGCACCGCCCTCAAGCCCGGCCGCAAGCTCATCATCCCGGGCAAGCCCGGTGCCGCCAAGGAGTCCGTTGCCGCTGCTCCGCTCACCGCCTCCGCCGACAAGGCGGCCACCGCGACGCGTCCGGCCAACGGCGAGAAGGTCACCCACACCGTCGCGGTCGGAGAATCACTCGGCGTGATCGCGCGCAAGTATGGCGTCAAGGTCGCCGAGCTCGTCGATGCCAACAGCATCACCGATCCGGCCAAGGTTCGGGCCGGCCAGGTGCTCGTGATCCCCGGATTCAAGGGCGTTGTCAGCAAGACTCCCGTCTCCACGCCACCGTCCAAGCCGGCCGCGACCACGCCCGCCGAGGCGCCGACGGTCTCGACCACGCCCGCCCCTTCCGCGCCCAAGTTTGAACTCACGCCGCCGCCGCCGGGCCAGGATCTCGACGCCGGCCTCAAGGGCGCTGAGACCGAGGTGCCCACGATCAAGGTCGAAGACCCCGCTCCCAAGACGAACTGAGCACCACCGCCATGGTGAGTTCGACGAGCGCCGTCCTGCCCCGCCGCCCTCTCACGATCACCCCCGCGAGCGTCATCATCGTCTGCGTCGCAGCGTTGGTGTCGATCGGGCTGGCCGTGCTGTTCAGCGCCAGCTCACCGATCAAGGGCGGGCCCTACTACTCCTACCTCTACAAGCAGCTGATCTTCCTCGCGGCCGCCATCGGCGCGGGCTGGTTGGTGTCGTTTGCCGACCTGGAGCAGCTGCGGCGCTTCGCGTGGATCGCGGCGGCGGTGGCGCTGGTTATGCTGGTGCTCGTGCTGATCCCGCAGATCGGCGTGAGCGTGAAGGGCAGCCGCCGCTGGCTGAATCTCGGCTTCACGCGCCTGCAGGTCTCGGAATTCGCCAAGCTTGCGCTCGTTTTCTCGCTCGCGCACTACCTCGCGCTCAACCAGAGCAAGCTGCATGATTTTTGGCGCGGCTTCGTGATCCCGGCCGCGTGGACCGGGCTCTTCGCTCTGTTGGTGCTCGCGGAACCGGACTTCGGCACGGCCTTCCTCCTCGGCACCATCGGCATGATCCTGCTGTTCCTCGCCGGTGCGCGGATGAAGTTCCTGCTGCCCTCCATCGGCACGGCGCTGTTTGCGTTCGTCATTCTCGTGTTGCACAACCCCGTGCGTCTGCGGCGCATCACGTCGTTCATGGACATCGAGGCCAACCGCGGCGACGGCGCCTACCAGCTCTGGCAGGCCATCCTCGCGTTCGCCGCCGGCGGCGTGGACGGCGTCGGCCTCGGCCAGGGCCGCCAGCAGAATTCTTTCCTGCCCGAGGCGCACACCGACTTCATCTTCGCCATCATGGGCGAGGAGATGGGCCTCATCTTCACGCTGCTCACCGTCGGGCTCTTCGTGACCATCTTCGTGGCCGGCCTGATGCACGTGCGGCGCGCGCCCAACCTGTTTCAGTTCCTGCTCGTGACGGGCTGCCTGCTGCTCATCTGCCTGCAGGCGATCATCAACCTCGGCGTCGTCACCGGCATGCTGCCCACGAAGGGCATGTCGCTGCCGTTCATCAGCGCCGGCGGTTCCAATCTCCTGCTCATGGGCCTGCTCGTGGGCGTCATCATCAACACCCAGCGCACCTGGGAGCGGCCGAAGCCGCTCGTCCGCAAGCGGGCGCTGACGGAGGTGATCGGATGAACCAGGAAAGTAACAAGTGCCAAGTAACAAGTAACAGGAGCCGACCGGTTCGGTCATCTTGTTACTTGATCCTTGCTCCTTGTTACTTCCGCCCGGAGGGCGGCTTATGAGCACCTTCCTCATCGCTTGCGGCGGCACCGGCGGGCATCTCTCGCCGGGCATCGCCCTGGCCGAGGCGCTGGTGGAGCGCGGGCATGCGGTGACGCTCCTCATCAGCCTGAAGAAGGTGGATGCGCGGCTGAGCGAAAAATACCCGCAGCTCCGGTTCGAGCGCGTGCCGAGCGCGCCGCTGGGCTGGAGCCCCGGCAAGCTCTTGCGTTTCGTGTGGGACCAGGGGCGTGGCCTCGTCCATTGCCGCCGGCTCGTCGCGCGTTTGAAGCCGGATGTCATCGTGGGTTTCGGCGGGTTCACGAATGCAGCCGTCGTCCTGGCCGGCCGCCTGGCGGGCGTGCCGGTGGCGCTCCACGAGGCCAACCGCGTGCCCGGTCGCGCGACCCGCATGCTTTCCCGGATTGCCCAACGCCTCTACCTGCCGCCCGGCGTCCGTCTGCCCGGCCGGCTCGGCCTGATGGTGCGGCACACCGGTCTGCCCGTGCGGCGCGAGATCGTGCGCCTCCCTCGCCACGAGGCACGCGCGCAGCTGGGCGTGGACCCCAACCAGAAACTCGTGGCCGTGCTCGGCGGCAGCCAGGGCGCGGGCCCGCTCAACCGCTGGGTCGAGGAAACGGCCGCGGCGTTCGCGCAGGAGGGCGTGCAGGTCTGGTGCGTCACCGGCATGGGCAAGGGTGAAATTGACGTGCGCGAGTTTCCCGGCCGCAACGGCCAGACCGTGCGCGTCTGGCGCGAACCGTTCTGCGACCGCATGGGTGTCCTGATCTCGGCGGCCGACGTGGCCATCAGCCGCGCCGGGGCGGGCACCTTGGCGGAATTGATCCGCTGCGAGACGCCTGGCGTCCTCGTGCCGTATCCCTTCGCCGCCGACAACCACCAGCAGGCCAACGCCACGTATTTCGAGCAACAGGGTGGCGGACTCGTCGTCGCGGAGACCGCGCTCGCCGGCCTGAAGCTGGAGATCATCGACATGATCTTCAACGACTGGCTCCTGAACAAATTCCGCACCAACCTGCGCCGCATGGAGCAGGAAAGCTCCATCGAGGTCATCGTGCACGATCTCGAGGCGCTGGCCTCCGGCGTCACGCCCGGGCGACCAATCCGGCCCGCCCCGGCCGCCTCCGTCGTATGAGCGCACTTCCTCAAGTTTTCGGGCTTTCGGCCAACCGCGTGCACCTCGTCGGCGCGGGCGGCATGGGCATGGCGCCGCTCGGGCTTTATCTCGCCGGACTCGGCTTCCAGGTCAGCGGTGAGGACGACGGCTGGAATCCCGCCGTGCGCTCATTCCTGGAGAAGGCCGGCGTGCAGGTCCGCGCGAGCGGCGCGTTGCCGGATGACGCACAGCTGATTGTGCATTCCTCGGCGATCGCGCCAACCCACGAGTCGCGCCGCCGGGCCACGGCCCGCGGCCTGCCGCAGGTGCGGCGTGGCGAGATGCTCGCCGAGGTCGTGAAAGGAAAAAAACTCGTCGCCGTCGTCGGTTCGCACGGCAAGACGACCACGACGGCCATGCTCATCACCGCGTTGCACCGGGCCGGCTTCGCCAGCGACTGGGTGCTCGGTGGACTTTTCAACGACGAGGCACTGCCACCGGCCAAGATCGGCGGATCGGACTGGATCGTGGCCGAAGTGGACGAGAGCGATGGCACGATCGGGCGCTTCAGCCCCGAGGTCACGGTCGTCGTGAACCTCGATTGGGATCATCCCGACCACTACGCGAAACTGGCCGACCTTGAGGCCGCATTTGCCGCGTTGCTCGCGCGGACCAAGTCAGCCGTGTTCATCAGCGACGCCTGTCCGATGTCGGCCCGCATCGCCGCCCGCGGCGGTTTCAGCGCGCCGGTCCACACCTTCGGCCGCACCGGCGAGTTCAAGGGCACCGTGTTGCGATATACGCCGGCCGGGCTCGAACTGACCCTGGGCGGAAGCTTCACGCTTCCGCATGCGGAGGTCCGCAGCCGGGGCGAGTTTAACGCCAGCAACGCCACCGCCGCGCTCGCCGTCGCGCAGCATCTGGGCGCGAAGCTCACCGCGGATTCTCTGGCGGAGTTTTCCGGCGTCCGGCGTCGGCAGGCCGTGCTGCATGCCTCGGCGCTGACGGTTTACGAGGACTACGCGCACCATCCGACGGAGATCCGCGCCTTGCTCGGTAGCCTGAAACAGGCGCTGTCCGGCCGCCTCGTGGTGGTGTTCCAGCCGCACCGCTATACGCGCACGGCCCAGTTCAAGGCCGAGTTTGCCGCCGCGCTGGCCGGCGCGGACAATCTTTTCCTGATGGACGTCTATGCCGCGAGCGAAGCGCCCGTCGCCGGCGGCACGAGCGCCGACATCTACGCCGAACTCAAGAAAAGCGGTGCGGCCGACCACGTGACCTACCTGCCGGGCGACGCCGCCGGTCTGCTGCGCGCGCTCAAGGCCGCGCTCAAAGCCGGCGACACGCTCGCCTTTGTCGGCGCCGGCGACATCGAGCAGACGGCGCGAGACTTTGTTGCCCAGCTCAAGGTCACCGAGGCGCGGGAGAAGACTTGGAACGATTTTCTGATGGGCGTTCGTCCGCGACTGGGCAGCGACACCCGGCTTTTGGAGCGCGAGGTGCTCGCGGCCAAGACAACGATGCGCGTGGGCGGCCCGGCCCGGGTCTATGCCGAGCCGGCGACGGCCGAGGACCTGCAAACCCTGTTGCGCGAGGCGAACCGGCTGGCGCTGCCCGTGCTGCTGCTCGGCCGCGGGTCGAACCTCATCATCCCGGACCACGGCGTGGACGGTCTCGTTCTCAGCCTCGGTCATGAGAACTGGCAGAAGTTCGAGTCACACGCCGACGGCCGCATCTGGGCCGGCGCGGGGCTGCGGCTGAAGAACCTCTGCGGCCTTGCGATCAAGGCCGGGTTCAAGGGCTTCGAGTTCCTCGAGGGCATCCCCGGCTCCGTCGGCGGCGCACTGCGCATGAACGCCGGCGCGATGGGCGGCTGGATGTTCGACGTGGTGGACGAGGTGCGGCTGATGAGCCTGCAGGGTGAGATCCGCACAATGAAAAAGGCCGAGATGCACGTGGACTACCGGCACTGCGCGGAGTTGCACGAGGCGATCGCGTTGGGGGCCTGGTTGAAACCGGCGGCCAGCGCGCAGTCGGACGACATCCGCCGCCAGATCGACGTTTACCAGAAGAAGCGCGTGGAGTCCCAGCCCCGCGAACCGAGCGCCGGCTGCATCTTCAAGAATCCGCCCGGCACCTCCGCCGGCCGCCTGATTGACGAAAGCGGACTCAAGGGCGAGCGGGTGGGGGATGCGGAGGTCTCGACCGTGCATGCGAATTTCATCGTGAATCGCGGCCATGCCACCAGCGCCGACATCATCGCACTCGTGCGGAAGATTCGCTCCCGCGTGAAGCAGGCGCGTGGTGTTGATCTCGAACCCGAGGTGCTCCTCTACGGGGCCGAATGGAAGGACGTCCTATGAGCAACCATCCCGTCATCGCCGTGCTCGCCGGAGGCACCTCGCCCGAACGCGAGGTCTCGCTGGGTTCCGGCAAGGCTATCGCTCTCGCCATGGCCTACTCGCACCCGACGGAGTTTTTCACCGTGGACGCCGACGCGATCCCTGCGGGCCTCGACCCGGCACGGCATGTGGTTTGCTCGGCCCTGCACGGCACCTTCGGCGAGGACGGCGGCATGCAGCGCCTGCTCGACGCGGGCGGCTTCAGCTACACCGGTTGCGACGCGCGCAGCAGCGACCTCTGTTTCGACAAGTGGCGCACGCGCCTGAGTGTGTCCGCCACCGGTGTGCAGGTGGCCCCGGGGCGGAACTTCACCGCCGCAACCAAGCCGGTCGCGTCGGCCCTTGTCGCGGAGTTGGGGGAGCAGGTCGTGTTGAAGCCCAACCGCCAGGGCAGCAGCGTCGGCCTGCAGATCGTTTCCTCGAAGGTCGGTCTGGAGATCGCGCTCGGCGGCCTCCGCGCGGGCGACTGGATCGCGGAGCGGCGCATCCTTGGCCGCGAGCTGACGGTCGGCCTGTTGCGCGGCCGGGCCATGGGCATCGTCGAGGTCGTGCCGAAGTCGGGCGTCTTCGACTACACGAGCAAATACACCAAAGGCCTGACCGAATACCTCGCCCCGGCCAAGCTCTCGGACGAGACCGCCGCGAAGGTGCGCAGTGCGGCCGAGGCGGCCTTCGCCGCGTGCGGGTGCCGCGACTACGCCCGCATCGACTTCATGCTCTCCGCGGAGGGCGAACTCTATTTGCTCGAAATCAACACGCTGCCCGGCATGAAGGAGACCAGCCTGCTGCCGATGAGTGCGCGTTGCGTGGGGTTGGACTTTGTCGCGCTTTGCCGCGAACTGGTTGCGCCCGCCGTGGAACGCCTCCGGCCGGCCCACACTCCACGATGAAACCTGCCGACAAATCCGCCGAAGCTCCCGGGCGCTCCTGGCGCAGCATCCGCCAGGACGTGAGCTCGCCCGCGATGTCGCGGCAGGGGCTCCGCCGGCGCTGGCTCGGCTGGCTGAAGATCGGCGGGTTGGCGGCGGCGGTGACGTTGGGCGGCTGGGCGGTTTACGAGCTGGCGCATTCCTGGGCCACGGATCGCGCGGCCCTGACCACGGCCGTGCACAGCGCGCCGGTGCGAGAGACCGTGCTCATCACCGACGGCGTGCTGAGCCAGAAATGGGTCGCCGACACCCTGGCCCTGCCCAAGGGCGCCAGCCTGATGGCCCTTGACCTGACGGCATTGCGCGACCGCCTGCTGGCGCACGGACAAATCCGGGTGGCGGTGCTGACCCGCAGTTTCCCCGACACGCTGGTCGTCACCCTGCAGGAACGCACGCCGGTCGCGCGCGTCATGGCGGCGGATTCCAGCGGACTGGCCAAGGCGCTGCTCGTGGCCAAGGACGGCGTTGTTTATGAAGGCCGGCTCTACGAAAAGTCCCTGATGGAGGAGCTGCCCTGGTTGGATGGCATCCGCCTGCTGCGTTCCGGCCGCGGCTACGAGCCCGTGGCGGGCATGGCCGAGGTTTCCTCGCTGCTGTCCACGGCCCAGCTGCAGGCGCCGCACCTTTACCGCGAGTGGCTCATCGTCTCGTTGGCCAACCTGGCCGAGCGCGACGAACTGCTCGTGCGGACCAAGGACCGCACGGAGATCACGTTCAGCCGCAAGCGCGACTTCTACAAGCAGATCGCCCAGCTCGACTACGTCATCGAGGCGGCCCGGGGCCTGCCCGAGGCCGCCGCCTTGCAGTCGGTCAACCTCACGCTCGAGGGCCAGGTGCCCGTGAAGCTGCAGGGCACGCCCGACGAGCTGGTGAAGACCGTGCCCGCGCGACTCGATTTTTCCCTTCCATCCTCTTCCCAACGGAGAAAACAACGTGATCTCTAACAGCAGTCGTATCATTGGCGCCGTCGAAATCGGCACCGGCAAGGTCGTGGTCCTCGTGGGTGAAATCACCCGCGGCCGCAGCCTCAACATCGTCGGCGTGGGCGTCGCCCCGGCGCGCGGCGTGATGAAAGGCGAGGTCGTGGACTACAAGGCCGCCTGCGAGGCGACCCACCACGCCCTCGAGATGGCCGAGAAGCGCGCCGGCGCCAAGCTCGAGTCCGTCTGGCTCGCCCAGAGCGGCGGCCACCTCGATGCGTTCTACAACGAGGCCTCCGTCAACGTGAAGTCGGCCGACAACACCGTCACGGCTCTCGACATCGATTCCGTCTGCGCGCTCGCCAAGGAGAAGGAACTCCCCGCCGGCCGCTCGCGCATCCATGAGATCCGCCGGCCCTTCCGTCTCGACGGCCGCGCCGTGCCGGACCCCGAGCACCTCTCCGGCAAGCGGCTCGAGGTCGGTTACTGGATCGTGCACGGTTCCGAGGGCAAGATCAGCGACAACATCCATGTCGTGGGCGGCTACCACCTCGAGGTGCGCGAACTCGTGCTCGCCAGCCTGGCCAGCGGCTCGCTGCTGACCACCCCCGAGGAGCGGGCGCAGGGCGTGCTCGTCATCGACATCGGCAAGGGCGTGACCGACTACGTGCTCTACCGCGACGGCCATGTGCTCGTCACCGGCACGTTGCCGGTCGCCGGTGACCACCTGACCAACGACCTCAGCATCGGCCTGCGCGTGACCCTTTCGCAGGCCGAGATGCTCAAGCTGCGGCACGGCCGTGGCACGGTCCAGACGCGCGACAAAGCCGACAAGGTCTGGCTCAATGGCGACGGCGCGTTCGGCGACCGCCAGATTCCCAAGATGGCGATCGAGACGATCTCCGCCGCCCGCACGATGGAGCTGCTCGAGGTGGTGCGCCAGAAGCTCGGCCCCGCCTTCGTGCCGGAACACTGCGGCGCGGGCGTCATCCTGACCGGCGGCACTTCCAAGCTGCCCGGCATCGAGGAGGCCGCCACCCGTGTCTTCGGTCTCAACGCCCGCCGCGGCGAGCCGCCTTCCTGGGTGAAGGAAGAGCTCAAGGACCCGATGTTCTCGTCCGTGCTCGGCATCTTCCAGTTCGGCCTCCGCGCCGCCCACGAGCATGCGCTGCCCGCCCGCCGCAAGCCGGGTCTGCTCAGCAACCTCACCCGCCTTTTCGCGACCTCCTGACCATGGAAAACTCCTCCAACGAACTTCCCCTCGAGGCGCTCGCCGACCGCGACGTCGGCATCAAGCTCATCGGCGTGGGCGGCGGCGGCTCCAATGCCGTGGACCGGCTCAAGATGGAGAACCTCGACCGGCTCCAGCTCGCCGTCATCAACACCGACCTCAAGGCCCTCGGCACCTCGCCCGTGCAGGACAAGATCCTGATCGGCGCCACGCAGACCCGCGGCCTCAGCGCCGGCGGTGATCCCGAACTCGGCCGCAAGGCCGCGGAAGCCGATGCCGACAAGATCGCCGAGATCGTGAAAGACACGGATCTGGTGTTCCTCGTGGCCGGCTTGGGCGGCGGCACCGGTTCCGGCGCCGCACCCGTGGTGGCGCAGATTGCCGGCGAGGCCGGCGCGCTGGTCATCGCGTTTGTCACCCTGCCGTTCAGCTTCGAGGGCGGACGCCGCGCACGGCAGGCCGAGGAGGCCCTGGCCGAGCTGCGCCGCACCTGCGATGCGGTCATCCCGCTCGCCAACGACATGCTGCTCCAGGAAGGCACCGACCAGACCAGCGTGCTCGATTCCTTTGCCCGCGCCGACGAGTGGATCGGCCGCGGCGTGAAGTCCATCTGGGCCATGCTCTCGCGCACGGGCCTGATCAACGTGGACTTCACCGCCATCCGCCAGGTCTTCCACCACCGCGGCGGCAAGACGCTCTTCGGCCTCGGCACCGGCTCGGGCGAAAACGCCGCCCTGGCCGCGCTGGAGGACCTCAAGCATTGCCCGCTCCTCCACACCCCGGAGCACGCCCGCAAGGCCGACCGCCTGCTCGTCAACATCACCGGCGGCGCCGACCTCACGCTCACCAAGGTCAACGAGATCATGTCCGCCGTCACCGAGCAATTCGGACCCGAGGCGCACGTGGTCATGGGCGCCGCCATCGACGAGGCCCTGCAGGGGCGCGTCGAGCTTTGCGTGCTTGGCACGACCGATGTCGGCAGCCGCAATTTTGTCCGCCGCCCGACCCCGCCGCCGCCGGCGCGCAAGCCCGACAAGCCCGCCGCCACCAGCACCGCCGCCGTGGCGACGACCGCCAACGTCAAGACCACGGTCACGACCGACGCGACCGTCACGCGCACAAGCGCCCCGCCGGTGCACCCCCACAAGCCCAAGCAGGAGGAGTTTGGTTTCCAGGGACACGAGCCGGCGGAGAACCGCGGCACCTTCGACAAGTCCGACCGTAACCTCTTCGAGGGCCAGGACCTCGACGTGCCGACCTACCTGCGCAAGGGCATCAAAGTGGTGCTGTGAGGCATCGCCTCACGGTTATTTGTTGCTGGTTATCTGTTATTGGGACCTGTCAGCCTCAACCAAAGAACCCATAGCCCTTAACCAATAACCTGCGACGCATCCCATGTTCATCGACGAAACCACCATCAAGGCCCGCGCCGGCGACGGCGGCAAAGGCTGCCGCAGCTTCCGCCGCGAGAAATACGAACCGTGGGGCGGCCCCAACGGCGGCGACGGCGGCAAGGGCGGCGACGTGATCCTCCGGGGCGACGACGACCAGAACAACCTCATCGACTTCAAATACAAGCCGCACTGGAACGGCGAGCGCGGCGAACATGGGCAGGGCGGCGATTGCACCGGCCGGGAAGGCCGGCCGGCGGTGCTGCGCGTGCCGCTCGGCACCATCGCCTACAAGATGCCGGACGGGGAGTTCGTCGGCGAAGTGCTGGAGGACGGCCAGGAGATCGTGCTGCTCAAGGGCGGCAAGGGCGGCGCCGGCAATACCAAGTTCAAGTCGTCCACCAACCGCGCCCCGACCAAGACGGGACCGGGCCTGCCCGGCGAGGTGGGCGATTTCCGCCTCGAGCTGAAGAGCATCGCCGACATCGGCCTCGTGGGCTTTCCCAACGCCGGCAAATCGTCGCTGACGAACCTCATCACCAAGGCCCGGCCGAAGACCGCGCCTTATCCCTTCACCACGCTGCACCCGCAGATCGGCGTGATCGAGTATGCGGCCGAATACGAGCGCCTCGTGCTCGCCGACATTCCCGGCCTCATCGCCGGCGCCAGCGACGGCAAGGGGCTCGGGCACCGCTTCCTGCGCCACATCGAGCGCTGCAAGCTGCTGCTCATCATCATCGACATGGCGGGCACCGACACCCGCGACCCGCGCGACGACTACAAGCAGTTGCTCAAGGAGCTCGAACTCTACGATCCCGCGCTGCTCGACAAACCGCGCTTGGTCGCCGCCAACAAGATGGACGAGGAGGCCGCGGTCGAAAACCTGAAGAAGTTCAAGAAGCGCTACAGCAAGGTCGAGCTCGTGCCGATTTCGTGTCTTTCCGAGGAAGGCATCCCCAAGCTGCTCAAGGAACTCCTCAAACGCGTGAAGAAGATGCGGGCCAAAGAAAAGAAATCGCCAAGCCCGGCCCGCTGAGTAATTTATCGCTGTAATCCCCGCATGTCCTCGGCCGAATATCGCCCCCTGCTGATGCGCGCCAACCGCCTGCTTGGCTCGGCGCTCATCGAGCACAACCTGGTGAAGTTCGAGGACCTCGAGGCCGCCAACGAACGCCTGCTGGAAGTCGCCGCCAGCGGCCAGGTCCGGCAGAGTTCGGTGCTCAGCATCCTCGTCTACGAGAAAAAGGTCCTGCGCGAGGAGGACGTCCTGCACCACGTGGTGGACGACCATGGCGTGGGCGTGGTGGACCTCCGCGGCTACGATGTGCCGGATGATGTGCGCAAGGAGATGGACCTCGACGCCTGCTGGGCCACCTGGAGCGTGCCCTTCGACCGGGAGGAGGATTTCCATTTTGTGGCCACCGCCTATTACCTGAGCCCGGCGGTGCGCAGCCATTGGGAGAAAAAACTCGGCGGCCAGATCATCTGGCAGGCGACGACCATGGACATCATCGCGGATTTTCTCGATCGCATGCAGGCCGAGCGCAACGAGGCGGCCAAGCGGAGCTCGCGCGCACCGTTTGTTTCCGGTGGCAGCAATCCGCCGGTCGCCCCGCGCCCCGCCAGCAATCCGCCCATGCCGGTGCCGCCAGCCGGCTCCGGCCACACGCCCCTGCCTTTCCCGGGGACGAACTCCGGCAAGTCCACGTCCACCCACTGAGCCATGCCTCTCGGACGCACTCAGACGCAGATCATCGACAAGCTGGAGGAGATGGGGAAACTCACCGCCGACCAGAAGGCGGTGCTGTTGGCCCGCCCGGACGAGCCCACCGGCGACCAGCTCGACGCGATTCTCCAGACAGACCACCACATCACGATCTTCCAGCTCCTGCTGGCCAAGTGCCGCGCTCTCGGCCTCGCGCCCTACAACGTCGCCCGTTACCGCGTCCAGCCCGCCACCTTCGAGAAGATCGACCTCGAGTTCTGCCAGAAGAACATGATCCTGCCGGTCGGGCAGGTGGGCGACTTCCTCCTCGTCGCCTTCGCCAACCCCTTCGACACGACCGTTGCGTCCAAGATTCAGGACAAGACCGGCCAGCGCGTCGTCCGCCTCCTCGGCCGCGAGTCGGACATCCGCGAGAAGCTCAAGAAGGACCACGTCCACGACGAGGTGCAGTTCTCCGACGTGGTGGACCAGCTCGGCGCGCAGTTCGACGAGGAAGAGACGGAGATCAAGGACGAGGATCTGGAGAACGAGGATTCCGCCCCCATCATCCAGCTCGCCAACCGCATCATCGAGGATGCCTATTTCGCCGGCACGTCGGATATCCACATCGAGCCGTGGGAAAAGGAAATCGTCGTGCGCTACCGTATTGACGGTCTCACGCAGGAGAAGCTCCGCCTGCCGGGCAAGGTCGCCGGTGCGCTCGTCGCGCGCTTCAAGATCATGTGCAACCTGGACATCGCGGAGCGCCGCCTGCCCCAGGACGGCCGCATTGTCTTCAAGCAGTATAACAAGAAGAACATCGACATCGACCTCCGCGTCTCGACCGCCCCGCTCAACCACGGCGAGGGCGTGGTCATGCGTATCCTCGACAAGCAGAAGTCCACGCTGCCGCTGCCCGCGCTCGGCTTCACCGAGGAGAATCTCAAAAAATACCGCGACTGCATCCGCCAGCCCTACGGCATGATCCTGCATTGCGGTCCCACGGGCTCGGGCAAGTCCATGACGCTTTATTCGGCGCTCAACGAGGTGAACACGTCCGACGTCGTCATCCGCACCGCCGAGGACCCGATCGAATACACACTGCCCGGCATCAACCAGATGCAGATGCACCGGCAGATCGGCCTGACCTTTGCCGCCGCGCTGCGCGCCTTCCTCCGCCAGGACCCCGACATCATCCTCGTGGGCGAAATTCGCGACAAGGAGACGGCGAACATCGCCGTCGAGGCCGCGCTCACCGGCCACCTGCTCATTTCCACCCTCCACACCAACGACGCCCCCAGCACGGTCGCGCGCCTCACCGACATGGGCATCGAGCCGTTCATGATCTCGTCGTCGCTCGTGTGCGTGTGCGCCCAGCGCCTCATGCGCCGCGTGTGCAAGGTCTGCCGCGTCGCCTACGAGCCCGAGGGCCGGGAAAAGGACGTGCTTCAGCGCGCGCTCGGCTGGACCGGACCCATTTACAAGGCCAGCGCCAAGGGTTGCGCCAAGTGCAACGGCACCGGTTACAAGGGGCGCGTGGGCATCCACGAGCTCATGGTCACCAACGAGGAGCTGATCGAGGCCATCAACAAGGAGAAGGAAACGGCCGAGCTGAAGCGCATCGCGATGAAGGGCGGCATGAAGACGCTCCACCAGGACAGCATGTTCAAGGTGAAGGAAGGCCTGAGCACGATGGCCGAGGCGTTGAGCACCGTCCCGCAGGACATGGAACTGCGCGGGTAAGGCTTCATCAGTGTAGGGCGGGATCTCCGAATCCCGCCATTCGGCGATGAGGACTGCCTGTCCAGCCTGAGATCGGAGAGCCCGCCCTCAATCTGTGAATCTTCTCCCCGAATTCCTCACCATCGCCTTGGCGCACGCGCTCGCGGTTGCCAGCCCGGGGCCGGATTTCGCCATCGTGCTCCGGCAGAGCCTGCGGCACGGCCGCGCCACCGCCATCTGGACCAGCCTCGGTATCGGGTGCGGGCTCTCGATCCATATTACGGTCAGCCTGCTCGGCCTCGGGTTGGTCCTGCGCAATTCGGCCGGGGCCCTGACGGTCGTGAAATGGTGTGGCGCGGCCTACCTCGCGTGGATCGGCGTGCAGGCGCTGCGGGCCCGGCCGCGCGAGGGCGATCTCGACCTGACTGCGACCACCGAGGCGCCTACGCCGCGCGCCGCTTGGGCGACGGGTTTTTTGGTGAACGTGCTCAATCCCAAGGCCGCGCTGTTCTTTCTGTCGCTTTTCCCGCTGGCGGTGAGCCCGACCACGCCTCGCCTCGTCCAAGTGGGTTACGGCGTATGGATGACGCTCACCACCGCCGCGTGGTTCAGCTTTGTCGCCGTGGTCTTCACCCGCGCGGAAGTGCGCCGCACCTTCCTGCGCCACGGCCATTGGATCGATCGCGTGCTCGGCGTGGTCTTCCTCGGTTTCGCCGCCAGCCTGTTGTGGATGGCGTGACCTGGATCGCAATCAAACCCGGCAATCGCGAGCATCGGCGCAACCGGGGGGCGCGTAATCCGCCTCAGCCCTGCTGCTGCGGCTGGCGGCGGGCGTAGGCGATGAGCGCGGCTCCGGCCACGGCCACAAAGATCGAGTAGAACGTGCCGCGGCTGAGGCCGAGGATGAGCGCGGCGTCGGGTTCGCGGAAGTGTTCGCAGACAATGCGGGCGAGGGCGTAGCCGAGAAGGAACTCGCCGGAGAGCCGGCCGGGCTGGGCCTTCACCGCGGCGCTCCGCCAGAAGCGCCACTGCACGAATGCCAGGAGCAGGAAGCCTTCAAGCGCCGACTCGTAGAGCTGGGAAGGATGACGCGGGAAATTGCCGCCGCCCGTGGCGACGAATATCACGCCCCACGACGCGTCGGTCGCCTTGCCCCAGAGCTCGCCGTTGAGGAAGTTGGCGAGACGGCCGAGCCCCAAGCCGAGTGGCACGGTGCTGACGACGAGATCGCCGAGCCGCAGGAAAGGGACGCCATGCCGCCGGGCAAAGACCACCAACGCGATCACCACACCGAGGAAGCCGCCGTGGCTCGCCATACCACCTTCCCAGACGCGGAAGAGCGCAAGCGGTTCGTGCAGCAGCGTGCCAGGTTGGTAAAACAGGAAGTAGCCCAGGCGTCCGCCCACCAGCACGCCGGCGATGAGGTAGGTCAGCAGGTCCCAGATGGCGACGGGCGGCACGGGGGAGCGTCCGGCGCGATGGTAGCGGTGGAGCAACCAGGCGGCGCCGACGAATCCCAGCAGATAGGCGAGCCCGTAGTAGCGGATGCCAAAATTCTCCCCGAAACGGATCAGGAACGGATGCGGCGTGTGCACCCACTGGGCGAGGGGGAGAGCGGAGAGCGGGGAGCAGGGAGCAGGGAGCACGGGGGACAAGGGCATCCGGAGTAGGGGAGAATCGCCGCGGTGAAACAATCTCTTTCCCATGCTTGAACCACGGGCTGCCGCCCTTCACAGCGTCATTTCGCCCTTTAATGGTCGCGGCCTGGACCACTGTTGCCTTGCGACAGACGCGCTGCGCTGGCTTCGTCACCCCATGAGCGCTCCCCAAATGACTCCCCTCAACGCGTTTCACCGCCGCCACGGCGGACGCATGGTGGACTTCGCCGGCTGGGACATGCCGGTCCAATACCGGAGCATCCTCGAGGAGCACAAGGCCGTGCGCCAGCGCGCGGGGTTGTTCGACGTGAGCCACCTGGGCGAGGCCGACGTGAAGGGCCCAGAGGCGCTCAAGTTCCTGCAGCACCTCGTGTCCAACGACTGCAGCAAGCTTTTCCCCGGCCGCGTGCTCTACACGGTCATGTGCTACCCGAACGGCGGCGTCGTGGACGACCTGCTCGTTTACATGCGCGGGACGGACGACTATTTCCTCTGCATCAACGCCGGCAACATCGCCAAGGACATAGCGTGGATGCAGGAGCAGGCCAAGGGTTTCAACTGCACCGTGACCGATCGATCGGCCGACTATGGCCAGCTGGCGATCCAAGGACCGCTGGCCGTCGGCATCGTGCAGACGCTCACGAAGAGCGACCTCGCGGGGATCAAGTATTACCACTTCGCCGACGGCGAGGTGGCCGGCGTGAAATGCATCCTCTCGCGCACGGGCTACACCGGCGAGGACGGCGTGGAGCTCTACTGCGCTGCGGGCGACGTGGAGAAACTCGCCGAGGCCGTGCTCGCGGCCGGCGCGCCGCGGGGGCTGGAACTGGCCGGACTGGGCGCGCGCGACTCGCTGCGCCTTGAAGCCGGGTTTCCGCTTTATGGCCACGAGATCACCCAAGACATCAGCCCGCTGACGGCGGGTCTGGGCTGGGTGGTGAAGTTCGACAAGGGCCCGTTCATCGGGTCGGACGTGCTCGCCGCTGAGAAAGCCAAGGGGCCGGCCAAGAAAATCGTGTTCTTCAAGACCGGCGACCGCCGCATCATCCGCGCCGAGTCACCCGTGCTCGACGCCGCCGGCGCCACGGTCGGCCGGGTGGTTTCGGGGACGCTGTCACCCATTCTTAACGAAGCGATCGGCTCGGCCCTCGTCGAGGCGGCCGCCGCCACGCAGCCGCTGGCGGTGGACGTGCGCGGGACAAAGTTGAATTTGCAACTGGTCAAGCCGCCGTTCGTGCCGCTAAAGAAAAGCTAACCTACCGATGAGCAACATTCCTGCCGATCTCCGTTACGCCAAGTCCCACGAATGGGTCAAACTCGCCGCCGACGGCACCGCGCTGGTCGGCATCACCGATTACGCCCAGAACAGCCTGGGTGACATCACCTTTGTCCAGCTGCCCAAGGTCGGCGCAGCGCTCAAGGCCGGCGAGACCTTCGGCGTGGTCGAGTCGGTGAAGGCCGCCTCCGACGTCTATGCGCCGGTCGCCGGCACCGTGGTCGAGGTCAATTCCGCCCTGGATGCCAATCCCGAGAAGGTAAACGCCGCTCCTTACACCGACGGCTGGATGCTGAAGCTCAAGGTGGCCGATGTCGCCGCCGTCGCCGCCCTGCTCGACGCCGCCGGTTACGCCGCGGTGATCGGCTAAGAGGCTGTCCGCATACCTGCGTGGAGGGCCGAGCTCCTGCGAGGCCGTTGCCTTCCTCTTGGACGCGGTCTCGCGGGAGCTCGGCCCTCCGGCAGTTTTGAAATGGAGCCGGGGCGCCCCCGGCTCGGCCTTCTTCACGCTCGGTTGTAGCCGGCCTCGCTGAGGTCGGACCCGGGTCAGCGACCCCGGCTGCATTCGGCCACCAGGGCGATGGTGCCCAGGCTCCAGTAAGGCTTTCGCCTTTTCCGCCCCAACGGCGAACCGAAGGTGACGCCGCGCACAAGCCGCAGGTTTCCGAGATAAGTTAGGATCTGTGACTCATTGTCACTTGCGCCAGCGGGCTTTGTGGAAAGAGTGGGGCCCGCATGAGGTTAGCCCTGCTCACCCCCCTCTTGTCTGTGGCCGCGCTTGTCTTAAGCGGTTGCGGAAAGAAAGCCGCCAGCTCCGGCGCCCCCTCCGCGGCGGCCCAAGTCCAGCCCGTCGAGGTCGCCCCGGTGACCCGCCGCGATCTGGCCGAGACCCTTTCGCTGGTCGGCTCGCTGGCGCCCAACGAGACCGCCCAGATCCGCGCCGAGATCGCCGGCCAGGTGCGCGCCGTGCTCTTCGAGGAGGGACAGTCGGTCGTGAAGGACCAGGTGCTCCTGCGCATCGACAATTCCGAACTGCGCGCCCAGCTCGCTCAGGCCGAGGCCCGCTTCAAGCTGGCCGAGCTCAACCTCAAGCGCAGCGAGGACCTCACGCAGGCTCGCTCCATGTCGCAGGCCGAGGCGGACCGCACCCGCTCGGAGTTCGCCTCCGCGCAGGCCGAAATGCAGCTGCTGCAGGTGCGGCTCGCCAAGATGGAGATCAAGGCGCCCTTCGCCGGTATCGCGGGCGCGCGCACGGTCTCACCGGGTGACTACGTCACGGCCAGCACCAGCATCACGACGATCGACGACCTGAGCCGCCTGAAGGTGGACTTCCAGGTGCCGGAGCGGTTTGTCGAACGGGTGAAGCCCGGCTCAAAATTCACGCTGCGGGCGCAGACTCCCTCCGGTGACGTGCGCACGGAAGGCGAGGTCTATTTCACTTCCTCCATCATCGAGCGCACCTCGCGCTCCAGCCAGGTCAAGGGCTGGCTCGGCGCCGAGGTGCCGGGCCTGAAACCCGGCATGTTCGCCAACATTGACATCATTCTCCAGGTGCGCCGGGGGGCTCTGACTGTCCCGGAGGGCGCGATCCTCGCCAAGCCGGGCGGCAATTTCGTCATCGCGGTGCGCAGTCGTGACGGCGCCAGCGTCGCCGAGGAGGTGGCGGTGCAGCTCGGCCTCCGCGAACGCGGCCTCGTCGAAGTCCAGCCGGTCAAGGAAGGCGCCTTGGGTCAGGACCAACCCGTCGTGGCCTCCGGCGTTGGGGCGCTCATCCTTTATCCGGGCATGAAGCTCGCGCCGCGGCCGCTGCGCGAAGAGTTTCGGGTCGGAGGCAGCGGGTCATGATCCTGTCCGACGTCTCCATCCGGCGGCCGGTGGTCGCGCTTGTTGCCTCGATCCTGGTGGTTTTGGTCGGCGCGCTCAGTTTCGGCCGGTTGCCGGTGCGCGAATACCCGCTGATCGATTCGCCCATCGTCACGGTGGAAACCAGCTACCGCGGCGCCTCGGCCGAGGTGGTGGAGAGCAAGATCACCGAGCCGCTCGAGCGCGAGGTGGCCTCCATTGACGGCATCCGCGTCATCCGCTCGGAGTCACAGGAGGAGTCCTCACGCATCACGGTCGAGTTCAACGTGGGCCGCAACGTGGACGAGGCGGCCAACGACGTGCGCGACCGCGTGAGCCGCGCCCGCAGCCGCCTGCCCGACGAGATCGAGGAACCGCAGGTCACCAAGGCCGACGCCGACTCCTCACCCGTGCTGAGCCTGTCCTTCAACTCCGACCGACATTCCCGCCTGGAGCTGCGCGAACTGGTTGAGCGCGTCGCGATCCAGCGCCTGCAGACGATTCCCGGCGTGGGTTCGGTCGGAGTCCGTGGCCCGCGTTACGCCATGCGGCTCTGGGTGGACAGCGACCGGCTCGCCGCCCACCAGCTCACGGTCGGCGACATCGAGGCGGCGCTGCGGCAGCAGAATGTCGAAATCCCCGGCGGCCGCATCGAGTCGAGCGCGCGCGAGTTCCCGGTGCGCATCGAGGGCCGCATGACGCAGGTCGCGGAGTTTGAAAACCTCGTGCTCGCCACCCGCGGCGGCCACCAGGTCAAGTTCTCCGACGTGGGTCGCGTCGAGCTCGGCTCCGAGGACTACCGCTCCGAAACCTACTTCAAGGGCCGGCCGACAGTCGGCGTGCAAATTCTCCGCCAGTCGCAGGCCAACCTCCTCGATGTGGCCAACGGCGCCAAGGCGATGATCCCGCTCATCCAGGCCGACATGCCCGAGGGTGTGAAGGTGAACGTCGGCTTCGACAGCTCGGTGTTCGTCGAGCGCTCGGTGCGCGAGGTTTACAAGACCCTCTGGGAGGCGGCGGTGCTGGTGGTGCTGATGATCTTCCTGTTTCTCCGCGACTGGCGTGCGACGATGGTGCCGCTGGTGGCGATCCCGGTTTCGATCATCGGCTCGTTCGCCGTGATGCAGATGCTGGGCTTCACGATCAACACGCTGACGCTGCTCGCGCTCGTGCTGGCGGTCGGTCTCGTGGTGGACGACGCGATCGTGATGCTCGAGAACATCTACCGCCGCATCGAGGAGGGCGAGGGCCCGATCCACGCCGCGATCTTCGGCGCCCGGCAGGTGGCCTTCGCGGTCATCGCCACCACGCTTACGCTGGCGGCGGTGTTCCTGCCTGTGGCCTTCCAGCGCGGCCAGACCGGGCGGCTGTTTTTCGAATTCGGCATCACGCTCGCCATCTCGGTGATCGTGTCGGCCTTCGTGGCGCTGACGCTCACGCCGATGCTCTGCTCGCGGGTGCTCAAGGCCAAGGTTGTGGATGGCAAGGCCCAGCACGGCTGGTTCTACAACAAGACCGAGCCGTTCTTCGTGTGGCTCAACGGCCTGTTCGAGCGTTCGCTGCGCGGCTCGCTCCGGTTCAAGCCGCTCGTGCTGCTGACGGCGCTGCTCTTCACCTGCGCCGGCCTCTGGCTCTACACGCAGCTCCAGCGTGAGCTCACGCCGATCGAGGACCGGGGCATCTTCACCGCCAACCTGACGGCCCCCATCGGCGCCACGCCGGAATACCTGCGCACCTACTCCTACGACATGGAGCAGATGATTCTGCAGATCCCGGAGATCGACCGCACCTTCCACCGCACGGGCGATGGCGGCCGGGCCTTTGTGTTTGCCACGCTCAAGCCCTGGGAGGAGCGCAAGCGCAAGACGCAGGTGATCGTCGCGGAGATGCGACGCAAGTTCCAGCAGGAGGTCACCGGCGGGCAGGCCATCGCCAGTCCGGTGCGGCCCTTCGGCCGCGGCCCCCGCGGCGGCAGCAGCGGCGTGGCGCTCGTCCTGCTCGGCAGCGACTTCACCGAACTCCAGCGGCTCGGCGCCGAGCTGCTCACGGCCATGCGCGAGAGCGGCCAGTTCATCCAGCCGCGCGTGGATCCTTCACCCAGCAAACCCCAGCTGGACGTAAACATCGACCGCGCCAAGGCCGCGGATCTCAAGGTCCCGGTCAGCGCCATCGCCTCCACCCTCGAGTCACTTCTGGGCGGCCGGCGCGTCACGGAGTTCCAGCGTGGCAACCAGCAGTATTACGTGATGGTGCAGGTGACCGACGAGAACCGCGCCACGCCCAGCGACCTCGCCCGCCTTTACGTGCGCTCTACCGACGGCGTGCTGGTGCAGCTCAGCAACGTCGTGAGCTGGTCGGAAAACACCGTGCCCGAGAGCTACCCGCACTTCAACCGGCTGCGCGCGGTCACCGTCACGGCCCAGATGGCCGAGGGCAAGACCATCGGCGACGGCGTCATATTCATGGAGAATCTCGCGCGCCAGAAACTGCCCTCCGGCTACACCTACGCATGGGATGGCGAGACCCGCGAGTTTGTCGAAAGCGGCAACGATACCCTCATTCTCTTTGCGCTCGCGCTGCTCTTTACGTTCCTGATCCTCGCCGCGCAGTTCGAGTCGTGGATCCACCCGGCCACGATCTTCACCGGCGTCTTCATCGCCATCGCCGGCGGTCTTTTGGTGCTCTATTGCACGCGTTTCTGGGGCGTGCCGATGACGGACAATCTCTTCTCGCGCTTCGGCCTCATCATGCTGATCGGCTTGGTGGCCAAGAACGGCATCCTGATCGTAGAGTTCGCCAACCAGCTGCAGGTCGAGAAGGGCATTGCCGCGGCGGAAGCGGCCTTCGAGGCGGCCACGATCCGCTTCCGGCCGATCTTGATGACCTCCATCTCAACCGTGCTCGGCGCGGTGCCGATCGCCTTCGCACAAGGCGCCGGTGCCGAAACCCGCAACCCGATGGGCATCGTCGTGGTGGGTGGACTGACGCTTGCGACGGGCATCACGCTCTATGTGATTCCGATCGTCTATGTGCTCATGGACCGGCTGTGCGTAAAGTTCACCGGCAAGTCCAGCGCCCACGGCCTGAAGAAGGCCGCCGAGATTGAGCGCGAGACCGAGGCCATCAGCGCCGGGGCGGCGGCGCACTGAGCGGCGAACTGCGGCGAATGTTGTTAACCCGGATTCCGATTTTTTCACCGCCTCGTGTAGCCCTGCGCGGGAGCGCAGCGGGCTACGACCGCAATCGCGGAATCCGGGGTTAATGGAGCCGGGGCGCCCTCGCCCCGGTGGAAAAGGGAAGCGCGACTATCAATCCCGCAGGTTGGGAACGTGGTGCATGCCTCGCGGGACTGATAGTCCCGCCTCCAGCCTTCATGCCCTGCACTAAAAAGCCCGCGTCGGGAAGACGCGGGCTCGAAGGAGGGCGGGGACGGCTTACTCGTCGCCCTGCTTTGACTGCTTCACGGCCTTCTGGCGCGCGGCGTTGTTGAGGATGCGCTTGCGCAGGCGGAGGCTCTGCGGCGTGACCTCGAGCAGTTCGTCGGCGGCGATGTATTCGATCGAGCGCTCGAGCGAGAGCTTGGTTGCGGGCGTGAGGCCGGCGGCCACGCCTTCGCCCTGGGAGCGGAAGTTGGTGAGCTTCTTCTCGCGCACGGCGTTGATGGCGATGTCCTCGTTGCGGGGATTCTCGCCGACGATCATGCCCTCATAGACCTTCTCGCCGGGGTTGACGAAGAGCTTGCCGCGCTCCTGGCACATGACGAGGGCGTAGGAGGTGGTCTCACCCGCCTCGGTGGCGATGAGCGTGCCGGTGATGCGGGTGAGCACCTCGCCGGCGTAGGGGCCGTATTCCTTGAAGAGGTGGCTGGTCACGCCGCGACCGCTGGTGGCGTTGATGACGTCGATCTCGAGGCCGATGAGGCCGCGGGTCGTGATGACGGCCTCGATCATCGTGGAGTGGGCGAGCTTCTCCATGTTGGTGAGGCGGCCCT
>CBINOW010000050.1:0-26574 GCA_966252395.1 uncultured Oleiharenicola sp. | reverse complement strand
GTTGAACTGGTCCATGACCTTCAGTCCGTTTCGCAACGTGGGCAGCGTGGGGTCGTTGTAGATGCGCAACGGCACCCCGCGACAGATCACCAAGTAGGAAAGCCTATGCCCGGTCAGCGCATAACGGCGCCGGCCGAGCCGGTCGAGCAGGCTGCTGGCCGTGCCTTCGATCCATCCGCGCCGGTAAAGTTCATCCTGCAGCGGTTGCCAGACCTGGTCGATGAACTGCCGCCACGTGATGCTCTCCTCCTCGGGCAACGGCAGCGCCACGATGTTGGCGGCGGGCACGTCCCGCTGCTCGGCGTAGAAGCGCGCCAGCGCCACCGACTCGGGCTGACGCGAGTTGGCGAGGAGGATTACACGGGCCGACACCTCGTCGCCGCGAGCCAGCGCCAACCCGAACAGCCCCAGCAGCCAGAGGGCCCGTTTCATACCCGGCCCAGCCGGAACCCCAGCCAGACAGCGAACAGGCAGAGCGTGACCGACAGCAGCACGTTGGCCGCCGCGGCGCCCCACTGGCCCTTCGTCATCTGGTCGAGCGTCTGCCAGCTGAAGGTGGAGAAGGTTGTGAACCCGCCGCAGAAACCCACGGCCCACAGGCTGCGCACGGACGACGCCGCCGGCTGCTCGGTCGGGCCGAACCGCACCATCAGCCAGCCGATCAGGAAGGAACCCGCGACATTGACGAGCAGCGTGGCCCACGGAAACCGCGCCGGCAGCGCCAGCGCGACCAGCGCCCGGGTGACGGAACCGGCCGCGCCGCCGAGGGCGATAAGGAGCAGCGAGGCGCCGAGATTCATGCTGCCTATTTGGCCGGAGGCGGCGGCGCACGCAAGGCGGCGATGAGCGCCGCATACGACTGCACGCCCTCGGCGATCGACTCCGCGATCTCCTGGCGGAACTCCGGCGTGCCCACGCGGGCCGCCTCCTTGTCATTGGAGAGATAGGCGGCCTCGAGCAACGCCGCCGGACACTCGGGCAGGAGCAACACGCGCAACCGGCCGCGTTTGAAGCCGCGGTCGGAAGTTTTGAGCCCGGCCAGCATCGCCCGGTGCAACTGGTAGCCGAGCACGACGTTGGCCGTGTCCTGCCGATTGGCGGGAAACGCGGTGTTCGTCAGCGAGTCGCCGCTGTTGTCCGTGCTCGACCACTGGAACTGCGGCGTGAGCACATAGGTTTCGGTGCCGGTCACGCGTGCGGCGTCCCTGGGCTCGACCGCATTGAAATGGATGCTGATGAATAGGTCGGCCTGCGTGTCCTTGGAGACGGCGGCCCGGCGGTCGAGGTCGGCACGCTGCTCGTTGGCCAGACGCTCGTCCTTCTCGCGGGTGAGCTTCACCTTGAACCCGCGCAGCTCGAGCAGCTTTTTCAGTCGGAGGACGACGTCGAGCGTCATGTCTTTTTCATCGAGCTTGAGCTTCAGGTTCTGTTTGCCGGGATCGTTGCCGCCGTGGCCGGCGTCGAGCACAACGAGCTTGGGCGGCGCGGCCGGCAGCAAAGCAAGGTGATCCTCGGGCCGGAACAGCGGGGCGAGGTTCTTGATGACATCGAGCCGGGTGACCCACAGCTCCGCGCGGTGCAGCAGCGCCGGCCGGCCCAGGAACACGCGCACCCCGTCGAGATAGAAATCGCGCTGGTTCGCCTCGAAGCGGAAACGCACCCCCCGGGCATCGGACAGCGTGGTCTCGACGCCCGCCTTGCTCCAGGCGGTCTTCAGGCGGAAATGGGTCGCTACATCGTCGAGCTTCACCCACTCCACGCCGTCGATCTTCGAGAAGGGCCAGAGGTGGGCGGGCCGTGCGGGCGCGGGGCGCGGGGCGGCCTCGGACGCCTTGGAGGTCGGTGACTCCGCCGGTTTGGCCGCGGGCGCCGGTCCCGGCGGGGCGGGCGGCGGTTTTCCCGGCGCGGAGGCGCAGGCGGCCAGACTCAGGACACCGAGCGCAAACAGGCCGCGTGCCGTATGCCGCGCCATGGCGACGATCCGCCGGCTCATTCCGCCGCGGGCGGGAGCTCGGGGGCGTGGCCGGTCTCCGGAGCGTGGCCGGTCTCGCGCACGTAGAGCTTCGGCTTGCGTTTGTTCGCCGGCAGCGGCGAGAGCATGACGTTGATCTGCTTGCCGGTGAGCTTGGGCTCGGAATCCGGGTGCCCCATGGTCGCAAGCTCCTCGAGCGCCTTCTGCATCACGCCGAAGCCGATCTCGGGGTGAGCCATCTCGCGGCCGCGAAATTTGAGGCGGAGCTTCACCTTGTTGCCGTGGTCGAGAAATTCTTCGGCGTGCCGCAGCTTTGTCTCATAATCGTGCTGCTCGATGCGCGCGGTGAACTCGATCTCCTTGATCTTGCTCGCGGTGGATTTCGCGTTCGAGTGCTTCTTCTGCTCCTCGTAAACGTATTTGCCGAAATCCATGATGCGACACACGGGCGGCGTGGCCGTGGCGGCGACCTCGACGAGGTCCAGGTTGAACTGCAGCGCGAGCGCGATGGCCTTCTGCGTGTCCATGATGCCGAGCTGGCGGCCTTCGGGACTGATTACACGGACCTGGGGCGATTTGATCCGCATGTTGCGGCGGATGGCCGCATAGGGGTCGTTGTTACGACGCGGATCGCGATTATAAGGAGGGCGGCCGCCAGGCGAGGGAGAGGAAAGTGCCATTCAGGTGTTTTGCTGTTCAGGTATGTCGGGGAGGACGTTTTGCCCCGGGGACGGAGAATGACAACACCTATTTCCAGAGGGAAAACGTCACACGCTGAAGCTCTCGCCGCACGAGCAGGAGGCCTTGGCGTTGGGGTTGGTGAACTTGAAGCCGCCGCCGATCATCTTGTCGGAGAAGTCGAGCACGGTGCCCTTGAGGTAGAGGGCGGTCTTGGCGTCCACCAAGGTGGCGACGCCCGCGCTGCGCACGAGGATGTCGCCGCGCTTCGGCTCCGGGGCGAAACGCAGCTTGTAGCTCAGGCCGTTGCAGCCGCCACCGGTGATGGCGATGCGCAGGTAGTCGCCCTGGCGCTCGCGGGCGATCAGGGCGGCAACCTTGGTGCCGGCGGACGCGGTCAGGCGCACGAGGTTCTCGTTGCCCTCACGGACACCCTCGACGGGCGGCGGAACTGTGTCGGTGGTGCTCAAACGCCCCCACCTATGCCCCGGAGCGCCGTTTAATCAAGCGCCGGGCCACGGCCACGGCGTTGGTGAAGCTGCGCGGGCTGGCCTTCCCCTGCCCCGCGATGCCGAAGGCGGTCCCGTGATCCGGACTCGTGCGCACAAACGGCAGGCCGAGCGAGACGTTCACCGCTTCGTCGAAGTCCACGGTCTTCAGCGGCGCCAGGCCTTGGTCGTGGTAAAGTGCAATCACGACGTCGAACTCCCCGCGCAGCGCGCGCGCGAACAGCGTGTCACCCGGCAGGCAGAGCGAGAGCCCCGGAAACTCCGGTTGCAGATGCGCCAGCGCCGGGTTGATGAAATCCTTCTCCTCGTAGCCGAGCAGGCCGCCCTCGCCCGCGTGCGGATTGAGCCCGCACACACCGATGCGCGGAGAGGCGATGCCGTCGGCGCGCGCCAGCTCGGCCGCGGCGGCCACCGTGCGGTGCAGCAGGTGCGGCCCGAGCGAACGCCCGACCTGGTGCAGCGGGATGTGCCACGTCGCGAGCGCCACGCGCAGCTTGCCCCCGCAAAAACACATGACCGGATCGCCGCCCCATTGCGCGGCGAAGAATTCCGTCTGCCCCGGGTGCGGGTAGCCGATGGCCGCCAGCCGTTCCTTGCTGACCGGGCCGGTGACGACGCCGGAAAACTCACCCGCCTGCGTGCCCTTCGCCGCGCGTTCCATCGCCGCCCAGGCCACCAGCGCGCCATCACCGTCGGGCCGGCCCGGCGTGGCGGCGAAATCCTCCAGCCCGACCGCGATCTTGGCCGGTCCTGCCGGCAACGAATCGAGCCAGCGCCGCGGGCCGATCACGGCGACGTCCGCCATTTCGGCAGGATGCGCCGCGAGCCAGGCCGCGATGATTTCGGGGCCAACCCCCGCGGGGTCGCCGCAGGTCAAAGCAAGCGGTTTCATTCCACGTCCTCGTTAGCGACCCCGCCGGCCGGCGGCCGGGCAAAGCCGCGTTTGCCGCCGGCAAAAAACTCCAGGAAGCGCCGGGCCTCGGCGCTGCGCACGCCGGCCGCGAGTCGAGCGGCAGCCAGCTTGCGCGGGTCGCCGCCGGCAAAGACGGCCCGATAACTGTCCTTCAATTCGGCAATGGCGTCGCGCGCGACGCCGCGGCGCTTGAGTCCGATCAGGTTCAGCCCCGACACCTCGTTGCGCTCGGCCACCAGCAGATAGGAAGCGAGGTCCTGCGTGATGCGGGCGAGACCCGCAACCATCACGCCCTCGCCGATGCGGCAGAACTGGTGCACGCCGGCCCCGCCGCCGAGGAAGGTGAAATTGCCCACGTCCACGTGCCCGCCGAGCATGACGTTGGTCGCGAAGACCACGTCGTCGCCCACCGTGCAGTCGTGGCCGACGTGTGCATTGGCCATCAGGAAGCAACGGGCGCCGACGACCGTGTCCTTGCCGGCATAGATGGAGCGGTTGATGGAAGCGTGCTCGCGGATGACCGTGCCCGCGCCGACGCGCGTGCCGCTCACGGTGGCCGGGTCGAACTTCAGGAAATTCGGATCACCGCCCACGACGGCGAACGGGTGCACGGCGACGCCGTCGCCGAGCACGGCGCCACGTTTGACGACGGCGTAGGGATGGATCACGCAGCCGGCGCCCAGCTGCACGCCTTCCTCCACGATGGCGGTCGGATGGATGCTCATCATTCGTTGCTGCGCGGGCGCTTCGCGGGGAGCAGGTCCATCTGCGGGTCCACGAGCAGGTCGTAGTTCTTGAGGATGCGGATGAGCTGCAGCGTGTCGCTCTTGCCGTAGTTGCGGTTCAGTTCCACGCGCTCGATGAGATCGAGCAGCATCGCGCGGAAGGAAATCACCGCATCCACGCCGGCCTCCTTGAGCATCGCCACCGCCTGCGAGCGGAAGGGTTCGGCCGTGGGCAGGCCGGGCAGCACCAGGACCTTGGTCAGCGTTTCCTTGGTCTCCTCGTCCGTGGATTCGGGAAAGAAGCGCGAGGCCTCCTTGAGCACGTTCTGTTCGAGGAAACGGAAGATCTCCGGCTGGTTGCGCAGCGTGCTGGGCGTGAAGCGTCCGGCAGCGTGCCAGCCCTTGATGCTCACGACGGCACGCTGCACGAAGGGCAGTTCGTTTGGGAAGAGAAAGAAATCCGGCTTGCGCGAGCCGCGCTGCCAGCCCGGGTTGAACACCAGCAGATCAATGACCTCCTCGCCGACGCCGCGCTTGGCGCCCAGGGTGTATTTGCGGGCCTGACGCACAAAAAAGCCGGCCTGCTCGAAATACTCGCGGACAATGCCTTCGTCGATGGCTGACATGGGAATGGCTAACTTAGCGATTCAGGGCCCGAAGGCACCCAAAATCTAGGCGGCCCCGATCTCGCGCCAGACGGCCTCGGCCGTGGGCGGCGCGATACCCGAGCGGGTGGCGGCCCGCCCGAGCGATTGCATGACGACAAAGCGCACGCCGTCGGCGCGATTCTTCTTGTCGCGCGTGGTGGCGTTCTGGAGCTCGGCCAGCGGCAAGGGCCCGCGGAGGCGGATCGGGAGGTTGTGGGCCGCGACGGTTTTCTCCACCCGGGCGACGTCGTCCGGCGTGAGCAGGCCAAGCTTGTGCGACAACCGCGCCGCAGCGGCCAGTCCGATGGCCACCCCCTCGCCGTGCAGGTAGGTCGTGTATCCTGTGACTTGCTCGATGGCGTGGCCGAAGGTGTGCCCGAGGTTCAACAACGCGCGTCCGCCCTCGGGCGCCCGCTCGAATTCGTCGGCCTTCACGATCTCCGCCTTCAACTGGCAGCAGCGGCGGATCACGTCCGGCAGCTCCGCGCTGCGGGCGTCCACGGGCTTTTGCTCCAGCTGGGCAAAGAGCGCGGCGTCGCCGAGCAGGCCGTATTTGATGATCTCGGCCATGCCCGCGGCGAACTCGCGCGGTGGGAGTGTCTGGAGAAACTCGCGCCCGATGAACACCGCCTTCGGGTGGTGAAACGCGCCGACGAGGTTCTTGCCCGCCGTAAGATTGATGCCGGTCTTGCCGCCGACGGAACTGTCCACCATCGCGAGCAGCGTCGTCGGCACCTGGACATAACTGATGCCGCGCAGGTAACTGGCCGCAGCGTAACCGCCGAGGTCGCCCACCACGCCGCCACCGACCACCCACAGCACGCCTTGGCGGTTGATCCGGTTGGCCGCGAGGAAGTCGAGCACCTTGCCGAAGGACTCCAACGACTTCGTCCTCTCACCTGCCGGCACGATCAGTCGGGGCGTGGCCCCGAAGGTCTCCGCCAAAAACTTCGACTGCGCGCGTGCTACGCCGTCGTCCGTAAGCAGGACGTTGTTGCGCCCGGCCGCCGCGTTGGCCGCCAACATCTCACGAATCGCTACCGAGGCATCGGCAGGGAAATGGATGGGGTAACTTTTTTCGCCTAAATTAACGGCGAGGTCGCTTATCATAGATACCTTTAAAACCAGCCACTTGCACAAGTCAATGCCGGGTCATTAGAGAAACTTGAGACGGGTTCTCAAAAAACCATTTGACTCGAGACTGCGTCTCAATCTTAACGAGAACAGATCTCATTTCCATGCGCCCAACCCCTTCTCTAGTCCTGCTTCGCCAAGCTGTAGCCACCACCGCGTGGACGCTGTTCGCCGCCACCGGTTTCTCCTTGGCCGATCACACCCCCAGCTACCTGCCACCCGCCAATGACATCCTCCACCTCGACAAGCTTGAGGTGAACGGCTCCAAGGGCGACACCACCTACGCCATCCAGCGCAGCGTCACGGCCACCAAGACCGACACCGCGCTGGTGGACGTCCCGCAGGCCATCTCCGTCATTACGCGCGAACTCATCGCCGATCAGGCCATGCTCAGCATCGGCGACGTCACCCGCTACGTGCCCGGCGTGGGCATCGCCCAGGGCGAGGGCAACCGCGACACCCCGGTGCTCCGCGGCAACAGCAGCACCGCCGACTTTTTCGTGGATGGCGTGCGTGACGACGTGCAGTATTTTCGCGATCTCTACAACGTGGACCGCGTCGAGGTGCTCAAGGGACCCAACGCCATGATCTTCGGCCGCGGCGGCTCCGGTGGTCTCATCAACCGTGTGACCAAGCAGGCCCTCGGCCGCTCGCACCACGAGCTCACCCTGCAGGCCGGCTCGTGGGAACAGTTCCGCGCCACGCTCGATTCCGGCGCGGCCCTCAGCCAGAATTTCGCCTACCGCCTCACCGGTCTCTACGAGGACAGCGGCAGCTACCGCCGCGACACCGAGCTCAAGCGCCACGGCGTGAACCCCACCTTCGCGTGGTCCATCTCGCCCGCCACCACCCTTCGCTTCGGCTACGAATACTTCCACGACGAGCGCACCGCCGACCGCGGCGTGTCCTCCTATCAGGGCCGCCCGCTCGCCGTAGATCCCCGGACCTTCTTCGGCGACCCGGCGCAGAGCCCCGTCGAAGCCACGGTCAACTCCGCGTTCGCGATCGTCGAGCACCGCTTCGCCCGTGGCGTCAGCCTGCGCAACCACACGCGCTACAGCGTCTATGACAAGTTCTACCAGAACGTTTTCCCGGGCGCCGTGAATTCCGCCGGCACGCAGGTCTCGCTCTCCGCCTACAACCAGGCCACCGATCGCGAAAACTTCTTCAACCAGACCGACCTCGAGTTCTTCGCCGAGACCGGCGCCGTGCAGCACCACTTCCTCACCGGCCTCGAATTCGGCCGCCAGGAGACCGACAACCTCCGCCTCACCGGCTACTTCGAGACCGTCAGCCCGACCACCACGTCCATCAGCGTCGCGCTCACCAACCCGCGCACCACCCTGCCCGTCTCGTTCCGCCCGAGTGCGACCGACGCCAACAACCACGGCGTCGCCAAGACCTTCGCCGTCTACGCGCAGGACCAGGTCACGCTCCTCCCGCAGCTCCAGGCCATCGCCGGCCTCCGCTACGAGCGCTTCACGGTGGACTTCCTCAACAACCGCACCGGCGCCGCGCTCGCCAGCGCCGACGAGATGCTCTCGCCCCGCGCCGGCCTCGTGTTCAAACCCGCGAGCAACGTTTCCGTTTACGCCAGCTACACGATGTCGTTCGTCCCGCGCGCCGGCGAGCAGCTCGCCTCGCTCACCGCCACCAACCGCGCCTTCGATCCCGAGGAATTCAACAACCGGGAGATCGGCGCGAAGTGGGACCTGCGCCCCGACCTTGCCTTCACCGCCGCCGTCTATCGCCTCGACCGCACCAACGTCGTCATCACCGACCCCGCCGACGCCACCAAGTCCCTGCTCGTGGACGGCCAGCGCGCCGAGGGCGTCGAACTCGGCCTCACCGGCCGCCTCACGAAAAACTGGAGCCTGTCCGGCGGCTATGCCTATCAGGACGGCGAGATCCTCACGACCCAGTCCGCCACCGTCGTCGCCGGCCGCCGCCTCGCCCAGCTCCCGCGCCACACGCTCTCGCTGTGGAACCGTTACGATTTCAATCGCAGCTGGGGCGTCGGCCTCGGCGCCATCTACCGCGACGCCATCTTCGCGTCCACCGACAACACCGTCACGCTGCCCTCCTTCGTGCGTCTCGATGCCGCGGTGTTCTACCGCTTCAGCGACAACCTCCGCGCCCAGCTCAACGTCGAGAACGTCCTCGACCGCGATTACTTCGCCACGGCCCACAGCAACAACAACATCTCGCCCGGCTCGCCCCGCGCCTTTCGCGTGAGCCTGACGACCGCGTTCTGAGCGCCTGCCGCCCGCCCGCGCATGTCCACGTTCCGCTCGGTTTTCTTCTGGCTGCACCTCGTCGCCGGTGTCGTGTGCGGCCTCGTCATCGCCGTCCTGTGCTTCACCGGCACGGCGCTGGCCTTTGAGAAAGAGCTGATCGCCTGGGCCGAGCGCGACGCCCGGCAGGTGGCGCCCGTCGCCCCCGGCACGCCGCGCCTCGGCGTGGACGAACTCGCCACCCGCCTGCGCCAGGCGTTCCCCGACGCCAAGCCCGGCAACATCGTGGTCTCGAGCGACCCGCTTGCCGCTGTCTCCTTTCCCGTCAGCCGCACCGAGGGCTACCACGCCAATCCCTACACCGGCGAGGTCCGCCAACCCGCCTCCTACGCGATGGGCCGCTTCATGCAGACGATGTTCGAGTGGCACCGCTACCTCGGCTTCTCCGGCGAAAAATCCCGGCCCAACGGCAAACTCGTGACCGGCATCGCGAACATCACGTTCTGCTTCCTCGCCGTCTCCGGTCTCATCCTCTGGTGGCCGCGCTCGCTCTCGTGGCGCGCGTTTCGTCCGGCGCTCTGGTTCACGCAAAACTCCTCGGCCCGCGCCCGCGACTGGAACTGGCACAATGTTCTCGGTTTCTGGAGCGCGCCCGTGCTCATCGTGCTCACGCTCACCGCTCTGCCCATCTCGTTCCAATGGGCCGCCAA
This sequence comes from uncultured Oleiharenicola sp., assembly GCA_966252395.1. Lineage (GTDB taxonomy): Bacteria > Verrucomicrobiota > Verrucomicrobiia > Opitutales > Opitutaceae > Lacunisphaera. The sequence goes on along the minus strand of CBINOW010000050.1, from coordinate 17,052 downwards.
TCTCACCTACACGCTCACCGGCACCCCGCTGCCCGCTGGCGGCCCGCAGAGCAGCGGCGCCCCGCCGGCAGCGGCGAACGTCCCGGCGCCCGCGGCCGGCACGAAAGCGGTCTCCCGCGACGCCTTGCTCGCCACCGTGCACCACGAGCTGCCCGCGTGGTCGAGCGTCACCTTCCGTTTCGCCCATCGCCCCGATCCCGCCAAGCCCGCGCCGACGAGCTTCACCGTGCGCCAGCCCGGCACCTGGCCGCGCACCGCCACGACCACAGTGCAGCTCGATCCGTTCACCGGCACGCTGCTCCAGCGCGACGGCTACGCCGATCTTCCCGCCGCGCGCCAACTCCGCGCGTGGACGCGTTTTCTCCACACCGGCGAAGCGCTCGGCCCGTGGGCCCAGGCCGTCGCCGGTCTCGCCTCGTTCGCCGGCGTCGTGCTCGTCTGGACCGGCCTCGCCCTCGCGTTTCGCCGTTTCTTCGGCCGCAACGATTCCGGCGCGACACCCCGCTCCGCCTGAGCCCCGCCCTGCACGTTTCTCCGGGATATTTCCGGCACTCAATTGAGACTGAATCCCAACCACATCAGCCAAACCGCCATGAATCTGAAAATCCATCCCGCGCTTCGCGCGCTCTGCCCGCTCGCTCTGATGCTAGGGGCCACGGTCGTGATCGCCCAGACCGTCCCGGACGTTTCTGTCGATACCTCCGACCTGCTTCGCCTCGACGATCTGAAGATCACCGCCGCCACGCGCACCGAGAAACTCGCGAGCGCGCTGCCCGTCACGACGAGTGTCGTGAGCCTCGATGCGCTCGACCGTCAGCTCGCGATCTCCAGCGACCTCAACCAAGTGCTCGCCCAGTCCGTGCCCGGCTTCACGCCGTCGCGCCAAAAACTCACCAGCTACGGCGAATCCTTCCGCGGCCGCACCCCGCTCTACCTCGTGGACGGCGTGCCACAGTCCAACCCGCTGCGCGCCGGCAGCCGCGAGAGCCTCACCATCGATCCGTTCTTCCTCGGCCGCGTCGAGGCCGTGCATGGCTCGTCCGCCGCGCAGGGCATGGGCGCCACCGGCGGCCTCATCAACTACGTCACCCGTCACGCCCCCACCGAGGACGGCGTGAACTCGCTCGTCGAGATCACCGGCGTTTCCTCGGACCGCTTCAAGGCCGAAGGCTACGGCGGCAAGGTCGCGGCCCTCACCTCCGTCCGTCGCGGCGCGGCCGCACTCGTCGCCGGCGCCACCTGGGAACACCGTCCGCTCACCTTCGACGGTGAGGGCCGCCCGCTCGGCATCGACAACACCCAGGGCGACACGATGGACAGCGACGCCACCGGCCTCTTCCTCAAGGCGGGCTACGATCTCAGCGAGCGCCACAGCGTCGAGCTGATGGTAAACCATTTCGATCTCGCGCAGAATCTCCGTTGGGTCGCTGTCGCCGGCAACCGCGCAGCCGGCCTGCCCACCTCGTCCGTCCGCGGCACCACGCCCGGCGCGCCCGCCGAGAACGAGGTCACGAGCACCACGCTCACCTTCATCGACCGCGACCTGCTCGGCGGCGAACTTTCGTTCGCCCTCTTCAACCAGGACTTCAACGCCATCTACGGCGGCTCGATGGCCGCCTCCACGCTGGCGCTCTTCCGCCTCAATGGCGTGCCCACCTTCGACCAGTCGCAGGTCGAGGCGCACAAATACGGCGTGCGCACCACCTGGGTCCGCACCTTCCCGGAGGCCGGTAACCTCGGCGTCGTGACCGGCTTCGACTATCTCTCCGACGAAACCGCGCAGACGCTTGTGTTCACCAGCCGAGAATGGGTGCCCTTCACCACCTACGAGGGCTGGTCGCCCTACGGGCAGCTCGAAAAACCCTTCGGCGCGCTCACTCTCTCCGGCGGTTTCCGCTACGAGATCGCGCAGCTCAAGGTGGACGACTTCCACACGCTCGAGTCCTACGGCGGCGTGCTCGTCGCTGGCGGCAGCCCGAGCTTCGAGGAGCCGCTGGTCAACTTCGGCGCCACCTGGCGTCTCAACCGCACCGCCACGCTCTACGGCAGTTTCGCCCAAGGCTATGGCATGGCCGACATCGGCCGCATCCTCCGCACCATCAGCACGCCGGGCCTCGACGTGGACACCTTCATCAACCTCGATCCCGTCGTCACCGATAACTGGGAGCTCGGCGTGCGCTTCCACGGCGAAGGCTGGCGCGCCGGGTGGAACGCCTTCCTCTCCACCGCTGAACTCGGCGCCCGCCTCGTGGCCAACGCTTCCGGCGTTTACGATGTCGTGCGCGAGAAGAGCGCCACCTACGGCACGGAGTTCAACGGCGAGCTCCGCCTGCCCGCCCGCCTCGGCACTTTCGGCGGCTACATCGCGCTGCTGGAGGGCAAGAGCGACCGCGACGGCGACGGCCAGCTCGACCGCCGCCTGCCCGCACTGAACATCACGGCCCCGAAAATCTCACTCTACTGGGATAAGGCCTGGACACCGCGCTTCAGCACGCGCCTGCAATCGCTCTCGTTCCTCAAGCGCAGCGATCCCGACAACCTGCCCGACGGCGACTTCCCCGGCTACACGCTCGTGGATCTCCTCGCCAGCTACCGTCTCGCCGACCGGCAGACCGTAAGCATCGGCGTCGAGAACCTGCTCGATAAGCAATACATCAGCTATTTCTCCGACACCTTCACTGGCACGGCCGCCACCAACGCCAACTACTACGCCGGCCGTGGCCGCAGCCTGAGCGTCCGCTACCGCTTGGAATTCTGATGTAGGGCGGGGTGCCGCCCTACAGCAACCCACCGGCCCTCGTGTCCACCGCCACCTCCACGCTCACGCTCGAACCCGCGCGCCGGCTCCGCCGCTGGCACGCGTGGCTCGTGGTCTGGCGCGTGCATCGCTGGCTCGGCCTCGGCTTCGGCGCGCTCCTGGTGCTGCTGAGCGCCACCGGTTCGCTGCTCGTTGTGCATCACGAACTCGAACACCTCTTCGAGCGCGACCTGCACGTGGCCTCACGTGGCCTGGGTCTCCCGACCAGTGATTCTGCCGGCAACGTTTCACCCACGGGGCAGGAGGCCCGTGCCACACCGGCCCTCTCCGACCTCGCCCGCCAAACCGCCTCGCTCGCACCGGCCGGCTACCGGCTCTTCCGGGTCTTCCCCGCCAAGGATGACCAAGGCACGCACCGCATCGTCTTCCGTGCGCCCGACGAGCCGGTGCGTTGGGATGTATTCGTAGAACCCGCCACCGGCCGCGTGCTCTGGTCCGGCCCGGAGGAGAACCGGCTCACGCCCTGGCTGCTCGGCCTGCACATGCAACTCCACGCCGGCCGCGCCGGCTATTACGTGACCGGTGTCTGCGGCGTCGCGCTCGCGTTGCTCGCCCTTACCGGACTCTACATCCACCGCGACCGCCTCACGCAGCTCTGGCGCCATCCGTTCCGCCTGCACCTCGGCTGGCGCGTGGCCCTCGCCGATCTGCACAAATGGATCGGCATCTTCACGTTCTATTTCCCCGTGATGCTCGGTCTCACCGGCGCGCTCTATTGCCTCTCGATCCTCACGGCCGCCACCCCGCCGGCACCCGCGAAACCATTCGATGCGGCCCGGCTCGCGCCGCTCGAGCCGATGTTCGCCACCGCACGCCAGCACTTGCCCGACGCCGAGGTCTTCCGCGCCCAGATTCCCGCCGCCGACGGCGGCGTGGTCGGCGTGCTCCTGCTGCACCGCGACGCTCCGGTCTGGCAGAAATTCAGCCGCGTCGAATTCGATTCCGCCACCGGCGCACTCCGCGCGATAAAGGTCGCGGCCGATGCGCCGTTCTGGGCGCAGTTCCGTTCCATGCTCGCGCCGCTGCACTTCGGGCTCTACGGTGCACCGTGGGTCAAGTGGGCCTACTTCGTCGGCGGTCTTGCCCCCGCCGGCCTCGCCCTCAGCGGCACCGCCCTCTGGTGGATCCGCCGGCGCGGCCCAAGGAACGCTTCCACGCACGCCACGAAGACCACTCCCGCGTCCGCCAAGGAAACCATCCCGACTGAAGTCGCATGAACTTTCGCACGCATGCCGCCATGAATCCGCAGCACCAGGCCGACCTCCGTTTTCTCCTCGGCGTGCTGCTCGCACTCGCCGTGCTCATGGCTTTCGTCCTCGGCATCCGTCTCGGCGCATGAACGCATTTCTAAGGCTTTCGTCCGCCGCCGTTGTGTTCCCCGGGGTCCTCCGTGTGGTAAAAAGCAAAGTGTAACAGAGTATCGGGGCAGGCCCCGGGCCGGCGGCGGACGGAAATTCTGCCCGGTGGCTCCAGACCCGGATTAAAGACAGGCCCGAAATCCAGTCTGAATATATCCGCTCGCCTGAGCGACGCGGAATCGGCAAGTTTGGCCGCAGCCAACAGACCACGTTTCCATGCGCCTGACCTGTTCCATCCGTTTTTTGCTGCTGGCTGCCATCAGTCTGTTGGGGGCCATCCACCTGTCGGCGCAGTTCACCTTCACTTGGAACAACGGCACCATCCCGGCCTCGCTGCTCACGTCGGGCCAGTCGCTGCTCATCACCACGGCCGCGGATCATGATTTCAACCTCGTCCCGGTGACCAACCAGGGCACGATCGAGTGGGCCCAGGGACGGTTGCGCTCCGGCAACGGCGGCAGCATCTCCAATCAGGGCACCTGGAACGACACCGGCACCAGCACGCTCGGCGGCTCGAGTGCCGGTGCCTCGGCCTTCAAGAACGACTTCGGCGGCGCCTACACCTTCACCAACGCCACCACCGGCACCTACAACAAGACGGGTAGCGGCGACACCCACTTCTTCGACGTCGGGCTGTTCAACGACGGCGCCATCAACGTCAGCGCCGGCAATTTCGTGATCAACGGCGGCGGCACCAACTCCGGCACCGGCACCTTCGTCACCGCTTCCGGTGCGAGCACGATTTTCAGCAACAGCTACAACCTCGCCACCGGCTCGTCGCTGACCGGCGCCGGCACCTACGCGCTCACCGGCGGCACCCTCACGGCCACCGGCAACATCACGATCTCCAACCTCAGCCACACGGGTGGCACGCTGGCCGGCACACACACGCTCACCTCCTCCACCCTCGGCTGGACCGGTGGCGACTGGAGCACCACCGGCACCACCACCCTCGCGGCCTCCAGCACGCTCAACGCCAGCGGTTCCGCCGAGCACGACTTCAACTCCCGCGCCATCGTCAACCAAGGCACGGTCAACTGGAGCGGCGGACGCTTCCGCTCCGGCAACAGCGGCAGCCTCACCAACAGCGGCCAGTGGAACGACACCGGCACCAGCACGCTCGGCGGCACTTCCGCCGGCGCCTCCGCCTTCAAGAACGACTTCGGCGGCACCTTCACCTTCACCAACTCCGCGGCCGGCACCTACACGAAGTCCGGCACCGGCACCACGACGTTCCAGGATGTCGGCTTCTTCAACGCCGGTCTGGTGAACGTCAACGCCGGCACCCTCGTCATCAACGGCGGCGGCGCCAACACCGGCACCATCGCCACGGCCGCCGGGGCCACCCTCAGCCTCGTCAACAGCTACACCCTTGACGCCGGCTCCGCGCTCACGGGCCTTGGCACCATCCAGGCCACCGGCGGCGCGCTCACGCTCAATGGCAGCGTCACCCTCTCCCACCTGCGGCTCGACGGGGCGACCCTCAACGGCACCCACGCGTGGACGGGCACGGTGACCTGGAACTCCGGAAACTGGAACACTACCGGCACCACCACCAACCCGCTCGGCAGCACGCTGAACGTCGCCACCGGCAACGAGCACGACTTCAGCGCCCGCGCCTTCGTCAACCAGGGCACCGTCAACTGGAGCGAGGGCCGCCTCCGCTCCGGCAACAGCGGCAGCATCACCAACCAGGGCACGTGGAACGACACCGGCATCAGCGCGCTGGGTGGCAACTCCGGCGGCGCCTCCGCCTTCAAGAACGACTTCGGCGGCAGCTACAGCTTCACCAACGCCGCCGGCGCCACCTACAGCAAAACGGGCAGCGGCACGACCACCTTCCAGGATGTCGCCCTCTTCAACGACGGCACGTTCAACATCGGCAGCGGCTCCCTCGTCATCAACGGCGGCGGCACGACCTCGGGCACCGGCAGTTTTGCCACCGCCTCCGGCGCCACCCTCGCCTTCACCAACAACTACAGCCTCGACAGCGGAGCCGCCCTGACCGGCGCCGGCACCATCCTGGCCACCGGCGGCACCCTCACGCTCAACGGCGCGGTCACCCTTTCGCACCTGCTCTGGCAGGGCGCCACGCTCGCCGGCACCCAGACCCTCAACGGCACGCTCTCCTGGACCTCCGGCAGCTGGAACACTTCCGGCACCACCACCGTCGCCGGCGGCGCGACGCTCAACATCGCCTCCGGCTCCGAACACGACTTCAACACGCGCACCCTCATCAACCAGGGCACGCTCAACTGGAGCGAGGGACGCTTCCGCTCCGGTAACAACGGCAGCATCACCAACCAGGGCACCTGGAACGACACCGGTATCAGCACGCTCGGCGGCGGCTCCGGCGGCGCCTCCGCCTTCAAGAACGATTACGGTGGCAGCTACACTTTCACCAACGCCACCGGCGCCACCTACGCCAAGACCGGCAGCGGCACGACCACCTTCCAGGATGTCGCCCTCTTCAACGACGGCACGTTCAACATCGGCAGCGGCTCCCTCGTCATCAACGGCGGCGGCACCAACACCGGCACCCTCACCACCGCCGCCAGCGCGACCACGATTTTCGCCAACAGCTACAACCTCTCGGGCGGTTCCACGCTGACCGGCGCCGGTCTCTATCAGCTCACGGGCGGCGTTCTAACCCCCAGCGGTTCGGTCACGATTTCCAACCTCAGCCAAACCGCCGGCCAACTCGCCGGCACCCACACGTTCACCAACTCCGTGCTGACCTGGACCGGGGGCGACTGGAGCACGACCGGCACCACCACCTTCGCCAGCACGACCACCACCAACGTCGGCGGCACGGCTGAACACGACTTCAACGCGCGTGCCCTCGTCAACCAAGGCACGCTCAACTGGACCGGCGGACGCCTCCGCTCGGGCAACAGCGGCAGCATCACCAACGAGGGCCTCTGGTATGACGTCGGCACCAGCACGCTCGGCGGCACCAGCGGCGGGGCCACCGCCTTCAAGAACGACTTCGGTGGCAGCTACACGTTCACCAACACCGCCAGCGGCACCTACCACAAGGCCGGCACCGGCCTCACCCCTTTCCAGGATGTCGCCCTGAACAACGCCGGCGAGATCCACACCGACGCCGGCACGCTGAGCTTCGCCGCCGGCCTCTCGCTCGCGCCGACCAGTGTGCTCAGCTTCAGCCTCGCCGGCACCAGCGCCGGCACCGACTACGGCCTCCTCGCGGTCAGCAGCGCCCTCACCCTCAGCGGCGCGCTCGCCTTGGATTTCTCCTCCGGGTTCGAGAACACCATCCTCGGCGCCAACACCTTCGTCCTGCTGAATTCCGGCGCCACGCTGACCGGCAGCTTCAGCAACGTCGCCAACGGTCAGCGCCTCTGGACCTCCGACGGCCTCGGCTCCTTCGAGGTGTATTACGGCACCGGCAGCATCTTTTCCCCCAGCAGCCTCGTGCTCGCCAACTTTGTCCCCGTCCCCGAGCCCACCACCTGGCTCCTGCTGGCACTCGGATTGATTCCGCTCTGGCGGCGATGGCGCACTTGATCAGTTTGCTGCGGCTATGTGGATTCCCGCTGCATATCTGGTAACTGGATTGGTGATTTGTGCAGCAGTTGCTTTACGCAGCCCGAAATCTGGTGAACGCAACGAATTCCCATTGGCGATGCTGTTCGTTCCCATTTGGCCACTGATCTTCATCTGGCCACTTTGGGTCGCGATTTTTCTAGTGGAGCAAACCTTTCCGAAGAATGCATCCAACCTTTCACAGCCAGCGCCACGACAAGTTGGTCAGTTCGCGATTGTCGTAACAAGCCTCCGCCCCATGGGCCGTATTCGCCTGGGGAGTGAGCATTTTGATGCCCGTTCCGATGGTCGTATCATTCCAGAAGGGGCGCAGGTGCGCATAGTGTCACGCTCGATGGCCGAATACCTTGTCGAAGAAATTCCCGACAAGCCCAGTGCGTAGAATTGCACCGAGCCGCCACAACCGACCGGTAGCTCAAACACTCATTTTCCCGCTTCCGGCTTCGCCGCTTCGACCGCATAGACGCGGAACACGGCGTTCACCATGCCGGGGGTGGCGCGGTCGGCGGAGATCGTGCACTGGTCGATGCCGACATAGGGTGCGCGGGACATCACGCCCTCGTAGAACCGGAGCAGGCCGGCCATGTCCACGCGGCGGAAGGTGACCTGCAGGCTGTGCAGCGAGAAGGTGTCGGCCCGGTCCGTGCGCTGCGCGCCCATCTCGACGGGGAGACCCTGCGCGAGGCGGTTGACCTCAGCGAAGGCCTGTGCGGCGTTCATCGTCCTGCCGATGTCGAGGCGGCTCGCCACCTCGGCGGTGCGTTGGGTGACCGTGGCCTCCTGCGAGAGCCACAGGCGCTGCACCTCGGCGTCGGCCTTGAGCGACACCCACGCCTGCACGTTGCCGCGCACGCGGGTGATGATCTCGGAGCCCCACCAGACACCACCGATGGCCACGAAGACCAGCATCAGCAGCCGCTCGCGGAGCAGGCGGTCGTTGAAAAACTTCTTCATCGCGCCCCTCCCTGGCCGGCGAAACCGGGCTTGAAGGTGATGGCGACGAGGAACGTCGTGCGCCCGCCGCTCGTGCGGAGATCGCGCAGCTCGACCTTCTCGACCTCGCGGACATTCGCCAATGCCTGTTCATAGGCCTGCGGGTCGGCGGCGTTGCCGGTCTGCGCCTCAATCTCGAGCTGCCGCGGGTTGTTGCTCGCGGTGGAGGCGCGGACGAACTCCAGCGTCTTGGGCCGGGCGTCGTTGAGCAGCGCCAGCATCTCAAAGGGGCGCAGGCTCTGACCGGCGAGCTGTTCGAGCCGCGTGACCACGTCGCTGGCCTGACGCAGGCGCTGCACGGCCGCATCACCGGCCGTGAGTTTCGCGCGCTGGCTGCCGAGCACGGCCTGGGAAATCTGCAGGCCCACTTCGCCCACCACGCAGGCGGCAAGCAGGGCGGCGGCGGCGGCGAATGCGAACCACAGGCGGCGGTCGCGCGTGCGCCGACCGGTCTGGGCGGCTTGGTCGGCCTTGTCGCGCACGTCCATCGCGCGCAGCTCCGCAGGCGTGAACGCGGCCTTGCGCTCGCGCAGCGTGAGCGCGAGGCCTTCCTTCTCGAGCGGTCCGGCGACTGGATCGCCCTGGAAATGCTTCACGCTCGCCGTTGGCGCGCCGAGGCGCAGCCGGGCTTCGCCGGCCAGTTCGTCGCCGACGGCGCCGGCGGCGCGCTCGCCGATCTCGCGGGCCAGCACGCCGACGGGCAGCGCGCCCGAGCCGTCCCAGAGAATCGCGGCCACGGTGCCGGCGCTCTCATGCAGCCAGACCTCGGAGGAGGTCGGGGCGGTTTGCCGGGCCCAGAGGACGAAGGCCGGGAGCACGGCGTCGGCGTCGCCCCAGTGCGCCGTGTCGTCGGCGGAAAAATTCTTGCGGTAGGCGGCGAACACGAGCGCCTGCGTGCCGTCGGCCGAGGGGCAGTGCCCGTGGTAGAGCTGGCCGGGCGCGAAGGGCCCGATGGTTTCGAGGGCCAGCTCGGCCTGGGCGGCGGCGTCCTGCCCGGCCACGAGCGGAATGCGGCGCACGAAAAACTTGGTGGCCGGCAGCAGCACCGTGCCGCCACGGGGGGCGGGGACGGGAGGCGGACCGGAAGGGGCGGGCTTGGGCATGGGCGGGGATCAGGAGCCGTCGTTCTCACGAAGTTCCAGAATCTGGAACGGGTAGTCCAACCTTTTGCGCGGATTGTTCCGCACGGAGGCGGGGGCGGACGCGGTTTGCTGGTCGGCCGCCTGGCGCGCCTCGGTGCGGGCCGTCCGGCCGGCGCCGACGCCGCCGCGACCGACCCAGGCATCGAGCCGCTGCTCGCGGCCGCCGAAACGAACGCGCACGACCACGTGCAGGCAGACCGCCTCCGTGCCGAGCCCCGGTGGGGTGGCGTCACGGCCCCAGGCCCCGGCCAGCTCGGCGGCCGAGCGGTAGAAGGTCGAGCCGAGCTGTTTCTCGCGGCGCGAGGCCTCGATGGCGTTGACGCGGCTGCGGTCGAGCCCGTGCGCGAGCAGCGCATCGCCAACGGCGGAGTTGACGTTGGTCGAGTTGAAGGAAAACAGCGAGGCCCCGGCACGGAAACGCTGCCCCACCTCATTCCACCGGCCCTCCTCGTCGAAGAACACCTCGCGCAGCGCCGGGATCGCCCGCAGCTCCTCGAAGGAACGCAGCGCCCGCTGCGGCGCCACGTAGGGCAGCGGGGCGCTCGTGTATTCGCCCGTGTCGCCCTCCAGCGAAATGTGGTCGGGCTGCGTCCACGTCAGCAACGCATCCAACACCCGGTCGGCCGACGTCGCCGGACAACCCACCGCCTCAAGGTAGGCGGTCAGCTTTTCCTCGTCGGCGCGCGGCAGCGAGAGTTTGCCGGTTTCGTCCTCGATCGTGACCTCGGCCGTCATGCCCTCGGCCGGCACATACTCCATCAGTTCGAGCGGACGGTTCCAGCCTTCCGAGAGGTCGTGCAAGCCCTCGCCGACGGCCGCCCGGTCGGCGAGCACCGCAAGCGAGGCCTCCAGCGCGGAAAACGCCTCCTGCCGCAGGTCGGCGCGCTTGGCGGCCTTGGCCTCCGCCGCCAGCTCCACCGCGGCCCGGTCCATCAGGCGCGTGATGAGGAACGCCGCCAGCAGGATGATGCCGAGCACGAAGATGACCACGGAGCCGCGGCGGCGGGAGGCAACGAAGCTGGCGGGGCGGGCGCTCATCAGAAAGTCGGCGGGCTGCCGCCGTAGGGCAGCGTGAGTTCGCGCTCGGCCTCGTAGGCGTCCTGCTTGAACGAAAGCACGAGCCGGTCGGGCAGCAGCCATTCGCCGCTGTTGTTCTTCCGCAGCTGCAGCTCCGTGCGCCACACGCCGGAATTGGGGTCCTGGTAGCCGTAGCGCAGCTGAACGACGAGCGGCGACACCAGCGTCTGGCGCGGCGGCTTCTCGTCGGCCTCCTTCTCCAGCAACGACTGCCAGTAGAGCACGAGTCCGCGCTCGCGCACGACCGCGAGGTGGCAGCGGACCTCGGGCAGCGGCTCGCCGGGCCACTCCATCAGCCGGTCGCCCTCGAGCAGCTCGAAACCGAGCAGGTTCTCCACCGGGCCGCTGGCGGGCCGCACCTCGCGGATGGCGAACGGTTCGGCCGCGCCCACGCCGCCGCGCGGCCAGGCGGCGCGCCGCAGCAGGGACTCGACGTGCCGCGTAACGGCGTTCACGTGCTGCTCGAACAGCCGCTTCTCGCCGCCGCGCCCCCAGATCGCACCCATGGAAAACACGAAGGTCAGCAGCGCCGTCATGAGCATCGTCAGCAGCGCCAGCGCGAGGAGCAGCTCGATGAGCGTGAAGCCGCGGCGCCCCTGGTTCCGAAACCCGGAGGGCCGAGCTCCCGCGAGGCCGGGCGCGTCGGACGTGGCACCACGTTCACGGCCTCGCGGGAGCTCGGCCCTCCACTCCGATCCCGGACCGGATGCGTTCAGTTCAGCCGCACGGGAAACTCTCACAACCGCTCCTCCTTCGCCATGCGCTGGCGCGTTTGCTCGCGTAACCGGTCGCGCTCGCCGGGTTCCGACCACGCGGGCCGCAGCACATAGACCGTCTGCGTGCGCCGCCACTCCTCGGCCCCGTTGCCGCCGGGGGCGTCGGCCTCGATGGTGAGGCGGAACAGGTCGGCGATGTCGGTTGGCTCGATCACGGCCTTCCAGTTGAGCGTGCGCCCGTCGGACAGGCCCACGCGGCCGCCTTCCTCCACCTTCAGCTTGTCGGCCTCGGAGAGCACGACGGTGCGCAGGAGTTTCCAGTGTTCCTCCAGCTGCTGCTCGGAGCCGAGCGTGCGGTAGCTGCCGAGAATGTTGAGGTAGGCCACCGAGAGCACCACGGCCGCGAGCGCGAAGATCGCCAGGCTCACCAGCACCTCGATGAGGGTGAAGGCGCGGCGTGGACGGAGAAATACGACCTTCGCTCCCTGCCCCGGGGCAGCCGTGCCCGACTGTAGCCCTGCGCGGGAGCGCAGGGCTGGGCTCTCACCCGCGCAGCTCTCTGTCCCGCTGCTCCCGCAGCGGGCTACCCCGACCACGACGTTGGCCAGCGGCTTCATGGCGAGGTCGTGGCGCGCACGATGGGTGCGGCGGTCCAGGGGTCGAGTTCGAGGCGGCTGACACGGCCCTCGGCGTCGGTCAGCTGCACGCGGAAGCGGTCGGTCGTGCCGTCAGGATGGAAACGCACCGCCGGCAACGCGCCCGTGCCGACGACTTGGCCGCCGAGCAGAATCGCGTCTTTTGACTCCTCGGGCAGGAACTCGAGGTTCTTCCCCGGCCACGCCAGGCTGCGCCCAGCGCCCGCGACGGGGCCCGACCAGAGGAGCAGCTGGTTCTTCTCGTCGTAACGCATCGTGACCACGACATCCTCCTGAACCGCCTGGAGCCTCGCGGCCTGCACCGCCTCCCAGAAAATATCCGCCGGCGTGCGCTGGCGGGCGCGGAACAGATCGTTGCCGCCGGTGATGAACAACCCCGCCACGAGCCCGAGCAGGGCGAGCGCGAGGATCACCTCCAGCACGGTGAACGCGCGCCGGGCACGGACGGCGCGCAGCGGGAAAGTTTGCAGCCGGCCCAAGCTGCGCCGTGTGAGACCGGTCATGCGCAGGAGACGACCCGGTCGGTCACCAGTTACCGATGTCGTCCTCGGTGCCTTCCGTCTTGTCTATGCCCTTCGAGAAGAGGTCATAGCCGCCCTTGTTGCGGGTCCCGGGGAAGCGGTATTGGTAGGGTTCGCCCCAGGGATCGAGCGGCGCCTTGTTGCCGGCGAGATCAACGTAGGGGCCTTTCCAGTTGGCGGAGCCGGTGGCGGGCGAGGTCATGAGCGCCGTGAGTCCCTCGGCGCTGCTTGGGTAGCTGCCGGTGTCGAGACGGTAGCGTTCCAGCGCGGTCTTGAGCGAGTCGCGCACGAAGATCTTGGCCACAGTTTCCTGGCCGCCGGTGAAGATGCCGTCGGTCTTGGTGATGAGGAGCGTGGCCAGCAGCGCGAGGATGCCGACCATGACGATGACTTCGATGAGGGTGAAGGCGCGGAGGCTGCGATTGAAGCGCATGGCGGGAAAAAGCGGGGCGGCTCAGGGGCGGTTGGGCACGGGCGCGGAGCCCGGAGTGGCGGGGCGAATATTGGGTGCCGGCTGGATCTGCGGCTGCGGCACCGGCGCGCCACCCTGCGAGCGCAAGGCGCGGCGGCGGCGGATTTCCTCAGCGACCTGCGCGAGGCGCGCGGCCTCGTCGGCGGAAGGCGCGGAGGGATTGACCACGGCCGTGGGCGAAGGTCCGGTGGCACCCGGCGCGGGCGTGACCATGGGCGGCGCCGCCTGCACGATGATCTGCGCGCGCTTGAGCGTGAGGCTGAGCGGCTGGTTGCGGTAAAGGACCTTCACGGTCTGGTTGTCCGGGTCGTAGCTCTGCACCGTGTAGGGCGCGCCGGCCTCGTTAAGCTTCACCCATTGCGACTGGCGGTTGGCGGTTTCGAAAAAGCTGAAAAGCGGCTCGCCGTTGTCCACGATCATGCCCCGGAATTCCAAGGCACCCGACTCCATGCCCGGTGCGCCCGGCGACGTCGCGGAACCGAACGGCGAATTCTTCACCAGGCTGTCGAGCGCCGGCTTGGTGGCCTCGGCCGCGAAAACGGCCACGGCAACCAGCCCGAGCAGGACGGCAAAGTGGCAGCAACGGGGACGCATGGTTGGAACGAAAGCTCAAGTGGGACCTAACGCAACGTCGAAGACGGCGGGCGCCCGCACCCGGTTTCCCCGGGTTTAACGACCTAAACACCCCGCTTGAAAAATCCGCTCGCACCCGTCCGGTTATCCGACTGCCTTCCAGTCGTCCGCCCCACGCTTGGTGATGATCCCCCGTTCGCCCCTGCTTTTCCGTGCCTGCCTCACAGCCGCGATGCTTGGCGCCTGCCCGCCGCTGTCGGCGCAGGACGTCGTGCCTCCACCGGGTGCCTTTGCTGAAACCGGCCCGTTTTTTGAACCGGGCCAGTCGTTCTACCACACGCAGTGCGAGGTCACTCCCGAGAACTTCGTCGTGCGCGGCGTGCTGCTGCCGTTGCCCTCCGGTCACGCGGTCCTCTTCGACCAGGAACTGCTGCGCGTGGCCGCCATCTGGTTCGTGCCGACCGGGCAGCCGCCCGTGTCCGAGCGCACGATGGCACAGATCTCCTACAAGAACCCGCGCGCCCGCACCTATTCGGAACATCCCCAACCCACCGGGCCGCTGTTGCTCACGACGGCGGTGAACCCCGGCGCCGCGCCGGAGTTCGACGCGCTCTTCAGCGACCCGCGCCCGCCCAACCGCGAAGGCGACGCCGGCCGCGGGCCGCTCCCGGATGCCGTCGGCCGTTTAGAAGGTCTCGATCTCGCCGGCGACACCGTCGTGCTCCGCTACCGGGTCGGGCGGACGGCCGTCCGCGAATGGCTCGAGGCCCGCGGCACGGGCGACGCGATCTCCCTGCTGCGCCACCTGGAGATCGCCGCACATGCGGAGCCGCTGCACTTCGCTCTCGGCCGCCCGACCACCGGAGCCCAGCTGAACGCCAACTCGCCGGCCGCGACCTTCACGGAAACGGCCGACGGCGTCGTGGCCAGCGTGGCCCCGGCAAAACGCACGCAACGCCTCACCTTCGCGCTCGCCCCGGCCGGCGCTCTCGCGCCCGGCCCCACCCCGGCCCCACCCGCGCTCACCGCCCCGCCCCGCTGGCCCGGCACCGCCACCGCGGCGCCCAAGCTCGCCAAACTCCGGCAGAACGGCTGGGTGCTCGACCACGTGCCCGTGCCCGAGCTGAATCCGTGGAAACGCCGCATCCGCCCCGCCGACCTCGCCTTCGTCTCCACCGACGAGGCCGCGGTCGTCACCTACGACGGCGATGTCTGGCGTGTGAGCGGCCTCGCCGACCCGGAACTCGCGAACGTCACTTGGCGGCGCTTCGCCAGCGGCCTGCACGAGCCGCTCGCCATCGCCGCGCCGCAAACGGGCGTGGTTCAAGTCTGGACCAAGAACGGCCTCGTGCGCCTCGCCGACACCGACGCCAACGGCGAAGCCGACCGCTACGACAACTTCAACGACCACGTCATCCAGAGCCAGACCACGCGTTCCTTCCCCCTCGACATGGCGGTCGGCCCCGACGGCTCCACCTACGTCTCGCAGGGTGGCATCACGACCAATACCGGCATCCAGTCCGGCGGCACAGGCACGCCGCACGCCGGCGCCATCCTGAAAATCGCGCCCGACGGACGCAGCTCCGAGGTCTTCGCCCGCTCCGCCCGCGAGCCCTATGTCACCGTCCACCCGCGCACCGGCGTCGTCACGGGCACCGATCAACAGGGTCACTTCATCCCCGCGTCGGTGGGCTACGTGTTTCGCCAAGGTGACAGTTACGGCTTCCCCGAGACCGCCCCCGAGAAACTCACCCCGCCGCTCGTGTGGATTCCCCACGCGCAGGACACCTCTTCGGCCTCGCAGGTCTGGACGCCCACCGAGGGTTTCGGCGCGTGGAGCGACAAGCTCCTGCACCTCTCCTACGGCCGCGGCCGGCTGTTCCTGATCTCGCCCGACTTCAGCGCGCCGGTGCCGCAGGGCGCGGTGATTCCGCTCGGGCTTGAAACCGACCTGCCGCTGCTGCACGGCCGGCGCGCCGCCGACGGCAGCGCCGTGTGGTTCGCCGGTTTCCAGATCTGGGGCACGCGCACCAAGACCATGTGGTCGCTCGGCCGGCTCCGACCCGACGCCGCGTCGCCGATCGTCACGCCTGTCGCCGCGCGGTCGAATGCGCACGGCGTGGTGCTCGAATTTGCCCGCCCGCTCGACCCGGCGTCAGTCTCGCCCCTCGCCGTGCAGGTCCGCGCCTGGAACTACCTGCGCAGCGCCGAATATGGCAGCGGTTACTACACGCTCGACGGCCGGCCGGGCACGACCCCGCAGGGCGTCAGCCAGGTCGTGCTGTCCGCCGACGGCCGCTCGGTCTTCATCCACCTGCCCAATCTGACGCCCGCGATGCAGCTGGAGCTGAAACACGACTTCAAGTTCGCCGACGGCGGCCCCGCCGCGCCCGGCGTGGTGTTCTTCACGGTCCACCAGCTGCGGGAGGAAAATCTCGCCGCGACGGGTTTCCCCGGCGTGGACCTGAACAAGCGCGACATCGTCGAACGGCCGAAGGCCCCCGAGCAGATCGCCGCCGAGGCCGGCCAGGAACTGGCCGTGCAATTCGGTTGCGCCGCGTGTCACTTCCCCGACCCGACGACCCGCGCGACCATCGGCCCGCCCTGGCTCAACCTCTACAACTCGCGCCGGCGCTTCACCGACGGCACCACCGCCGTCGCCAACGAAGCCTACCTGCGCGAAAAAATCCGCGAACCGATGAAGCGCCGCGTCACGAAGGGCATGGTCGAGATGCCGAGCTACGCCGGCGTGCTGACCGATGCCCAGATCGAGTCGCTGGTGCTCTACATCAAGAGCCTCTCAAGCCGCGAGACGCCTGCCCCCGAGCGCCCGACACGGGAGTGAGGCAGCGCCGCGCAGGTTGTAGGGCGGGGGATCCGAACCCCGCCTCGAGCACCTCGCAGCTGGCGACCAAAGGCGGAGTTCGGCGACCCCGCCCTACCACGGCACGGCGCGATCGTGGGCGGGCGCGGCGGCGGGCACATTTTTCGTCGCGCCACGGAGCGGCGCCGCTAACGTCGCGGCTTTCCCCCACCCCATGATGCGACGACTCCTGTTCGTGTTCGCGTGCGCGGCCCTGACTCTGGGCGCGCAGGAAAAATCCACCGCCGCCACCCCGACGCCGCCCGCCGCTCCCGTGGACGCCGCCTTGCCCGACG
>CBINOW010000049.1:0-27172 GCA_966252395.1 uncultured Oleiharenicola sp. | reverse complement strand
ATGAAAGCAAGACTGTCGATCAGCGGCAGTGGTGAGCGTCGGTCCGCGGTGCGGCGGTGGGCCACGTTCGGTGCCCTGCTGGCGCTTTGGATCCACGCAGGCGCGACTGCGTCGTCGACGCCGGATACCCGGGCCGCGGCGTGGACGCAGGTCGTTCGGGTCGACCCGGAGCGGCCCTATCATTTCGTGGATGCAGCGGGACAGCACCACTTCATCCTTAACAAGACCGCCTGGCATTATTTCACGGCCGCACGGCCGATGTTGACGCTGCAACGGGCGGAGCAGCTGGGCGCGAACGTCATCCGGGTCGCGCTCGAGGGCGCGCTCTATTTCGATGTGTTGCACCTCGACGCCTGGCCATGGGCTGGAACGCGGGCGACGCCGGATTTCACGGGCTTCAATGAAGCCTACTGGGACCGTGTCGAAGAGCGGCTTCGGCTGGCGGCGGCGCGCGGCATTGGGGTCAACCTGACATTGTTCACCACGCTCAAGCTGCCCGACTCGGAAGCGTCGTTTGAGCAGGTGCGCCCGTACCTCGACCGTGTGCTCGCGCTTCTCGCACGGCACCCGAACATCTTCTGCTGGGAAATCCACAACGAATACGTCGAGAACCCCGGGTTCCAGCGTGCGGTAGGCGAGTACCTGAAGCAACACGATCCCGCGCATCGCCCCGTGATTTCGTCCGCCGGTACGACTGACTGCCCGCTCTGGCCGGCGGCCGACTGGATGGGACTTGCGGTGGTGCACACCTGCACCGGCACAGTGCCAGCCTACGATCTGCGCGACTGGTATCTCGCGGTCGCACGAAATCTTCGCGGCTACGGAAAGCCGGGCTTCAACAACGAAACGGGGCGTGAGGTGCGACACAAGAACGACGACCCGGTGGGCCGCCGCAAGCAGCTGTGGATTGCTGCCGCTGCGGGCACGTACACCACCTGGCACTCGCGCGATGGCTGCGAAGCCATCGACGATCCCGACTATGCCGCGCCCGGGCAGGATTTCGTGCGGCCGTATGCGAATTGGTGGCGCGCGCAGGAGTTCTGGCGTGCGGTGCCGGATTTTTCGGCGGTCCAACTCGCGGCGGACGAACCCTTGGGTGACGCCTTGGTGCCGGTGACCTTGGCAACTCCCACCCGCGATCTCCTCCTGGTGTACCTGTTCACGCGTGCCACCGGTCAGCGCAGCGAAGGCGCCCGGTTGCGTCTCCGCCTACCCGATGGTGATTATGCGGTCGAGTGCTACGCGCCGGCCACCGGCGAACCCGTAGGTGAACCCATGGCGCACCGTTCGGAAGGCCTCCACAGGCTCGCCCAGCTGCAGACGCCGGCCTTCGCCGACGACCTCGCGGTGCGCATCACACAATTGCGTCGACGCGAGCAGACGATCGTCCCCGGCACGAATTGAGGGCGACCGTTAGGGAGATGAACCTACGAGCCAACCAGAGCACGGTGAAGTCCTGCGTGCCAAAGATGGCATACTCAGGGGCCAAGGCGCACTCACGTGCAAGTCATAGCCTGGGCCGGATAATGACCTTACCAAGAGGTAATAAGTAAATAGTGGACCTGGCGGGAGTCGAACCCGCGTGTCCCTGATTTTTACGCGCAGCATCCACCTGTATAGCGTCTAACCATATCTCGCTTCCGGGGCGCGATGACGCACGCTCCTCCCTTAGCCAGTCGTGGTTTGACGATGCCTCGTAGACGTCACGACGTCCCTCACCGCTATTCCTGCTGTCGACGTTCCTATTGGAGGCCGATGCGTCCGCTGCGGGCCATGTCCTTGTAACCGCGTGCGTCCGGGTTTCAGGTGGATCTCCTGGAAAACCTCGAACACCGCGACCCGGTGATCGAAGCGCGCGACCACGCCGTCGGGGAGAACCTGCTTTTGCGGACCTTTTCTACCTGCCGACGCGGATCCGAACCGGCACCTTTCGGTTTGCGCACTACAAGTGGGACTGGAACGGCATCGCCGCCACCGTCCTCTTCGGCCTCTCTTTTCTTCTCGGGGTGGATTAGTTCGAAACCCTGCCCTGATGGCCGCTCCTAGGCAGGCGGAAGGCGTGTGGTCGGTCAGGTTGAGCGCAACCGCCAGGCGGCAAAATGCGCAGGAAATCATTCAATCAGTTGAACTGTGTGGCGATTGCCCGATACGCTGATGTGCCAGATGGGTAAACCATTACCCTTTACCCTACACCTATGAAAAGCTACCCTACCTGTCTGAAATGGGGTTTCGCCTTGGCGGCTACCCTTTTATTATTTGCCGGCACGATTACTGCGCAAATTTCCACGCCGACTCCGAAGGAGGAGCCGATTTCGCTTTCCCCTTTTGTCGTCACCTCCCGCGGTGACAATCCCTACAAGCCCAGATCCTCCACTTCGGCCGGATTGGTGAATCAGATGACGATGGATTCGCCGTTCACTCTTACGGCGATCACCGCGCAGGCCCTTATAGACAGCCAGATTCTGGACCTGGCCGAGATTCGCAATGTGTCAGCGGCACTCGACCAAAGCGCGGGCGGCCGCGGTTTCGGCAGCGAGTTCAACAGCCGCGGCTTCCGGGCCGAATTGCTGAACAACGGCCATCGCACGAGGCAATTCATGGACAATTCCCTGATCGACGTGGTCGAACTGGTGAACGGACCGATGGCGACCATCTACGGCGAGGCCGGGGCGGGCGGGGTGGTCAACATCAGCACCAAGTCTGCCTTGCCCGGCAAGCTGGCGGGTTCCGTTTCCGTGACCATGGGCGAGGACAACCTCCGTCGCGGTGTGTTTGACATCAATGTCCCGCTGCCTGCCAAGGCGGCGGTCCGCTTCATCGCCTACCAGAGCGAAACCGACAGCCACATTCTGCGCTGGTATGACAAAAAAAGGGGCGCCTACGCCGCCATTCATGTCGAGCCCGTGTCCTGGCTCATGGTGAACGCCCGGGCCGACTATCTAGAATACGACCGCCCGAACAACACATTCAACAACATCGTCCGCGGCACCACCGCCCTGTATAGGGACACCGACGGCGATGGCTTCAGGGAGTTCGATTTTCCAAATAACTACGGTGCCGGACCTTACTACAACGCCGGGCCGTCCAACCAACTGTGGCGCTGGAAGCAGGGCGTCATGAGCGGTGAAGCGATCGCCGCCGTCTCGCCGAACTTCACCGCCCGTTTCTCCGCACTGTATCTCAACCAAGATCAGGACGGCGTGAACGGCTGGTCCAGCATCGACTCTTTTCAGGGCACGGCCGAGCGAGCGCGCATCGACGCTGACCGTGAGCGCGAGACAAAAAGTTTCAAGCTCGACCTGCTCTATCTGTGGGAGGCCCCGGCCGCCAAGCTGAAGGGCAAACTCATCGGCGGCGCGGAATATTATCAGTCGTCGGACCGCGAGACTTACTTCGAATACCAGAAGCCGACCGCGCCTCTTTTCATTCCCTGGCCGCCGGCTGCCTCACAGCCGAGCGACTTTCTCCTGCCCAGCGCGGAAACGATCCGGAGCACCTGGACGCGCAATGCCTCACGTTCACGTCCCTACCGCGACGATAGCAATCAGACCCGTTCGCAACGGATCACCGCGCTCGTTGACGCGTTCGACGAGCGGCTCCGTTTTGTCGTCGGCTACCGTTTCAACGAGGGCACGTTCAAGCAGATCAAGACCAACACCTACGGCGATCCCTACACTTGGATTCCCTACAAGCAGCCCACCTATCAACACGGCGTCAGCGGCGACATCTTCAAGCACAAGGACAAGCCGCGAGCCCTCGTTAGCCGCCTGACAGCCTACTATTCATACGGCACCACCTTCATCCCGCCGCGCCAAGGCAATCCCGTCGGCACGCCGGACGTGTCGCCCGAGACGGGCAAGGGTTGGGATCTGGGCCTGAAGTTTGAGGGCTTGGATGGACGCCTGTCGGGCGAACTCGCCTACTTTGACCTCACCCGAGACAACGTTCTCGTGGTCTTCTTCCCCGCGGGAAACAGCGGCCCCAGTTACTTCATAAACGCCGGATCGCAGGTCGGCACGGGCATGCAAGCCAGTTTGAATTTCGAGCCCATCAAGGGCTGGTCGCTCGGGCTCCAATATATGCATATTGACGGCAAGGTCGTGTCCGATCCGGGCACTCCCGCCAACGTCGGCCTGCCATTGACCACTCCCAAGGACAAAATCACGGGCCACACCCGCTACGAGTTCCGTTCCGGCCCACTCAAGGGCCTGAGCCTTGGCGGCACAGTCCGCTATATGGCCGATGGCCCCGCCCACGCCTTTGTCTCCGCCCAGCGCGACTGGATCATTCCCGGCAGCACTGTCGTCGGCCTGTTTGGCCGCTATGAGTTCGCCCTGTCCGGTCACCGGATCGGCGTGGCCGTGGCCGTGGACAACGTGTTCGATAAGCTCTACCTTGACCGTCAGGGTGACACGGACTTCACGACCGGTGCGCCCCGGAACGTGAAAATCACCGTTGACTACAAGTTCTAGGCCCGGACGAACCAGATCGACCGGCGGCGAAGTCGTCTGAATATTAACAATTGGCTGCGGTTGGAAACAACCGCAGCCAACTGTTTTCCGGTTGGCCCTTGGCGGTCCAAAACTATGGTTGCCCTTACCTCGGCTACCATCCGAAGGAGAACCTCATGGTCGTCGCCGAGGCGAAGATGGTCCTCACCGGTCTCGAGGCTAAATTCTGGCGCGACGATCTGTCGGCCTTCGTTCAGGGTCCGCAATGCTATGCGGCGAAGTTTCACCGCAAGATCGCCTGGGTGTGCGATCAGCGCGGCGCGGTCTGCTGCGCCGTTGGCGTCCCGGCCGATGCCCGCGTCGCCCCGGTCATGCTGACGCTCTACCCCGGGCTGGCCAGGATGTTTGTCACGGATTACCTTGCGTCTCGTTGACGGAGTTCCTGCTGGATTTTGAAGCGGCCGGCCGCTGACCATTTCCGCTCTCAAATTCCACTGTTTAGAATAGTTTGGCACGACTAGTGTCGTCAGTTGGAAATGGCGATGCAGTTAGGGGCAGGGGGGCGGGGGGCCAGCATGGATGAGTGCGCATCTATGTGATGGCCGGCCGGCACTCCCACCAAGGTCGCCCAATTAAAACATGAACAACGCCCTCGCTCAAAAACAACGCCGCCGCCTTGAGGCCGGCATCACAACCCGCATCAAGCAGCTCCAGTATTTCAAAAAGCAGCTCCACCTGGTCGACAAAAAGATCTTTTCGGCCGGGATGGACCTCTTCGAAAGCGCACCAGTTCTGGCCCTCTGGCTGTGCGAACCCGCTCCCTCACTCGGCGGCAAGGTGCCGCTGAAGGTCATGCGCACCGCCAAGGGTCGCGCAGCGGTCGTCACCGCCCTCGTCCGCATCACCCACGGCTGCCCCTGACCGCGAGTAGTGCGTTATCTATATTTCGCCACACCTGCCCGGGCGATAAGCCGAGTTCACCGTTCCCTCGAAAAGGCGGAACTGGGCCGGAGCGGCGGGCCAGTCTGCCGATAAGCGTATTTCGCCACGCTGACTAGGATCACGAGTGGCCTCTGAACTTGAGCGACATGTTCCCATGAGTGGCCGGAGGGTGATCGAGGCTCTCTGGGGCAGTCTGTCGGGTTGGAATGGACACAGTCCGGAAAAGATCGGCCAGCGGAACCAGGGAGTCTTCTTGGATTATGTTAAGTGCTTATCATTAGAGTGATGCACGTTGTTTTCGGCGGCGGGAAATAGCGCGCGCCAAGGGCGTGCGCGGAGGCCGAATGTGGGCCCGCTATCTATTAGGCATGACCAACGTCACGCCCAATCTCGAACCGGAGAATCCGCCGCCGCGGGTGACCCGCCGTTGATCGATTGGGCGCGACCCTCCCGCACTCCCACCATGAAAACAAAACTGAGCCGCCTGAATCAGATCAGCCACGTTGCACTCGGCATAAAGACGGTGCCGAGCCTCGCGCTCCATGACTACGAACCGCAGTTGCGGGACGATATCAACCGCCAGCTTGTCGAAGCCCGGTCCAAGTCACCGGGCCTGACCTATGATCAGTTTGCGGCCCTGAACCCGAACTACGGGCGTATCATCTGCATCACGCTCGGCTACATCGCCGACAATGCCGATGGTGACCCGGTGATGCGCCTGAAGTCCTTTCAGGGCGGCGAGGAGGAGCTCTTGACGGAGTTCAACCGCAGCATCGCCAATTTCCGCAATACTTTCGTTCACGAAATGGGGCGCACTTTCGATGTCGCGTTCATGCTCGCGCGAATGGACTCGCTGAAGATCCGGTGCAGCAACCCGAACTTCGCCGCCCTTCACCGCCCGAATGGCTATCCTCACCTTGATCTCAGTGAATACCATGCCGGGCACGGTCAGGGCGGCCGTGGCCTGCCCCTCAGCCTGGTCGCGTCCATGGCGGGCATTGTTTCCGCGCCCAGCTTGGATGCGACGTCGCTCGCGGAGGCATTCCGTCTCGGTGAGAACCGACTCATCGCGCGGCATGGCGAATGGAATGTGGCGACCACTTTGAACCTCCTGCGCGTTCTCGTCGGTGACCACGAGGCGATTCCCTGCGAGCGTTATTACTCCCTGGATGCGGATGGTGAGTGTGGCCACCTCGCGGCGGCGGATGCCAACGGTTGCTGCCCCTCGGTTTGGGATGATCGCCAGCAGCTGTTCGTGCCCACGGAGAGTATCCCGCCGATGCTGATTGACCTGGAAGCTTCGTGAGGTGCCGACTGAGCCGCACATCGTCGATCCAAAGCCACCAGCGGCTATTGATTGAATCTGCAACCCCTGAAGCCGCTTAACCATGAAACCTTCCATCACGTCACGCCAGCGCCGCCGGCTGCAGGCGGGCATCAAGGCTGAAATCGGACGCTACCAGCGGTGCTTGGAACTGATCGGCTACGTGGACGCGGAGGTACTGGCCGCTGGGATGGCGCTCTTCGCCACCGAGGCCGCCCTCGCGATCTGGTTGAGCGAGCCAGCCCGGCTGCTCGGCGGGAAGGTGCCGCTCAAGGTTATGCAAACCCGCCAGGGCCGTCGGCGGGTTGCCATAGCGCTCACTCAGATCGCACACGGGGTATTTTGACCATGCGCATCCTCCACTGCACAGATTTTCACGGTAACAGGCGTTGGTTCGATTGGTTGGCTGCGCGTGCAGCCGAATACGATCTCGTTTGCCTCACCGGCGACCACATCGACCCGCTCGATGCCCAACGGATTGATTCTCAGGTGAGCATGGTGGAGGCAGCTCTGGGACGCATCGCCACGCCGCTGGCGCTCTGTTCCGGAAATAATGATTCGTTCAACGCGCCGGAAGCGCCGCCCAGTCTTCATCAGGCCTCCTGGCTGAGGGGGCTTCGCCGAGCGGGGTTGTGGGTTGACGGTGATGTATTCGATGCCGGCGGTCTGCGGTTTCGGTGCATTGGCTGGAATGGGCTTCTGCCATCCGCCGAGGGAAACGAAATTTGGCTCCACCACGCGCCGCCCACGCGTTCACCGGCGGCGGTCGATGTGTATGGCCGTGATGCTGGCGATGAAATCCTCGGTGAGGTGTGTCGTGACGGGAAAGGCCCGGCCATGGTTTTGTGCGGGCACCAGCACGATCCTCACCAGTGGGCGTGTCGCGTCGGGCGCACGTGGTGTTTTAACCCGGGAATTAACGCTCAGGCCGTCGTGCCCAATCACATCATCATCGACACGCGACAACGGAGCGTCGAACGCCATACCGGCGATGGCCTCCCGGGAGCGTTTAGCCGGGCAGATTCATGATGAATATGAACATTGAAAACCACCGGCACTGTAACGAACCGATGTTTTAACTCCTCGCCCGGGTTATCGACGCGGCAACCTACGACCTTCAACCTGGCATGAGGAGCGTCCCGGTGGCGGAGTATCTCGCCCGGACCTCACGCGTAGAGATTGCTTTGCTCATGCGACGGAGGCACAGGGTGGCGATCGAGCTTCAGGTCAAAATGCAGGAACGCGTTAAGGCCGTGCATTTCGGCGGTGAAAATATGATAGGCATCCAAGCTGTTCTGCTCGCCAAGTAATCCAAACAGCGATCGAAACAGCGGGTAGGCGCATTCCGATAAGCAGGGTAGCGATTGCCATCCGGCCAAGGTTACACGGTTTGGTGGCCGCGCCTCACTGCCTACGGCTGGTTTCCGTGGGTTTGCCCTGATCATCGAAGAAATTTGCCGCTATTAGCGCCCACGCAGGTTTGCATCTGGTTTCGCGAGGACCGTACTGGCCCGCACCGCAGCCACTTCCTCTGGAGTAATTTCACCAGCGTTCCGGGCGAATTTCTGGCGCGCTTACGTGAGGATGGCGGCGATCTCTTCGTCAGATAGGGTAGACTAGGGCGGCATGAGATTGGCGTATTTGGGCCGGTCAGGAGGCAGCACGGCGGCGGGGCCCGCCAGTACGAGGCGGATCAATCGGGTGGGATCGCCTGAGAGAATTTGGCTGCCGGCAATGGCGGGTTGCATGCCACTGACGCCGCTGCCGTCTTCCATGTGGCAGGCGGCGCATTAGAGCTTGTAGGCCGCAGCGTGGCGGGCGGCTCCTGGCGAAAGCACCGTCTCGGGGCCAGCGGGGGCCGGCGCGGGTGTCGCGGCACTTTTGTGCGAGGCGCTGCGCTCACCGGTGTAAACAATGCGCCAGATGCGTCCTTTCACGGAGTCGCCGATGTAGAGCGTGCCGTCGTGGCCGAATGCGAGGCCTGCCGGACGGAATCGCGCGTCAGCTGGCCGCATCAACGGATCGAGGCCGGCGAAACCTTCGGCGAATATTTCGTAGTGCCCGAGCGGCATCCCGCCCGGACCGAACGGTACAACGGCCACACAATATCCGCGCTGCGGACCGGGGCCTCGGTTCCAAGAGCCGTGGAAGGCAACAAAGGCGCCGTTGAGATAGTGGTTGGGGAACTGCTGGCTGGTGTTGATTGCCATCTGCATCGGCGCCCAGTGGGCAGGAAAGGTTACGAGCGGGTCGGGGAACCGGCCGGGTTCAGCGGTGAGACGTCCGTCTCCTCCGAATTCGGGGGCGAGCATGCGTTGGCGGCGGAGCGGATCCCAGTAGGTCGTAGGCCAGCCGAACTCACCCTGCTCGCGGAGCAGGTGCATTTCCTCGCCGGGCAGCTCGGCGTTATCGTGTGCGTTGTAGCCAGGTGGGCCCGCAGGAGCTGAGCACTATGGAGCGATGCGTGTTCCGGTGACCTGGTTTGGCGTCAGCCTCAACGGAGGTGTAATCTCCGCAGCTACCGGACCCTTGTTTAGGGGGACGTCAGGGTCCTTGGAGAACGCTTCTCGCTAACAATTAGGGCTTAACGGCAGTGCGTCGGTGCCAACAAGCCGCCCGCTATCTCTTAGCATGACCAATACGCGCAAGTTGATTGAAACCCTGCTCCTCGCAGCGGACGACGTGCCCCTCGCGACCAAGATGAACCTGCTTCACTGCCTCGATTGCGGACGGCTCCCTACGTTGGTGGTGACTGGGCCTCTTTACGTCAACGCCACCCGCGCCGCGGAAGTGATGGGGATCGGGCGGACGAGTTTCTACAAGGCCGCAGAGTTCCACCGGATTCCGGCACATGAAATCAGCCAGGGTAATATGATGTACTTCACCCAGGATCTGCTGGTCCATGCGAAAAAGCCTGAAACGAGCGCCGTCGCTTCGGGGATTGTTGGTGTGCCGACGCCCGTCGGTTCCAACGCGGTGGAGCCTGCCGCCTAATACGCAGAGCAAAATACCATGTCTCTTGAGCTGCGAAAAAACTCCAAGTGGTGGTACGGGAAGTTCACCTTACAGGGCAAAGCTCGTGTTCTCTCGCTGAAAGTCAAAGTGGAGGGGATGCGGCCCGCTACGCTGGCCGATAAGGGCGATGAACGCTTTGAACGGTCGCGGGTACGCGCGAACGATAAATTCCTGGAGCTGAAGGCTGAAATCACCGACCCGGCCAGGTCTGCCAGCCGGCTGCGCCGCATCCACGAGTTGCAGTCTGGGACGAGCCTTAAGCCGCTCCCGATCGACAGCCTGAAGGAGTATTACCGCAAGAAGCAGCGGAAGCGGCCCATCTCACCTGATCATGAGGAACAAAGCGTGGAACGGATAAATCGCTTCTGTACTTTCATGCATGAAGAATACCCGCGAGTTAATGACCTCAGACTGGTGCTGCCTCATATGGCCATTGAGTTCATGGCGGCGCAGCAGGCGCGCGGGTTGACCTTGGCGACCATGAACCGGATTCGTGAGTCGCTGGTAGCGGCATTTTACGCGGCGATGAAACTGGGTGGCCTCGCGAGCAATCCGTTCACTGAGCTGGTCAAATATGACGAGCAGGCCGGCCAAGTGCATCGGGTGCCGTTCTCCGCCGCGCATGTTGCCAAGATATTCGGAGTGTTAGACGAGGCGCCGGTCATTGGGCCCGTGATCGTCGCGGCGCTCAGCACCGCAATGCGGCGAAAGAACTGTGCGCTGCTTGAGCGGGAGCATGTTGATTTGGTCAACAACCTGATCAGAGTCCAGACCTACAAGACCTCCGTGTGGGTGACGATTCCGATTCTTCCTGCTTTGCGCAAGGTGTTGGAAAAAATGCCCGATCACGGGAAGTATTGTTTTCCTGAGGCTGCCGAGATGTACCTGAAGAATCCTGACGGCCTAACCTGGCGTTTCACGCAGGTGCTGATTTCGGCGGGAGTGCTCACGAAGCAAAATGAGCCGCAGGTGCCGCTGAAGGGGCGGGTTCGCGCACCCTCGACCCAGGGAATCGCTGCCTGCAAGACCACGTTCTGCACGCTCGCTTTGATGGCTGGCATCCCGGAGGCGTTGCTCTGCAAAGTTGTCGGCAACAAGTGCGTCCAGCTGGTGCGTGACCACTACTTTCAACCAGGGCAGAAAGATTTCAATGATCAGTTTTTAGCCAAGCTCCCACCAGAGCTTACCGGTGCCGATCCCGTCGAGCCCTTGGGGGCAAAACTCGATCGGCTCATTAAGTTAGCATCCGAGATCCAAGCCCATAACTGGTCACGAGTAGCCGCTGAACTCACGCAAGGTCTACGCGAGTTGAAGGATCAAAAACTTGGGTAATGTCCCTGCGGTATACGCGCAAAGAAGAACAAGATTGGCAGAGCCAGCTAGCCAAGGAACTGACAGAGTCAGACACACTTACTATTCACAGCTGCACTCATTTCCGCTCCCTTGTGGGCGCAAGTATAGGTGGCTTCCAATTCATCGACCAGAACACTTCCGCCCCATGAAGCCATCTACTATCACAATGACACCCGTCGAGGCGCAGATGGCTGCTGGCTGCATTCGCCGTTATTTTGTGAGTCAACTTGGCGAGGCGGCTGAAGGCCGAGTCCATCGCCTTTATGGTGATCGTTTGGTCGAAGAAATGGCTAAGGCGCCGAAGAAGGGAATGCCGTTACTAGCGACGCTCAAAGAGCCGGGACAAGCCAAGTCGCTGAAGAAAATGGTTCGCCTGTATGGTCGCATCTACAAGCAGGCCACGCCCATGGATGTTGAGGTGCATCCCATGACAGGTAAGCCCTGCAGCCACGATCAATGGTTCGAGGCCATGACCGAATTAATGGAGCTTTGATCGTTTTATGCGTGCCCTCGGTTGATAGGTAGCGAAGGCCGTCGCCTCACACCCGACACACCCTGCGGCGTAACGCTCTCGGAAAGCTCGCGTTGAGTCGGCGCCCTGATCTCGCCACGAAGATTCGCGATTCCCGGCTGCAGGTCGAACTGGCGGAGATTCGTCGTACTGGTGTCGCCTGGAATCGCGAAGAAACCGTGCCGGGTATGATCGCTCTCGCGCATGTGGGATTCTCCACCGCGCCCACGGAGCCCATGCTGGCCGTGGCCTGGCCGGCGTTTCGGTTTACTAACAGAAAAGATTCCGATGCACTACGGGCGATTGGTACAGCATTGGGCGTTGATCCGAGTGGTTGACGTCGATGCCACAGAGGATACGACGGACGCAACCCCAGCAGGCCGGGGTGGAGCTGGACGCATTGAAGCGGGCCATGGGGATGGCGACCTAACCCATCACCCATCTACATCGGAGTGAGTGCAGCCAACGCTGACCCAGGTAACCCTAACCACGCCCTTGCAGTCTATGGAGGGCGGATGGCACGTTTGTCCCGCCGAATTTAGTAGGCTAGTCGATAGGTCTTCGCCAAGGACCTGCTTGTGTGGATTCTTGTGCGGTTGCTCGCCAAAAGCCGCCGTTGTTCGCCGTTGTCGGCGCTTCCTCGAACTCACGACTCAACTCGCGTAACTTCCTAACAAAAAGGCCCTCCCGAGCAGTGGGAGGGCCGAAATTGGGTGCAGGGGTTGGATTTGAACCAACGACCTTCAGGTTATGAGCCTGACGAGCTACCAGGCTGCTCCACCCTGCAACAAAGGGACGGGCAACGTGCTAACCGGCGGAGCGCCTGTCAATGGGTTTTTCTCAACTTGTGTAAGTAGCGAATCCGGCTGGCGCGGAGGCGGGTTCGGGCTCACCTTGGGCGGAGTCCCAGCCCCATGAGTTCCAAGCTCTCCATCAAACGCACCAAGTTCGGCGGTTTGGCCGCCATGGAAATCCGCACGACCGAGCTACGGTTGGTCGTCATCACCGCCAAGGGGCCGCGCATTGCCGTGCTGACCCAGCGGGACGGTCCCAACTTGCTCATGTGGGCGCCCGGAAAATACCGGCGCGGCAAGTGGGACCTCATGGGCGGTCACCGCCTCTGGGTGGCGCGGCCCGGCGCCGACGAGGCCGAGGAAACCTACGCCACCGACAACCAGCCCTGCACCGTCGAGACCTTTGCGAAGGGCTTCACCGTGACGGCCCCGGTCGATCCCGTTCACCGCACGCAGCGGGGCGTGAAGTTCACCGTGCTCGCGGCCGACCGGATCGAACTCGCGCATTTCGTCACCAACCACAGCGACATGCTCTGGAGCGGTGGCCTGTGGGGCCTGACCTGCACGCTGCCCATCGCCGGCACCACCTACCAGATGCCGCTCGGCGACGGCAGCGCCTGGGACTATGCGACGATGGTCGCCTTTCGCACCTGGGGTGGCGGACACGGCGGCGTGGGTTTTGGCGATGAGCAGTTCCGCCTCACTGAGGACGCGCTCGTGCTGACTCCCGCGGGCCGCGAGAACAAGCGCATGGTGAAGGCCGACCCCGGTATAGTCGCGATGCACGACCCCGCGCGAAAGCTGCTCTTTGCCATCCATGCGGCCTACCAACCGGATGGCAATTACCCGCTCGGAACCAACCTCGCGTTCTACGTCGGCCCGCAGAATTTTATGGTCGAAATGGAGACGATGAGTCCCCTCACCACGCTCAAGCCCCAGCAGACCCTCAAGCACACCGAGACCTGGCTGCTGCGTGACGCCAAGGCCGCGCCGACGCCGAAGGCACTGCGCGCACTCTTCTGAAGCTGCTCGTAATCCATGAAGCCCTCGACGCGCAACGTGCTGATCGCGCTCGGGCTTTTTGCGGGTTTTGTGGCGGCCTACCGTCTGGCCGAACCGGCCGGCAAACCGGTGGTCACTAGCGAGCAGGCCCGGCGTTTGCCGGCGATCATTCCACCGCAACCCAAGGTGGACGAAGAGGAGCGGCGCGCGCGGGAGGCGCATCAAGACCGGCTGATCGAGATCATGAATCAGGAGATTCGTGAGTTGAACGCGCGTTTGAAACAGCGGGCCGGGGATGTTCCGATGATACCTCCTCCGCCTGACCATCCCGTCAACCCATACTATAGTCTTCACGTCGCACCGGCGAAGCCCGATCCAGCACGGCCCGTGGAGCCGTTGGAAAGAAGGGAGCCCTGACTTTCACTCCACACCGGACGGCCGGCCGAAGAGGGGCAGGCCGGTGGCGTCCCAGCAGAGGGGTTTTACGTAGGTGTGGCGGTTGGGGTCCCAGAGCGGGTCGCCGACGATCTCGGTGTAGGTGCGGGCGTGATAGACGAGCAGGTCGGTGATGCCGTCCTCGGCGACGGTGAAGCTGTTGTGGCCCGGGCCGTAGATCTTGTGGGCGTAGTCGGTCTTGAAGACGGGCTGGAGCGACTTGGTCCAGCTGCGCGGGTCGAGGAGATTGGCGTCTTCGCGAGCGGTCAGCAGGCCCATGCAGTAGTTCTCGTCGGTGGCGCTGGCGGAGTAGGTGAGGAACACGCGCCGATGCCGCACGAGCACGGACGGGCCTTCGTTGACCCAGAAGCCGCGCTGCTCCCAATCGAACTCCGGGATCGAGAGGCGGACCGGCGGTCCGGCCAGCACGGTGGGGGCGACGAGCCGCGCGATCATCAGGTTGGAGTTGCCGCGCACGGCCGGTTCCTTTTGCGCCCAGACGTAGTAGCTCGTCCCGCGGTGAGTGAAGGCGGTGGCGTCCAGGCAGAAGGCGTCAATGCCGCTATGCATCTGCACGGGTGGACTCCAGGGGCCTTCGAGTGGGTTGGCGGCGGTTGAGGTGATCGCCCACATCCGGTGCTGGAAGAGATCGTCCTTGATCTCCCGCGAGGGGGCGGCGGCGAAGTATATGACCCAGGTGTTGAAAACGCGGTGGATTTCCGGGGCCCAGATCAGCTCGGAGTGGGGGCCGGTGGCGGGCTTGTGCCAGACATCCACGGTCGGCGCCGCGGGCAGCTCCGCGATGGTGCGCGCGCGCCGAAGCTCGATGCGGTCGTAGGCGGGCACCGAAGCGGTGAAGTAATACCAGCCGTCGTCAAAGCGGCGGATGCACGGGTCGGCGCGCTGGAGGATGAGAGGTTGGAGCGGGGTCGCGGACATGGCGGAGGAATCACCCGGCCTTGGCGGCGGCGAGACCGTCGCGCATCATCCGGTTGTAGAAACGGTCGGTGATGCGGTAGCGGAACATGAGCAGCCCCATGAGCAGATGGAAGACACCGGAGATGAGCGACAGCATGAGCGCGATGCCGGTGAGCGTGGCCGGATCCTGCGTCGCGCCGGGCGCGTAGCGGTAGTAGGTCAGCAACCAGCCGACCATGGCGCCGGCCAGGCCCATGCCGGCCTTCTGGCAGAACGATATGCCACCCCAGGCGAGGCCGCTCACCCGCGTGCCGGTCTTCTTCTCGCCGTAGTCCACGGCCTCGGCGATGGCGGACCAGAAGACGGGCGCGTGCAGGTCCACGACGAGCGACAACACGAAGTAGAGCACGAAGGCACGAACCGTGTCGCCCGGTTCCACGAGAAAAAACATGGCCGCGCTCAGCGCGCCGACGGCGAGCTGGGTCCACCGAAACATGGCGATCTTGCAGAAGCGCTTGGTGAGCCAGGTGGACACGACCATGGCGAGGATGGCGGCGACAACACCGGTGCCGAGGAACCGCGCGATCATCGTTTCGTCGCCGCCGAGGTAGTATTTGGCGTAGTAGGCGGCGACCGAGCCGCGGATGACGTAGCCGATGGTGCCGATCACGCAGACGGCGCAGAGCACGAGCCACTGGTCGTTGCGGAGCAGGAGCTTGGTTTGCGTCCAGACTGGCGTGTGCTCGACCTTGTGCTGGAGGCGCTCGGTCGTGGTGAAGAAACAGAAAAGGAACAAGCCGGCGGCCGCGGCGGCCATGAGCCCCATGGCGACGCGGTAGCCTTCCGCGAGGTTGCCGCCGCCCCAACGCTGCGCCAGCACCGGCACCACGATGGAGACCAGAAAGGCCGCGACCTTGGCGAAGAAGAGGCGGTAGCCGTTGGCCGAGAGGCGCTCGGCGGTCGAGTCGGTGAGCACGCCGATCAGCGAGATGTAGGGTATCGTCACCGCCGTGAACAGCAGGGTCATCAGGATATAGGTGGCGTAGGCCCAGAGCAGCTTGCCGTTGTAGCCTAGCTCGGGCGTGAGGAAGGTGAGATAAATCGAGATGCCGAACGGGACCGAAAGGAACAGGAAGTAAGGCCGGTAGCGGCCCCAGCGGGTGTTCACCCGGTCGGTGATGAGACCCATGAGCGGGTCGGTGACGGCATCAATCAGGCGCACCGACAGGAACAGCGCCGCGAGGTCGCCCGGTTTCAGGCCGAAGACGTCGGTGTAGAAATACGTGATGATCAGGAACGCCGAAGAGATGACGACGTTCACGGCCATGTCGCCGGCGCCGAAGCCGATTTTCTCGAGGATGGAGAGGCGCGAGGCTGATGGGGCGAGTGCGGGAGATGACATGAAGGGGAGGGCGATGGGTTACTCGATCAGGCGGCTCCGGTAACCGAGCCAGGATTCGGGGCGGACGACGGGCCAGTGTTCCTTGTCCCAGCTCAGCTCGGCGATCTTGAGTTTCTGCAGACCGCGGTCGGCGGTTTCGTAGGCGTGGAAGACGAGCCAGTCCTTGCCGTCGAAGGTATAAACGCTGTTGTGGCCGACGCCGGCCCACTCGGCGTTGCCGGCGAGGAGAAGGGTGCCGCCGCCCATCGCGAGGTCGCGACCCTCGCGGTCGAGGTAGGGGCCGGTGATTTTTTTGGCGCGACCGACGAGCATCTTGTAGGTGCTGTCCTTGCCGCTGCAGCATTTGTCCCAGGAAACAAAGAGGTAATAATAACCGTGTTTCCGAAAGATGAAGGGGGCTTCGATCTCGGCAGGACCCGGATCGGCATCGGGATGCAGGACGGTGCGGTCGCGTTTGGCGATCGAGTGCCATTCCTGGGGTTCGGCGACGGCGGTGAGGCTGGGTGCCAGCTTGACCAGCTTCAGCCCACCCCAGAAAGAACCGAAGCTCATCCACGGCGTGCCGTCCTCGTCGAAGGTGACGGCGGGATCGATCGCGTTCCAGAGATCGCGGTTCGGCACGGAACGGAGCACGATGCCCTGGTCTTCCCACTTGTAGTCGGGCGAGGCGGGGTCGAGGGTCTTGTTGACGGTCACACCCATGGCGGAGGTGTTCACGCCAAACGAGGAGACCGAGTAGAAGAGGTAGAACTTCCCGTTGTGGCGGACGATGTCCGGCGCCCAGATGTGGCCGTTGAACTTGGGTGCGATGCTTTTCGCCCAAGTCGGATCACCGGGAAAAATCCGGCCACGCCGCCGCCAGTTCACTCGGTCCGAAGAGCTGTAGAACGTGATGCCGGGACCGGTGCTGAAGAGGTAATACGTGTCGCCTTCGCGGGCCATCACCGGGTCGTGAATGCTGACCTGTTTGGGTTCGGCGGCAGGCGCGACGGCGGTGAGCAGCAAGCCGGTCAGGACCAGATAAGGGCGCAGGGCGGACATGGGAAATAGAGGCTCCGAGGCAAAGCGGCCTGCCTCCGGAAATGGGACGGCAGGCCGCTCGGGTTGTCTCGTGTGAACAGGGGGAGGCCGGCTCAGTAGCGGTAGCGCAGGCCGAGCTCGATGGTGCGGTCGTAGGCGCGGGTGTCGCGCGGATACAGGGACTCGTTGAAGAAGTAGTCCTGGTATTCGCTCTTCAGGATGTTGGTCGCATCAAGCGTCACGGTGAAGTGCGGGTTGATCGCGTAGCTGGCCGAGAAGTCGAGCGTGCCGACCGGCTTGGCAATGATCTGGCGCAACGGGCTGCCGGCGGCGTTCGGGCCGTCGAACGTGTCGGTGTATTCGCCGCGGTAGTTGTAGGCCAGGCGGGAGGAGAACTTGCCGGCCTCGTAAACGAGGATGACGTTGAACGCCTCCTTCGACACCTGCGCGTAGGGCTTGCGCACGCGGGCCCCGACGGCTGCGCCGGGCGAGGAGTCGGGGGCATCGGTGTCACCTTCGATGTAGGTGAAGTTGGCCATCCAGCCGAGGCCCTTGAGCGCGTCGGGGAAGTGCTGGTAGCTGACCTCGAAGCCGTCGAGCTTGCCTTTGCCCGAGTTGCGCGGGCGGACGACGGTGTAGTTGATGCCGTTGATGGTCTCGGGGGCGGCGAAGCTCTGCACGTAGCCGTCGATGTCGCGGTGGAACGCGGTGACGGAAACGTAGCTGTCGTTGGCGAAGTAGTATTCGAGCGACAGGTCGTAGTTGTCGGACTTGACCGTCTTGAGGTCGGGATTGCCGCCGCTGCCGGTGCCGGCGCCGCCGCCCGTGGTGGTCGGAGCGTTGAGCGTGACGGCGGGGTTGAGGTCGCCGAAGTTCGGGCGGGTGATGGTGCGGCCGCCGGCGAAGCGGAGCTGCCACTGGTCGGTGATTTTCAGGCGGCTGTTGATCACGGGCAGCACGTCAGTCTGCGACTTGCTGTCGTCGATCGGCATGCCGGTCGTGTTGTAGCCCTTGAGATCCTGCTGGGTGCGGGCGACGCGGAAGCCGAGCGAACCGTCGAAGGGTTTGTCGTCCACCATCGTGGCAAAGGTCGTGTTCACGTAGCCGGCGAGCACGGACTCGTCGTCGGTAAATCCGAGCGTCGGGTTGTAGGGGGCCTTGCCGGCGGTCAGGCCGAAGAGGGCGCGGACGGCGTTCGGGTTGTTGTAGAGGAAGTCCGGGGAGGCGCCATACCAGTGCGGGGTGCCGTAGTAACTTAGCGGGCCGTCGGG
Source organism: uncultured Oleiharenicola sp. (assembly GCA_966252395.1). GTDB lineage: Bacteria > Verrucomicrobiota > Verrucomicrobiia > Opitutales > Opitutaceae > Lacunisphaera. The sequence goes on along the minus strand of CBINOW010000049.1, from coordinate 8,734 downwards.
GTTGACGCTGCCAAAGCCGGTGATCGTCGAGGTGCGCGGGACTGTCGGGGCGAAACGGTCGCCGTTGGTTGCGCCGGCCGGGGCGATGTCGTTGCGGCTCGTGCCGCGGAAGCGGACGGAGCGGTCGCTCCAGCGGACGCCGCCGGTGAGCTTCTGGAAGACGCCCTTCGGCAGGTTGTGCTCAAATTCGACCTTGAAGCCGTTCTGCTCGGAGACGGCGACGTCGTGGTTGTCGAACAGGCCCCAGAGGAAATAGTTTTCGCCGCTGGTGATGCCGGTGCCGGGGATGGTGAGGTTGGCCCGACCGCCGTCGTTGAAGGTAAACGTGAAGGTGTCGGTGGGCAGCGGCGCGTAGCGGGTGTCCACGATGAGCACCTCGTTGCCGAAGCGGTTCCAGTTGTAGAGATATTCGGCGGTGATCTTGGTGTCGCCGCGGGTCCACTTCGCGCCGAGGACATTCTGGTAGCCGTCGGTCTTCTGCTGGAAAGCCTGCGTGCTGGTGAGGTGGAAGTTGTTCACCGAGGTGGCCTGGCTCGGCACGTTGCCCGAATTGATCTTGGCGGCGGTGAAGGCGCCGAAGCGCGGGAAGCCGATCAGGAAGTGGACCTGGTGCTTGTCGCGGTAGGAGGTCTTGAGGAAGTTGTTGTAGAGTTCGAGGTCGTCGTTGACCTTGAGCTGGAGCGCGAGGTTGTGCGCGGTGCGGGTGCGGTCGCCGGGGATGATGAGCGAGCCCTGCGTGAACGGCAGCTCGAGCGTGCCGGTCGAATGGATGTTGGTGGGCACGCCAACCGGTTCGAAGAGGAAGTTGAACGCGGTCTGGTCCACGAAGTAGCGCTGCTGGTAGGCGCCGGAGTAGAGCACGCCGAGTTCGCCCATGTCCGTTTTCCAGCGGTTGCTGAGGAGCAGGCTGCTCACGTGGCCGGTTTCTTCGGCGTGTTCGCCGTGGATGAGGCGGCCGCTGGCGGCGAACTGGGGCTTGTCGAAGTCGAGGGGCTTGCGGAGGCGGATGTCGATCAGGCCGGCGATACCGCCCTCGATCTTGTCGGGCGAAGTGGACTTATAGACGTCCACGCCGGCCACGAGCTCGGCCGGGATGTCCTGCAGGGCGACACCGCGGGAGGTGCCGGTGAAGATTTCGTTGCCGTTGAGGGTGGTGCCGAGATTGGGCAGGCCGCGGATGAGCACGGTGGTGACCTCGCCGTTGTTGCGGCCAACCTGGATGCCGGGCACGCGCTGGAGGGCGTCGGCCACGGTGTTGTCGGGCAGCTTGCCGATGTCTTCGGCGACCACGGAGTCCACGAGCTGGACGGCCTCCTTCTTGATCTCCTGCGCGCTGATGAGGCTGGCGCGGGTGCCGTTCACGACGAAGGTTTCGAGCACGACGGTTTTCTCCTCGGTGGCCGGGGCAGCGGTCTGCTGGGCCGTGACCGGGGAGACGCTCAAAAGCGCACCGAGCGCGAGAGCGGAGCAGAAGGCCGTCTGCCGGTTGCGGGGTGGGGCCGACGGATGGCGGGGCTTCAGGTGGGGCATGGGGATCATGGGCGGGGATGCGGGTTAGGGGGATGCGACGGCCGAGGCCGTTGCCTTCATCCCCTACATGCGCCCTCGCCGGCGGTTTCCCGACACACGAAACAAAAAAATTACGCCGGAGGCACGGCCACGGGAGTTTCAAGCAACGCGGTGCACTCCCGGAGCAGGATGCGGGCGAAGGCCCAGTCGAACCAGAAGCCGTGCACCGGACTGCCCAAATCGAGGCGGCTGCGGAACTTGTGCTCGATGATCTCACGGCCGGCAGCCAGCCCGGCGCGGGCGTCGGCGGTGCGGCCGAGCCGCTGGCTGGCCATGGCGAGGATGATGTGAGCCGTGGCCGTGCGTGGTGCGTTGGTGCCGGAATAGGCGAGACAGCGCCGGCTCCATTCCGCGGCCCGGGCGTAATTGCCGCGGCGGTATTCGAGCAGCCCAAGCGCCACCGACCGCCATGCGGCCGTGAAATCATCTCCGCCCCGGTCAGCCTCGGCCAGGTGCCGGGCGGTTTCCTCGGCCAAGGGACGCAGGCTCTCGAGCAGGCGCTCGTTGGCGGGGAGCAGCAGGCTTACCTTGACGATGCGGTCGGCAAAGGGGCAGGGCGCGGCCGTGTAGCGGGCGATGGTTTCCTGTCGGAAGCGTTCGTAGCCGTTGATGTCGCCCAGCTCGATCAGGATCGGGCCGACGCGCAGGCTGTCGAGCGTGGAGACGTCGGAACCGTCGAGGGGATTTACCCTGAGCAAGGTCAGCCCGCGATCGGCCGCCTGCCGCCACTGCAGGCGGAGGGCGTGCCATTCGGTGATCGCACGGAGCACGGCGGCGCCCTCGACGGAGGGTTGGTCCAGGGGGATTTCGTTGAGCAGCTTGTCGGCCTCCTCGTAACGCTCCTGGGCCACGAAGAGCGCGGCGGAGGAAATCTTTTCGCGCAGTTCGGCCTGCGCACGAAGCCGGGCCTGCTGCTGCTCGGCGGCGAGGGCCCGTTGATGGGCGTCACGCTCGCGCAGGAACAACCAGGTCGAGGTGCCGAGGCCGGCGATCAAGACCGCCGCAATCGCGCCGCCGGCGGCGAAAACCACGCGGTTGCGGCGCACGAGCTTGCGTAACCGATAAAGCCGGCTCGGCGGGCGGGCCATCACAGGCTCGTTGTTGAGGTGGCGCTGCAGCTCGAAGGCCAGGCCGTTGGCCGTTTCGTAGCGTCGGCTCCGGTCCTTCTCGAGGCATTTCATGACGATCCAGTCCAAGTCGCCCTCCAGCTGCGGGGCGAGGCGGTGGGCTTCCATCCTCCGGGCGCCGGCTGTGCGGGCCAAGTCGGCGGCCGACAGGGCCGCGAGCCGGACGGAGGGGCGCGCGGGTTCCTTTTCGCGGAGGAGGCGGCGCATCTCGTCGAGCCCGGCGTCGAGCAGCTGCCGGCCGTCGAAGGGCGTGAGTCCGGTCAGGAGTTCGTAGAGCAGCACGCCGAGGCTGTAGATGTCGCTGCGCGTGTCGGTGTCGTGGTTCGTGACGTCGGTCTGCTCGGGGCTCATGTAGGCGGGAGTGCCGATGAGCTGGGCGAAAAGGGTAAAGGAAAGCCGGTCGGTGAGGTGTGCCTCGGTGGCTTTGGCGATGCCGAAGTCGATCACCTTGGGCACCGGCACGCCGTCCTGCAGGGAAACCATGATGTTGGACGGCTTGATGTCGCCGTGGATGATGCCCTTCTGGTGCGCGTGCTGGATCGCGTGGCAGACCTGGATGAACAGGTCGATGCGCTCGCGCAGGCCGAGCCGGTGCTCATCGCAGAAAGCCGTGAGCTTTACGCCGTGCACGAGTTCCATGACGAAGTAGGGCGGTCCGCGGTCCGTGGCGCCGGCATCGTAAACCCGGGCGATGTTCGGGTGGTCCATCAGCGCGAGGGCCTGGCGCTCGGCTTCGAATCGGGCGACGACGCTGCGGGTCTCCATGCCCAGCTTGATGATTTTGAGGGCAACCTGGCGGCGGACGGGCTCCTGCTGCTCGGCGCGATAGACCACGCCCCAACCGCCTTCGCCGATTTTTTCGAGCAGCTTGTAGCGGCCGATCCGGCTGCCGATCGCTTCCTCGCCGGCGGCCGGGACGGGGGAAATCGGCGCGGCCACCTGCTGGTGCAGGGCGCGGGTGCACTCCGCGAAGAACCCCTCCGCGTCGCCTTCGGCCGCGAGCAGGGATTCCAGCCGCTGGCGCATCGCGGAGTCGCCTGCGCAGGCGCGGTCCAGCAGGGCGCGGCGCTCGCCAGCATCGGCCAGCAGGCGGGCGTCGTCGAAGATCTCCTCCTCCGTCCGGGTTTCGTGCGGGTTCATCGCTTCGGCGATAGATACATGCGCGTTTGGCGCGGCAAAGCCGACAGGCGCGGCGATGGGACGCCTAGTTTTGCGCGCGGATGCTCTGGAACAGCCAGGCCTTGGCGTAGGCCCAGTGGCGTTCGACGGTGCGCTCGGTGACGGCAAGCGCTTCGGCAACTTCCTGGTTCGTGCGGCCGCCGAAAAATTTCATCACCACGACGCGGGCTTTCTCCGGGTCCTCGAGATGGAGGCGATCCAACGCGTCGTTGATGAGCAGGATTTTTTCGTCCGGCGTGGCCGCAGCCAGTTCGATGCCGTCGATGTCCACGCGCACCTGTCCGCCGCCGCGCTTGAGACGGGCCTTGCGGCGGGCGTTTTCCACGAGGATGCGGCGCATGGCCTCGGCCGCGGCGCCGAAGAAATGCGCGCGGTTCTGCCAGTGGGGCTGGCCGTTGCCCGTTACCCGCAACCAGGCCTCGTGCAGCAGCGCGGTGGGTTGCAGCGTCTGACCGGGCCGTTCCCGGGCCATTTGCGCGGCGGCCTGACGGCGGAGATCCTGATAGACGAGCGGCAGCAGTTCCTCGGAGGCATGCCGGTCCCCTCGTTCGACGGCATGCAATAGCTGCGTGATCTCACTCATGGCGACGGGGTAGGTGGCCGGCGGGGGGTAGTGGCGCCACTAATGACGCGACCGCAGGTCCGGTCAACCGGCGCTTCGGACAAAGTCGTATGACAGTTAGATTGGCGGGCCGGACGGCCTCGCGGGAGCTCGGCCCTCCGCATTGAACAACCGACTACGCCGCGGCGACACCGGCCATAAGGCGCATGAGGGCGGCTTCGCTGAAGTCGGCGCGCTGCACCTCGCCGACGAGGCGGCCTTCGCGCATCACGAGGATGCGGCGGCAGAGGCCGATGAGTTCGGGCAACTCGGAGGAGACGACCAGCAGGGCTTTGCCCTCGCACGCAAGTTCGTCGAGCAGCTGGTAGATCTCGGCCTTGGCGCCGACGTCCACGCCGCGCGTGGGCTCGTCGATGAGCAGCACGTCGCAGGAGCGGGCCAGCCACTTGGCGAGCGCGATCTTCTGCTGGTTGCCGCCGCTGAGGCCGGCGGTGATGGATTCGAGAGAGGGAGCCTTCACGCGGAGGCGCTGCGTGTATTTGGCGGCGAGCGAGCGCTCGTTGAAACGGTTTACCCAGCCGAGACGGCTCAGCGCAGGCAGAGCGGCCAAGGCGGTGTTTTCGCGGCAGTTGAGCCCGAGCACGAGGCCCTGGCGCTTGCGGTCCTCAGGCACAAGGCCGACACCGGCGGCGAGGGCGGCATCCACGGAGCCGAGGGGCAGCGGTTTGCCGTCCACGGTGACTTTTCCGGTGGCCGCCGGGTCGAGACCGAAGACGGCCTGCACGGTCTCGCTGCGGCCGGCGCCGACGATGCCGGCGATGCCGACGATTTCGCCGGCGCGGACGGAGAGGCTGATGTCGGAGAATTGGCCGGGCGAGGAAAGCGACTCGAGGCGCAGGCGCTCGGCGCCGGGCTCGCGGGCGAGGTGATTGGGCGTGGCGATGAGCAGCTCGCGGCCGATCATCTGCGTGACGACGCGGTGCGGGGTGGTCTCGGCGATTTTCTCGGTGGCGACGTGTTTGCCGTCGCGGAGCACCGTGATGTTGTCGCAGAGCGCGAAGAGTTCCTCGAGGCGGTGCGAGACGTAGATGAGGGTGATGCCGCGCGCCTTCAGCTCGCGCACGAGTTTGAAGAGGTCGGCGGTCTCGGCGGCGGAGAGGGAGCTGGTCGGCTCGTCCATCACGATAACCTTGGCGCCGGTGCCGACGGCGGCGGCGATCTGCACGAGCTGCTCGCGGCCGGTGGAGAGGGTGCCAATGATGGCGTCGGGATCGATGTCGGCGCCGATGGTCGCGAGCATGGCGCGGGCGCGGGCGCGCAGTTCGCTGCGTTGGACGAAACCCGCGCGTCGCGGCAGGTCGCCGAGGCAGAGGTTTTCGGCGACGCTCATGTTCGGGCAGAACGCGAGTTCCTGATGGACCATCGCGATGCCGAGTTCGCGCGCCGTGAGCGGGTTGGTCGGGTGGATGATCTTGCCTTCGAGGCGGATCTCGCCGCCGTCGGCGGTGTGCACCCCGGCGAGAATCTTGCCGAGCGTGCTCTTGCCCGCGCCGTTCTCACCGATGAGAGCGTGGCAGGTGCCGCGTTCCACGGCGAAACCGACGCCGTCGAGCGCGAGCACGCCGGGGAATCGTTTGGTGATGTGGTGGAATTCGAGGAAGGGCATGGCAGTAGGGCCGGTCTCTGGCCGGCCGATCCTGAAGGCCGGTCAGAGACCGGCCCTACTTTATTACTTCGGCAACCACTGCTCCCAGTTTTTGGCGAACTCGTCCACGGTCTCCTTGGTGACAGGAATGAGGGCGCTGATTTCCTTCACGGCCGGGGGATTCTTTTTCTCGACGATCTTCGCGATGAGCAGCTCGGTGGAGCGGTAACCCCACTGGTAGCACTGCTGGGCGAGGAGGACAGGGACGTGGCCGCTGCGGATGTAGGCGAGCTGGGCGGGCAGGGCATCTACCGAGACGCAGGCCACGGTGCCCGGCTGCCACTTAAGGGCGTTCTCGGTGAAGAGCGGCCAGCCGCCGATCATGGCCCAGCCGGTGATGTCGGGGTTGGCCTGCATGACCTGCTCGACCTTGGCGGCGGCGTCCTGCGGGGTCTCCTTGTGGTAATAAGTGTCGCGGATCGTGATGCCGGGATACTTGGCGGCGACTTCCTTGGCACCCTGCACGCGGCGCTGGAGGTTGGGGGCGTTCTGGTTGCCGGCGAGGATGGCGACGATGCCCTTGCCGCCCATGACCTTGGCGAGCTCTTCCATCGTCTGCTTGCCGCACTCGATGTCGTCCACGCCGTAGGTGACGAAGCGCTTGGAGGCCGGGGCGTCGGAGTCGAAGGTTGCGACGGGCACGCCGTTGTCCACGGCACGGTTGATGGCGTCGGTGAGTTTGTTGGCGTCGGAGCAGGAGACCGCGATGCCTTCGGCGCCGGCGAGCACGAGCTGCTCGATGGCCTCGGCCTGCTTTTGGGCGTCTTCTTCGTTGGGCGTGCGCCAGTCGATCTTGATCTTCATCTTGTGCTTCGCGCTGAGGGCCTTGGCGGCGTCCTCGGCGCCGACGCGGGCGGCCTGGAAGACGGGGTTGCCCTGCGACTTGGCGACGAGGCCGATGATGAGTTCGCGCTCGGCGGCGGAGCCCGCGAGGGCGGCGGCCAGCGAGGCGGCGAGGAGGAGCAGACGTTTCATGGGGATGACGGATTGGGGATTGCGGACTGGAGAAAGAGAAAACCAATGACCCGGCGGGCGGCTCAATGTTTCGCGCCCGAGGCCTGCGTGAGACGACGTTTTGAGAGCCAGGTGTTGAAGTTGTCGAGCACGACGGCGGCGATGACCACGGTGCCGATGATGATCTGGCTGTAGTTCTGGTCGATGCCGAGGATCACGATGCCGCTGGAAATCATCTGGATGATCAGCGCGCCGAGCACGGCGCCGAGGGCGGTGCCGCGGCCGCCCGTGAGGCTGGCCCCGCCCACGACGGCGGCGGCGATGACGTTGAGCTCGTAGCCCTGGCCGTCGCCCGAGCTGGCGCTGCCATAGTAACCGAGGGCGATGAGGGCCGCGACGCCGGCGGACAGGCCCGAGAGGAAATAGACGCCGAGCTTCACGCGTTCCACGCGGATGCCGCTGAAGCGCGAAGCGAGTTCGTTGCCGCCGATGGCATAGACGCGGCGACCGGCCGAGAGGCGCGACAGGAAGATCCAGCCCACGACGAGCACCACGAGCATCACACCCAGCGGCACGAGGCTCAGGCCGCCACTGGTTTCCCAGCGAACCATGTCGCGGAAGAGGGGAGGGAAGCCGCCGACGGACTGGCCCTTGGTGGCGACGAACGCGATGCCGCGTAGAATCGCCATCGCTCCGAGCGTGATGATGAACGGGTGCACGCGCAGCGCCACGATGAGCCCGCCGTTGACCAGCCCGCAGCCCGCCGCCGTGCCCACGCAGGCGAGCGCCCCGAGCGTCACGGCCAGCCACGGTGCCGTGCCCGCCGCCGCACCGGTCGGACCGAAATGTTGAAAAGCCAGCGCGCCGAGCACCGAGGCCAGCGCGTAGATCGAGCCGACCGAAAGGTCGATGCCACCCGCGATGATCACGATGGACATGCCCACGGCCATGATGGCGATGAAGCTCGTGTCCTTGGCCAGCTGGGCGAGATTCTGGGCGTTGAGGAATTTGTTTTTCTCCACGAAGGCCGGCACGCGCTCGCCGGCATCGTTGGTCGTGAACACGCGCTGCCGCGAACCGTCGGGCCCGATCTCGAAGACCGGCGTGCGCACCGTGCCGGCAAAGGCCGTCAGCAGAATCCCCAGCACGACGATGACCAGCAGCAGACCGCTTTCCTGGAAGCGAAAGAGATTACGGAGGGACGAAAGCATGGGGCAGATGATCCGGAGACCGTCCGAAAAATGCACCTTCCGGACCGGGACACGTCAAACTTATAGGGCGGGCATGACCTGCTAAATAACGTCTGCCTTGCCAGTTAGGGAGGGGGCGCCCGGGTGGCGGGCCGGGGCGGAGCCGGATTGGACCAATTGGGGCACCGCCCGGAAGAGAATCCCCTTGCCATGCTCCGTCCCAATCTCTGTTTTCGCCCTTCCTGTTCCTTTAAACAACCAAACCAAAACTCGCTGGCGGTGCCCTACAGGATGGCAGCGTCGGCAAAAACTGCGATCGCAAGGCGGCCCACTTGGCCGACCTGTGTAGCAACTACATAGATCATGAACGTCACCCCCAACGACCTCCTCGATGCCGGCGTCCACCTCGGTCACCAGACCAAGCGTTGGAACCCCCGCTCGAAGCCCT